>JBFXAS010000086.1:0-18399 GCA_050184075.1 Gemmatimonadales bacterium
GCGCGGCGATCGGACGCTGAGCGTCGGACGGACTACCAGCTCCGGCGGACGCCGATGTTGAGGACCCGCCCGTCGAGCGGCCCCCACGCGTCCACGGTCCAGCTGCCATCCGGCGCCCGGGTGGGTCGAAGCAGCGGCGCGGTGCGGGTCTGGCGGACGTCGGTGAGGTCCTCGCCGTTCACGAAGACGCTGATGCCTCCCAACCGCCGCTCCGCCAGCAGGCCCACGATCAGGAACGAGGGACTGGTCCCGCCGCCGTCGATGGCCTCGAGCGACTGCGGCCCGGTGAAGTAGAGCTCGAGCCCGATCCGCCCCCACTCGCCCTCGCGCACCGCCACCATGCCCGCCGTGTGTCGTGGCGTGAGCGGCGAGCGGCGCCGGCCACCGCCGTCGGGATCGTCTTCGCTCGCGGCGACAAAGGCGTACGAGCCGATCACCGCGAGGCCCTCGCGCCGCCAGGCGAGCGAGAGATCGGCGCCGACGCTCCGGGTCGGCAACGCGGCGTTGACGATCCGGAATCGGCCCGGGGTCTCGGCTGCGACGAACTGGGCGGCCCGGCTCACCCGGGTGGCGAAGGCGCTGGCGTTGAATTCGAGCGAGCCCAGCTCGCCATGGAGATCGATCGCGCCGCTCACCGCGCGCTCGGTTTCCAGCTCGCCGAGCGGCTCGAGCCGGCTCAGGCCGTTGCGCTCGGTCTCGTCGACCAGTGGGGTGGGGACGGTGAAGCCCAAGCCGGCGGTGGCGCGGATCGACCAACCGTCGGCCGGCTTGACGAGGGCCGAGACCCGCGGGCTCAGCTCGACGCCGAAGCCCTCGGGCGCGTCGACCCGAAGGCTCGCGGAGACGGCGCTGCGCTCGTCGCCGTGCTCGAACTGGCCGAAGACGGCGGGGGTGAAGCGACGATAGTCGAGCGCCGGGTAGCGCTCGCTCCGATAGCGCTCGAAGCCCAGGGCGGCGCCGCCCACCAGGTCGAACGGGCCCACGCTCCGGCTCAGCACCGCCTCGCCGAAGCCCGTCACGTGGCGATCCGGCTCCGACAGGGGGCCGAGCCGGTGGCGGTGCGCGCGGGTGGCGGCCGAGGCGCGGACGCTCAGCCGGGTGAGCGAGCCTAACGGCGCTCCGCCGATCAGACCGGCGTCGATCGAGGTGGTGGCCAGCCGCTCGGGAAAGGGAAGCCCGTCGGGCGCGACCTCGCCGTCGAGCGTGCCGCCACGGCGGGTCTCGACCGTGGTGCCGAGCGTCGCGAGCAGCGAGCCGCCGGCGCCGTCGTCGTAGAAGAGCCTGGGGCGGACCACGACCCGCTCGTAGCCCGGCACGTCGGCCCAGCCGTCGTCGTTCCGATCCCGGCGCGGCTGGGTGTGGACCCCCCCGAGCAGCGACCCGCTCCAGCGGCCCCCGAGGGTGGTGCCGAGATAGCTCGCCGCGTCGGTGCCCCCGAGCGAGGTCAGGTTGAGGAGGGCGGAGCTGCCCGCCTGGGGCCGCCGGCTCACCAAATTCACCACCCCGCCCAGCGCCGCACCGCCGGCCAGCGCCGAGGCGACGCCCTTCACCAGCTCGACCCGGCCGAGATCGAGCGGCGGGATCTGGAGCGGGCCGAAGGCGCCGATCCGCTCGCCGAACAGCGGCAGCCCGTCGGCGAGCACCAGGGTGTAGCGGCCATCGAGCCCGCGAATCCGGATCCCGGCGCCACCTAACGATGGATTCGAGGTCTGAACCCGGACCCCGCCGGTCTCGTTCAGCATCATCACGATGTCGCCGGGGGTCATCAGGACCTTCTCTTCGATCTCCTCGGCGTCGAGCACCTCGACCCGGATCGCCTCGTCGTCGACCCGCCGGGCGCTTCGGGTAACCGACGCCACGATCTCCTCGAGCTCGGTGGGCGCGCGCTCCAGCGCGAGCGCGATCGTGGTGTCGCCCGCGAGCTGGAGCGAGAGCGAGTCGGCGAGCCAGCCGATCGCGGCGACTCGCACGAGGACCGCGCCCGGCTGGAGCGTGAGCGTGGCCCGGCCGAGGCGGTCGGCTTCGGCGATCTGGCCCGCCGCGGAGAGCCGCGCCCCCGGGATCGGCCGCCCCTCGCCCGTCACCTCGACGGTGAGCCGAGCGCTCTGCGCGGCGGCCGGGCCCGCGGCCAGGAGCACCGCGGCTGCGCAGACGAGGGGACGAAGTCGGCTCAAGGCGGGAATCTCGGACGAAGCGAAGGAAACGATCGCACGCGCTGGCGAGCCGACAATCTAGTCGGGTCGGACCGGCTCAGTCGTCGCGGAGTCGGTACCCCACGCCCGGCTCCGTGACGAGGAGCCGCGGCCGCGCCGGATCGGCCTCGTGCTTGTGGCGGAGCTGCGCGAGGTAGACCCGGAGATACTGGGTCTGGCCGATCCGATTCGCGCCCCACACCTCTTGGAGCAGCTGCCGGTGGGTCACCACTCTCCCGGCGTTCCGAACCAGCACCTGGAGCAGGCGATACTCCGTCGGCGTGAGGTGAACCTCCTCGCCCGAGCGGAACACCTGGCGACGCTCGAGGTCGACTCGGAGCGGCCCGGCCGCGAACTCGCCCTCCTCCGGCGACGCGCCCTTGCCCGCGTGCCGGAGCGCCGCCCGCATTCGCGCCAGCAGCTCACTGGTGCCGAAGGGCTTGGTGAGATAGTCGTCGGCGCCCCGGTCGAGCGCGGCCACCTTGTCGCGCTCCTGCCCCCGGGCCGAGATGACGACGATCGGAGCGCGGGTGATCGTCCGGAGCTCGACGGTCAGCTCCAACCCGTCGCCGTCGGGCAGGGTGAGGTCGAGCAGGATCAGCTCGGGGTTTCGCCCCGCCGTCTGAGCCAAACACTCCCGCGCGGTCGCCGCCTCGACGATCTGGTAGCCGGCCGCCTGGAGCGCGGCGCGGAGATAGCGCCGCATCGGCTGCTCGTCGTCCACGACCAGCACCAGCGGGCCTTTGCTCGCCATGGCGCTATCCCAGCTCGATGTCGGCGGGCTCCGACGGCGGGAGCGAGCCCACGCTCGCGCCCGGGAGCGCGATCCGGATCCGGGCGCCCGGCGAGCCGGGCTCCGCCCAGATCCGCCCGCCGTGCGCGCGCACGATGCCGCGACAGATGGCGAGGCCCAGGCCGAGCCCGCCCGTCGGCTCTCCGGCGCCGCCGCGGCTGAACTTCTCGAAGATCCGCTCCTCCTGGCCGCTTGGAATCCCCGGCCCCTGGTCGGCCACTTCGATGAGCACCTCGCCCCCCTCCGGCCAGGCCCGAATCGCGATCGGGGTTCCGGCGGGCGTGTGGCGCGCGGCGTTCTCCAGCAGGTTGAGGAAGACCTGCTCCATCAGCAGCTCGTCGATCGAGACCAGCGGCAGGTCTGGCGGCAGGGCGACGTCCACCTGCCGCTCCGCGAGCCGCTCCTCCATCCGGAGCAGGGCGACGCCCAGCGACTCCTCGAGCGGCTGCGGCGAGGCGTGCACGGCGAGGGTGCCCGACTCCACCCGCACCATGTTGAGCAGGTTGCCGATCAGCCGGTTCATCCGGCGCGACTCTTCGAGCACCGTCGCGGCCAGCTCGCGCCGGGCCTCGGCGTCGAGCGGGGCCTCGCGCTCGAGCAGCGCGCTGGCCGCGCCCTCGATGATGCCGAGCGGGGTGCGGAGATCGTGGGAGAGCGAGCTCAGCAGCGCGGTGCGGAGCCGCTCCGCGTCGGCCACGGCTTCGGCCCGACGCCGCCCCTCGGCCGACTCGACCCGGGCCAACGCATCGCCCAGCTGGCGGACCAGCGCCTCGACCGTGCGGCGCTCGCCCCGCTCGGGCCAGCGCTCGGGCTCGAGCGGGCTGAAGACGATCAGCCCGAGCGGCCCGGCCGGTGCGACCAGCGGCATCACGAAGGCCGGCGCGTCCGCGCAATGCTCGGTGCCGAGGCCCGCGGGCTGCTCGTGCCGCCAGCTCCACTCGGCGGCGACCCGAAGCTCGAGATCCCCGACCGAGGCGTCGCCGAGCCAATCGCGCTCGGCCGCGCCGGGACGGCGGGGCAGCAGGCGGGCGCTGCCGTTGCCGGCCACGCCGATCACCCGGAGGCCAGCCTCGAACGCTCGCTCGCGCTCGGTCACCCCGGAGAGCGCGCGGCTCAGCTCGAACAGCGCCGACGCGTGGCGCTCGGCCTCGTGCGCCGCCTGCGCCTCGGTCCGGATCCTGGTGGTCAGCTGACTCATCACGATCGCCACCACCAGCATCACGGTGAAGGTGAGCAGATAGGCGGAGTCGTCGACGGTGATCCGATTGTAGGGCGGGACGAAGCCGACGTCGAACGCGAGAATCGCGAGCGCGGTGGCGAGGAGCGCGGGGCCGAGCCGGGTGCGGGTGGCGACTGCGACGACGGCCAGCAGGAAGAGCATCGCGATGTCGATCACCGCGAGCCGGCCGCGAACGCCGAGCCCGATCACGGTCGCGGCCAGCACCCCCACGACGGCGATCAGATACTCGCGCGCTCCGCTCTCCCTCCGCTCACCCACGACGGCCTCCCAGGCCAGTCCTGCCTGCCTCAAGCTTATCGCACCCGGGATAAGGATTCCATCAAGGTTTCGCGCCGCCGGCTTTCGCCGAGCGCGGGCGGGCCGGTAACGTGACGGCCGAATGCCTCGCGCAGATGCTCGATGATCGATCCACCCGCCCCGACCTTCGCTGCCCGCCTTCGACGGCGGTTGCTCGGCGCTCCCCGCGACCTCCACGACCGGCGGCTCTTCCACCGGCTCTCGCTGGTGCCGTTCCTTGCCTGGGTCGGGCTCGGCGCCGACGGGCTCTCGAGCTCCGCCTACGGGCCGGAGGAAGCCTTCCGCTCGCTGGGCGAGCATCGCTACCTCGCGGTCCTGCTCGCGGCGATCATGGCGGGCACGGTGCTGCTGATCTCGGCGGCCTATCGCCGGATCATCGAGGAGTTCCCCACGGGGGGTGGCGGCTACGTCGTCGCGTCCCGCCTCCTGGGCGAGCGAGCGGGGCTGGTCTCCGGCTCGGCGCTGGTGGTCGACTACGTGCTCACCATCGCGATCTCGCTCGCCGCCGCGGGCGACGCGCTCTTCAGCCTGCTGCCGGTCGCCACCGCGGGGCTCCGCCTGCCGGTGGTGATCGGCCTGGTGGCGCTGCTGGTGGTGCTCAACCTGCGCGGGGTGCGCGAGTCGGTGCTCGCCCTGCTGCCGGTCTTTCTGGTCTTCCTGCTGAGCCATGCGGTGTTGATCGGGGCGGGCGTGGTGGGCCATCTGCCCGAGCTGGGCGCCACCATCCGGGAGACCGGCGAGGGCTTCTCGCGGGGTGCCGCCACCATTGGGTGGGGCGGGATGCTGTTGGTGCTGGTGCGGGCGTACTCGCTGGGCGGCGGGACGTATACCGGGATCGAGGCGGTCTCGAACGGGCTCCCGATCATGCGCGAGCCCAAGCCGGAGACCGGCAAGCGGACCATGGTGTACATGGGTCTCTCGCTCGCGATCACCGCGTCGGGGCTGCTCGCCTGCTATCTGCTCTGGCGACTCGAGCCAATCGAGGGTCGGACCCTGAACGCGGTGTTGGCGGATCGGGTGATGGGCGGCTGGCCGCTGGGCGGCGCGCTGGTGGCCATCACCCTGGTGGCGGAGGCGCTGCTGCTGGTCGTGGCGGCGCAGGCCGGCTTCCTCGACGGCCCCCGGGTGCTCGCCAACATGGCGCTCGACTCCTGGGTGCCGCACCGGTTGGCGGCGCTCTCCGACCGACTCACCACGCAGAACGGGATCGTGCTGATGGGGGTGGCCGCCCTCGGCGCGATCATCTATACGAGAGGCGACGTGGGGCACCTGGTGGTGCTCTACGCCATCAACGTCTTCTTGACCTTCTCGCTCTCGATGGCGGCGATGTCCCGGCTCTGGTGGCGCCGCTCGGGAGAGGCCGGCCGCGCCCGGCGGCTCGCGCTCTTCGGGACCACGCTCGCGCTCTGCCTGACGATCCTGGTGATCACGGTGCTCGAGAAGTTCGGGGCGGGGGGGTGGCTCACGCTGGCGGTCACCTCGCTGGTGGCCGCGATCTGCGCCCTGGTCCGGCGCCACTATCGGCGCGCCGAGGCCAACGTGGATCGGCTCTATCGGGAACTCGAGTCGGTGCCCGGGCTCGAGGAGGCGGCGGCGCCGTCAGGCGAAAGGGTCGAGGCCCCGCTCGATCGCCGCGCGCCGACCGCAGTCGTGCTGGTCGAGCGGTTCGGCGGGGTCGGGATCCACACCGTGCTCAACCTGCTCCGGACCTTCCCGGGACACTTCGGCAACCTGGTGTTCGTGTCGATCGGAGTGATCGACTCGGGGGACTTCAAGGGCGGCGACACGCTCGAAGAGCTGCGCCGGCAGAGCGAGGACACGGTGGCCCGGTACGCCGCGCTGGCCCGGCGGCTCGGTGTCGCGGCCACCGGCCGGACCGCCGTCGGCACCGAGGTCGTGGCAGAGGCGGAGCGGCTCTGTCTCGAGGCGAGGCGGGAGTTTGCCGGGGTGGTGGTGGTGGCCGGCAAGCTGGTGTTCGAGGTGGAGCGCTGGTGGCACGCGCTGCTCCACGCGGGCACGGCGCGGGCGCTCCAGCGGAGGCTGCAATGGGCCGGGGTCCCGATGCTCACGCTGCCGATCCGGGTCGGTGAGCACCCCGCGGCCTAGCCGCCCTTTCGGAATCCGATCAGCGAGCCGTTGCCCCGGAGCTCCCGCCGGGCGAACGCGGCGGCCTCGCCGCGCCGGCGCAGCTTGAGCTTCTCCAGAATGTTGTGGACGTGGTTCTTGACCGTCGAGGTCTCGATCCCGAGCCGCCGGGCGATCTCCTTGTTGCTCAGGCCCTGATCGAGCAGCACCACCACCTCACGCTCGCGGGCCGTGAGGTCGTCCGCCCGGCTCGGCGCCCGCTCGCCCGTGGCCAGGCGCTTGAGCAGCTGACGCACCATCCGGCGGGGACAGGAGAACCCCACCCGACCCACTGCGTCGATCACGGCCTCGAGCCCGGGGGCGCCCTCGCCCTCGAGCACGAAGCCCTGCACGCCCGCCTGCGCCAACGGCAGCAGGCTCTCGGCGTCTTCCGGCACGCCGGTGGCGATCAGCTTCACGCCGGGCACGGTGTCGGCCAGCCGCCGGGCCAACTCGGGACCGGCGCGGCCGCGCCCGTCGATCAGCACCAGCTCGGGGGCGAGCGCGGCGATGGCGTCGACCGCGGAGGGCAGGATTCCGAACTCGCCCACCACCTCGAAGCCCGGCCGCCGGGCGAGACTCTCCGCCAGCGCCTCGCGATAGATCCGAGCTTCGCCCACCACCACCAGCCGCATGCGATCCCCTCGCGCTCCGAGCCTCCGACGTCCTGACGTTAGGCCGGTCGCGGGTCCGCCACAAGCTGGGAAGAAACCTGGCTGATCGACGTTGACGAGGTCGTGACGACTCCGTGCAGGGAATTGCGTGACGACTGATCGATTCTCGACCGCGGGGCGGACCGGCAGGTCAGTCGAGCTCGAAGCGAATGGCCCGAAGGGCTGGCCGACGAGGATGCGGGTCATCGACCTGGTCACGATCGGGTCAGGGAGGGCCAGAAGCTCGGTGGAGCGCCGTCCCGGGTCGAGCTGCCGCAGACCCCTCGGTCGGACGAGAGCCACTCCCGGCCGCCCCGATCGCTCGCGGTTCGGAGGTCGAGCACGGACGTCCCGCGCTCCAACCGCGGTCGCCTAAGGCGCGCCCACTTTCACCGCGAACCGGACCCGCGTCCGCTCCCACTCGAGGATCAGCTCCGTCGAGTCCGCCCCCTTCGTCTCCGCCCGGATCGTGAACTGCTCCACCGGCTCGGCCAACGCCTCCACTGGCGCCGTGGCCCGACCCAGCTCGTGCGGCTTGCCGGCGGTCGCGTAGTTGGAGGTCCCCTGAGTCAGCGACCGGTTGAGCACCAGTTCCCACCGGCTCCGCCCCGGCACGGTGAGGACCGAGTACTTGCCGGCCGGCACCGCCAGCCCGCCGATGGTCACGGGAAACGGCAGGTAGATCGTGGTGGGATCGTTGGCGCCGGTCCGCCAGAGCGAGTCGAACGGCACCAGCGCCGCCCCGAACACCTGGCGACCGCGAACCGACGGCCGGGAATAGCAGACCTTCGCCGCCCGCCCGCCGAGGAAGATGGCCGTCGAGTCGAGCGGCGAGAGCCGCGAGGCCAGCCGGATGCGATCGGCATCGCTCGGGTCGCATCCCGCGGCCAGGGCCGCCGCCGGTCGGCGGACGAACTCCTGCTCCAGCCCGTCGATCGTCAGGCCGCCCACCGCGCCGTCGCTCCCGAGCCGGAAGGTGACCCAGGTCTTGCCCAGCCGCTGATCGCGCGACGCGCCCCGGAACGTGTCGTAGTGCCAGTGGGTCAGATCGAGCGGCTCCTCCTGGCCATCGACCGCCACGAGCAGCTTGCCGTCGATGAGACGCACCCGGGCCGGACCATACATCGGATTGTCGAACACGCCGGTGTAGGCGTCGAGCGCGGCGGACGGCCCTTTCCCGACCGCGCGCGCCTTCGTCACGCTGTCCTCCCGCCGCTTGCCGACGCTGTCCATCATGGCGAGCACCGGGGCGACCGTCGCCACCGGATCCTCGGCCACGCCGAGGTAGCGGTTGATGACCGCGCGGGCGACCGGGAACGCGACCGCCGACCCGCCCGAGTTGCTGAGGACGATCACGCCCACCTTTTCCGAGGGGACCATGATCAGCTCGGTCACCATCCCGTCGATCCCGCCGGAATGCTCCACCACCTTCCGGCCGGCGAGGTCGAACAGGAACCAGCCGAGCCCGTAGGCCAGGAAGTTGGCGCCGGGATACAGCAGGTCGTTCGTGCCGCCGGCCCGCATCAGCATCTGCGGCGTGAACATCTCGCGATGCGTCTCGAGCGACAGCAGCGCCCGTCCACCCACCGTGCCCCCGCTCAGGTGGAACCGGATCCACTGCGCCATGTCGAGCACGTTCGAGTTGATCGAGCCCGCCGGACCGACGTTGTCGATGTTGCGATACTCGATCGGGACCAGGGTGCCGTCGATCTCGGTGTGCGGGGTTGCCACGTCGGGCTGCTTGTCGAGGCCGGCCACGGTCGTGCTCGAGCTGGTCATCCCGAGGGGCTGGAAGATCCGATCGTGGAGAAACGCGTCCCACGACCGGCCGGTCACCGCGGGCACGATCTCGCCGGCGGCGAGGTACATGATGTTCTGGTAGCCGAAGCTGGTCCGAATGCCCCAGCTCGGCTCGTGATAGCGGACCCGGCGGATCACCTCCCCGCGGGAGAGGCTCCCCCCCATCCACAGTCGATCGCCGCGGGAGAGCCCGCTCCGGTGGGTCACCAGGTCCCGGACCGTAATCTCCCGGGTGACCGCCGGGTCGTAGAGCTCGAACCCCGGGAGCAGGTTGGTCGCCCGGGTGTCCCAGTCGAACCGCCCTTCGTCCACCAGCATCCCCAACGCGGCCGTGGTGAACGCCTTCGTAGTGGAGCCGACCGCAAAGACCGTCCCCGGGGTGACCGGGGCAGGCTCGCCCAGCTTCTTCACCCCGAATCCCTTGGCATAGACGATCGAGTCGTCCTTGACGATCGCGATGGCGAGGCCAACGCCCTTGAGCTTGGCCATGGCGTCCTGGATGTAGCCGTCGAGGCCGGCCAGCGGATCGGGAGCGGCCGGTCGGCGCTGTGCCGACGCGGAATCGGTCGAAGCGGCGGTCCACGCAGCCATCACCACCGCGCAGCACAGTCGGGAAATCACGGAGGCTCCGGTCGTTGGGAATCGGCAAGAGAATAGCCACGAACGGCGGCCAAAGTAAACGACGATCGGGGACGGCAGCCGCGGAGCGCCAGGGCGGTGGCAATCAGGCGTCACCGTTCCTCGAGGCGTGGGCCCCAGGATCTAGATCCGTTGCTGGACCAAAAATGAATCGACTGGCCGATGGGATCGCGCTCCGTCGCGCCCGAGATTGGGCTCTCGCCCCTGCCGGGTCCCGCGCTCGGCTCCGTGCCCACCTCGCCGCAGAGGCCCGCGAAGATGCCCCGCCGCTCCGATTCCGACGATCCGCGCCCCGATGCCAACCTCTCGGCCGAGGAGCGCGACGAGCTGCTCGACGACGACTTCAAGGCCGCGTTGAAGGAGCTGGCCGAGGGCTACAAGCCGTTCCTCGAGGCCGACCTGAAGCGGGCCCAGGCGACCCCCGACGCGCTGATCAAGGACGCGGCGGCGAATCCGACCAGCTGCGAGGAGGAGTTCGCCCAGGCGGAGGCGCTGTTCGCGAAGTTCACCTCCGAGGAGGTGGCGCCCAAGCTGCTGCCGGCCGCCGTGCGGGAGTACCTCGGTCCGATCGACCGCTGGCGCTGGTGCCTGCTCCACGTGCGCTGCTGCCTGGTGTTCGGCTGGCTGCTCTGCCGCGGCCCCCGGACCTTCCGCGCCTCGATCTACTACCTCTACCGCTACTGGCGCTGCGTCCGCGAGGTGCTGGGCGCCCCGGTGAGCCAGCCGCCCACCCCGGCCGAGCGGAAGGACTTCCTCGACCTGATCAAGGCGATGGCGAAGGCCTATCAGCCATACCTCCGTGATCAGCTGGCCGCGGCGGAGTTTCCGGCGGGACTTCCCGACGAGGTGTTCGGCGGCTCGCTCGATTGCGACGAGGGCGCCGACGCGCAGGTCCGGATCCTGGAGCAGCTGCTCACCACCGACACCGCGCGCGCGCTGCTCGGCGCCGACATCCTGGCCAAGCATCGCCAGGACGCCTTCTTCTGGTTCTGCCGCTGCTGGTGCCTCTGCGCGATCCGGCTCGGCTGCTGCCTGGCGCGGGCGCGCACGCTCCGCGATCTGGTTCGCTGTCTCCGCTGGTATCGCCGCTGCCTGGCCGACTGCTACCGCCGGCTCTCCTGCGACCTCCAGGGACCCACTGGCTGCGTCCGCGGCTACACCGACGTGCTGCCGGGCCGGATCCTCGAGCCGGTGGTGGGGAGCGCGGAGGGGGCGCTCTTCGCCCGCTACTTGATCGAGGTGCGGGACCCGGGCGGCGACCTGATGACCAACGTGGTGATCTACCCCGACTCGGTCGGCAATCCGGACCTCGCCGCGGTGCAGGGCAACTACGTGGTCTCGGGTGGGACGCTCGGCTGGGTGGACGTCCACAAGTGCGCGGTCGACGCGGGCGTCGATCTGCTGACCTCGACCACCTTCGAGCTCACGCTCCGGGTGTTCGGCACGGACGGCTCCGAGCTCTCGCCGCCCTGCGTCACCACCTTCTCGCTCTCGGTCAACGAAACCTTCATCAAGTGGGTCGGCGGGGCGACGTCGGTCGATTACCTGAGCCCGCCCGAGCCCCTCCGCGTGGGCGGCAGCTCGAGCGACCCGCTCGCCACGGTGGGCGGGCAGGTGGGCGTGTCGGGAGCGGCCAACGTCTACGGCTGTCTCGGCGAGAAGATCCGCGAGTACACCCTCTGGGCGATCCCGGATCCGGCCTTCTCCTTCGCGCAGCCCGCGGCCTACTCGGCGGTCACGCCCGGGCCCAACTGGGTGCTGCTCTCGCACATCGATTTCGGCCCGCAGACCATCCCGCAGCCGAGCGGGCCGCCGATCGCCTACACGGCGGACCAGGTGCGGAGCTACAACGTGCTCAACGGCGACCCGTCGCCCAGCGCGCTGATCAACACCTGGGGCACCCGGAACGAGTGCATCACGGTCGTGGTCGACTTCACCACGGTCACCTTCTGCTGGCGGGTGCCCTCGCTCCACGGCCACTCGATGAACAGCAACGCGTTGCTCCAGCCCTTCCGGCTCAACCCGGCGCTCCATCAGGGCGGAACCGGCAAGTTCACGCTGCTGCTCCAGGTGATCGACACCAGCGGCAACACCTTCTACGACGTCCAGCGGGCCTGGATCGACAACGAGCCGATCCAGGGCCTGATCAGCGGCTTGAGCGGCGTGCCCGCTTGCGAAGACCTCTACACCATGAATCAGGGCGGGATGTTCAAGACGGTGAACGTCGAGGGCTACGCCTGGGACGAGCTGATCGAGCCCGGCAACCTGGCCCAGCCCACCAGCGACAACTTCGACCACTACACGGTGCACTTCGCCAAGCAGGGCGTGCCCGGCGCGGTGCAGCTGGTCAACTCGGCGTCGCCGGTGCCGGCCCGGCCAATGCCGCTCGCGATCGGCTCGCTGGTGAGTTGGAGCCTCCAGACGCTGGACGCGCTGACCAACCCGCTGTCGCTGCCCCCGCCGCTCTCGAACCATCTGCTCGACCGCGGCGAGTCGTGCACCTACAACGTGATCCTCCGGGCGTGGGACAAGACCCTGGTGAACAACGGGACCACGGTCCACCAGACGGGGCCGATCCTGTTCCCGGTCAAGATCATCAACGGACCCGAGCCCTGAGCGACGGGGCGAGCACCGCTCACCGTGAGACCGACCATGTCATGCTGCGGCCAGGGTCCGATCCAGCCTCGACGCGCGAGAGCCGCTTCGTTCGCCGGACCGGCCGCCCCGGCACCGCCACGCGCGGTCGAGCCGCCACCGCCCGCGGCGGGCGAACCGGGTCCGATGCTGCTGGAGTACCTCGCCTCCGTTCCGGTGGTGGCCGAGGGAGCCGCCACGGGCCGCGAGTACCGCTTCCAGGGGCGCGGAGCGCGGGCCGTTGTCGCCCGCGCCGACGGGCCCGCGCTCCTCGCCACGTCGTTCTTTCGCCGCGTCGACTGACCCCGCACCGAGAAGGAGCATCCCCATGGCAGCCGAGAAGTCAGACAAGGCCTTCGCCGACTTCGTGAAGAGCGCGCCCAGCGCCGCCGACCTGACGTCGGGTCGGACCACCACCGTCACGGGCACGGTCTACCGTGCCGAGGAGGCCGACAAGTTCGTGCTGGCCACCGCCGACGGCCAAACGGCGGAGCTGCCGATCGACGCGGTGGTCCGCCACAAGGTGATCGACGCGACGGGATTGAACGCGGTCACCCAGCTCGAGGTGGTGATCGCGAAGATCGCCGGCCGGCTCACCCTGAAGGAGCTGATCAAGGAGCCCCTCAAGGAGCTGATCAAGGATGTGATCAAGGACCCGGCACGCAAGGAGCTGCCGAAGGACATCATCAAGGAGCCGATCAAGGAGCCGATCTTCGATCCCGGCACCCTCTGGAACGATCCGCCGGGCGGTACCCTGCGCGAGAACATCGAGATCGGCGATCCGGGGCAGTGGGTGGTCAATCCGGCCGCCGCCCAGGCCGGAGCAGGCGCGGGCGGGATGACACCCTTCATCATGGCGACGCCGCATCACGCGCCGCAGGCGGCGGTGATGCAGCAGCAGCTCGCCGGGCCCATGGCGGCGGCGGGGGCGGGCGGCCTCACGGCGCGCACGGTCAAGGAAGTGATCACCGATCACTTCGCCGACCAGCCCTGGACCAGGAAGGAGCTGACCAAAGATCCAATCGTCGACACCCGGAAGGAGATGATCTGGGACACCTACAAGGAGGCGGCGTACGACACCTGGGTGGAGCAGGGCTTCGACCCCAGCCAGGGACTCGGCAACCCGCCGCACTGGAACCTCCCCGGAATGATGTGGTAGGGGCGCCCGATGATCATCGTCATCTCCGAGCCCAACGACGTCCACGCCCAGGCGGTGCTTGGCGAGCTGGCCAAGCACCGGGTCAGTGCCAAGCTGCTCGACCTGTCCGAGTTCCCGCTCAAGGCCTCGTTGCTGATGCGTCTCTCCCGCGACACACCCGGGCGCTTCGGCATGAGGCTGGCAGACGGCAGCACAATCGACATGGAAGACGTCACCGCGGTCTGGTGGCGCCGGCCCCAGGCGTTCGGGCTGCCGCACCAGGGCATGGACCCGATGGCCCGGCACTTCGCCCTGGTCGAGCTGGCCACCGCCTTCCAGGGCATGTGGCAGGCGAGCCGGGCGCTCTGGGTCAACGACATCGTCCGTGACGCCGCGGCGGCGCACAAGCCGTGGCAGCTGGAGCTGGCGCAGTCGCTGGGCCTGAGCATCCCCGAAACCGTGATCACCAACGATCCGGGCGAGGCCCGGGCCTTCTGGCAGCGCTATCCGGGCGGGGTGATCTACAAGCCCTTCCTCCAGAGCTTCCACTCCTGGCGGGAGACCCGGATCCTCCGGCCCGAGGAGGAGCGGCACGCCGACCAGATCCGGCTGGCGCCGGTCATCTTCCAGCGCTACGTGCCGGCGCGGTCCGATCTCCGGCTCACGGTGATCGGCGAGGAGATCTTCGCGGCGGAAGCGGCGATGGATCAGAGCCAGTATCCGGTCGACGTCCGACTCAACAACATCCCCTACCAGCCGCACCAGCTGCCGGACGAGGTCGGCGGGAAGGTCCTCGCGCTGATGCAGCGGCTCGGACTCGAGTACGGCGCGATCGACTTCCGGCTCACCCCGGACGGCGACTACGTCTTCCTGGAGATCAATCCGGCGGGGCAGTTCCTCTACGTCGAGCACGCGACGGGGCTGCCGATCTCGGCGGCGCTCGCGACGCATCTGGCGCGGGGCGTCGCCTCGAGCGCGGGGAATCCGCAGCAGGCGCTGCGCGTCGCCTGACCCTCGCGGAGAGCCGGTCGATGGGCTCGTCCCACCGACCGGCCACCCGCCGCGAGACGGCTCGAGGAAGCGCTCGCCGATATCAGTCCTTTTCGCAAACGCTCATTTCGCCAACGCTCTGAACCCCTCGGGCTGGCGCCGCCAACACCGACCGCGCGCTACGCCCTCTGCCCTTTGCCCGGCCCGTTCGCCGCCGGCTCAATGCCGAGCCCGAGCGTGACTCGATTCGCGTAGCCGAAGTACGCGACGACATTGCAGGCATCGAGAATCGCCCGGTCCTCGAGCCCCACCTGTCGCAGCCGGTCGATGTCTTCGCGGCGAATGGCGCTCGGGCGCAGGGTGAGCTGCGTGGTGAAGGCGACGAGCGCCTGTTCGCGATCGGTCGCGGGCTCGGCCGCTGACGCCCCGCTCGGCTCATCCAGTGGAGCCTCGGCAGTCAGCGCAGCATAGCGCGCCGCATGGTGTGCGACGCATCGGTCGCAGCCGTTGAGCCGGCTGACCGTGAGCGCCAGCAGCTCGCGCTCGACCCGCGACAATGGCGACTCGCCGTACATGAGCGTGTCGTAGAGCGCGGCGTCCGCCGCCAGGAGGCGCGGATTCAGGGACAGGGCCTTGTACGCGTCATCGACGGAGCCGTCGGCGTACGCGAGCCGTCGGTAGAGGTCGGCCAGCTCGCCCCGTGCGTCCGATTCGGGAATCGTATCGATGTAGACCAAGGCTCCTCTCCTTGCCAGCGCTGCGCCGGCCCAGGCCACCGACCAGGGCGCGGCGGCGCCGACGTCAGCTAGCCATTCGCCGCGCCGGCGAACCGTCGCGCGCAAAGAGCGCCACCTCCCACACCGGCCCGCGCCTGACCCGAACCGGCCGGAGCCCCGAGTGGCCCAGCAGCTCGTGGATCCGGGCGACGGGATGAACGAACGTCCGGAAGGGGTCTCGCGCGCGCGCTCGAAGCCGGTTCTCCAAGCTCGTGAGGAGCCTTACATACCAACGATCCCGGGGAAAGCTCGCCGCCCACCAGCGACCGGCCCGCTCGGCCGAGGCGCGCACCAGCGCCTCCAGCCCGGCGTAACAGCAGATGACTCGATCGAGCGTAACCAGATCCGCCGGCGGGATCGTGGGCGCGAGGGCGACGAAATCACCCTCCAGCACGCTCACCCGCTCCGCCTGCCCGCGGCGGGCGCTTTCTTCGCGGGCCACTCGAAGATAGGCGCCAGCGCCTTCCACCTGCACGGCCCGACGCACCCCGCGAGCCAGCAGCTCGTGCTGCAGCACCCCGATGCCGCCCCCGACGTCGAGCAAAGTCTCCGCCCGCACGCCCGCGTCCTCCAGCAGGCGCAGCATCCGCCGCGCGGTGCCGCGCGGACCGCGACGCCGATACGCCGCCAGCTCCTGCTCGGCGCGCCCGGTGGTGAAGTGACGGTCAGCCGCCTCGCACCCGCAGCTCACGAGCGCGACTCCGCGAGCTCGGGATCGAGCGCAATCGGGCTCTTGGATCGGAGCGTCTCCGGCATCCGCGCGAGCACCAGGACGCCGGAGGCGGCGGTCAGCAGCGCCACCACGCCGATTGCCCACTCCATGCCCGCCAGATCCGCCAGCAGGCCGGCGAGCACCGCGCCCGCGACGTAGCCGCTGTCCCGCCAGAGGCGATAGATCCCCACCGCGGCCCCGCGCCAGCGCGGGTGCGCCACGTCGCCGACGGCGGCCAGCAGTGTCGGGTAGACCATCGCCGTGCCCAGCCCGAGCAGGGCGGCGGCGCCGACCCACGGGCCGAACCCACGGACCAGCGCCACGCCGCCCAGCGCGACCGCCTGCACCAGCATCCCGGCGGCGATCAGCGGCTTGCGACCCCAACGGTCGGAGAGCGCGCCGGTCCAGATCTGCGCCACGCCCCAGACGGCTGGATAGACGAAGCTCAGCACGCCGATCCGCGCCACGTCCAGACCCGCCGCGGCGAAGTAGAGCGGAAAGAGTCCCCACGCCAGCCCGTCGTTGAGGTTGTTGACCAGCCCGGCCTGGCTCGCGCTCGCGAGGGCCGGATCGCGCCAGCTGGCCCGGACGAACAGCTCCCGCGCCGTCGGCGCGACCTCGCCTGGCACCGCGGCGCCGCCCTCGAGTCCGACGTGGTGCTGCGTCTCTCGCACGAACAGCCCCGAGAGCGCGAGCCCCGCGGTCACCACCGCGATCCCCAGGTAGAATGGCTCCGGCCTCAGCCCGTACGCCTCCGCCAGGTAGCCCGTGCCGAGCGCCGTGAGCGCCACCGCGAGGTAGCCGGCGAACTCGTTGAGTCCCATCGCCAGCCCGCGGCGGCTCGGGCCCACCAGATCGATCTTCATGATCACCGTGGTGGACCACGCCAGCCCCTGGTTGATGCCCAGCAGCACGTTCGCGAACACGATCCACGACCAGCTCGGCGCCCAGATCACGAGCAGGGGGACCGGGAGCCCCGCGATCCAGCCCGCGAGCAACACCCGCTTTCGTCCGTAGAGGTCGCCCAACCGTCCGGCCGCGAAATTGGTCAGCGCCTTGACCGCGCCGAAAGTCGCGATGAAGGCGAGTGCCGCGCTCCGCGACGCGATCCCGAACTCCTCCTCCGCGAGGAGGGGAAGCACCGTCCGCTCGAGGCCCACCATCGCGCCCACAAAGGCGTTGACCAGAACCAGCAGCCAGAACTGGCGCCAGTTGGCTCGAAGACCGAGCCGGGGCGGGGGAGTCTCCGCGAACGCAGCCGGTCGGGTCGCCATCCCTTAGACGTCGGTCGGTGTGGGGCATCCCAGGTTCCGCGAGCGAATCTCGCCGGCGCGCTCCGGCGACGGCGGCACCATCAGCGTGTGCCCGGTCAGCACGAACCAGGGCTCGGGCCCCCGGGTCCGATCGGTCACCAGGAGCGCCAGATGCTCCGGCGTGTGCCCCGGCACGTGCAGCACCCGGGCCTCGACGTTGCCGAGCGGCAGCAGGTCGCCCTCCTTCACGGCGCGAAACGGGAATCGGGTCTCGGCGAAGGCGTGCAAGACATACTCGGCGCCGTGACCGGCGCAGCCGAACAGGTCAGTCGCGCCGATGACCGGTCCGGTGTGGAGATATTGGCGCAGGATCATGACGCCGCTCCTTGGGCCACCGGGTACCCCCGGGCCCGCCAATCCGGAATGCCCTCGACGAGCCGGCGGGCGCGGAACCCGCGCTTGCGGAGCAGCTCGATCGCCTCGACCGCGTAGACGCAGTAGGGCCCCCGGCAGTACGCCACGATCTCCTGCTGCTTCGGCAGCTGCCGCGCCCGGTGGGGTAGCTCGGATAGGGGGAGGGAGAGCGCGCCGGGGATGTGCCCGGCGGCGAACTCGTCGGCGGGCCGGACGTCGATCAGCGTGACGTCGCCGCGCCGGAGCCGGCGCCGGAGCTCTTCCGGCGGAATCGGCTCGAGCTCGTCCCGCCGGTCCAGGTACGCCTCGGCGATCTCGCGTACCTCGGCATAGCGCTGGCCCCCGAGGCGCTGGAGGGCCGCGAGGAAGCCGGCGACGCCAGGATCGGCGAGCCGGTACCAGATTCGCTGTCCGTCCCGCCGGGTCTCCACCAGGCGGGCCTGGCGCAGCACCCGGAGGTGGGCGCTGGTGTTCTTGAGCGGCGTCGCCGACTGCTCGGCGAGCTGCTCCACGGTCTTCTCGCCCTGGCTCATCAGGTCCAGCAGCTCGACCCGCTTCGGGGTGGAGAGGGCGTGGCCCAGGCGGGCGAAGTGGGCGTAGAGCGTGTCCTTGAGGTCGCGGGCGGTCACGGTCCGGCCTTTCTCTAATAGACGATAGAATATTGGACTTCGCAGGGGTCAGTCAAGGCCGCGGTGGCGACCGCCTTCACGGCCGGCCAGGGCTACCTTTCTCCCTCCAGCCTCC
>JBFXAS010000087.1:0-18040 GCA_050184075.1 Gemmatimonadales bacterium
CCGGTCGTGCCGTCGACCCGCCGGGAGCCGGCTGGCTGGTCGAGCGCGGCCAGCATCGCTACCGCGTTCCCCCGCATCCCGCGATCGCGGCGGGCGCCACCGTCGACCTGGCGATTCGACCCGAGTGGATGGACCTCTTCCGCCCGGGCGAGGTGCCCGCCGAGGAGAACGGGCTCCCCGGCGTGGTGCACGACGTGATCTACCTGGGTGAGACCATCCACATCCTCGCCGATCTCGACGGCGGTGGCCAGCTCAAGGTCGCGGTGCGGAACGAAGGTCAGCTCGCCAAGCCGGTGCCCTGGCGGCGCGCGGATCCCGTGGTCGTGGCGTGGCTGCCCGAGGACTGCCAGGTGCTTCAGCCCGAATGAGCGCCCGCACGCTGATCCGGCGGATCGCCGCCAGCCCGCGGGCGGCCGGCTCGGTGCTGGTCGCGCCGGGGGTCCTCTGGCTGCTCGCCTTCTTCGTGGCGCCGATCGCGATCATGCTGGGCTACAGCGTGATGCAGCGCGGCGTCTACGGCGGCGTCGAAGCGGTGCTCACCACCGAGCAATACCGTCGTCTGGTCGACCCGCTCTATCTCGGCATCCTCGCCCGCACCGTCCTCTGGTCGCTGGCCTGCACGGCCGCATGTCTGGTGCTGGGCTACCCGGTCGCCTTCGCCATCGCCCGGGCGCGTCGTTGGCGGCGGATGCTGCTCTTCCTCGTCGTCCTCCCGTTCTGGACCAGCTTCCTGGTCCGGATGTTCGCGATGATCTTCCTGCTCCGCGACACGGGGCTGATCAACAGCGTCCTGCTGGCGCTCGGGATCGTCGACCAGCCGCTCACCCTGCTCTACACGCCGTTCGCGGTGCTGCTCGGCCTGGTCTACGGCTTCCTCCCGCTCATGATCCTGCCGATCTACGCTTCGCTCGAGCGGCTCGACGATAACCTGCTCGAGGCGGCCGAGGTGCTCGGCGCGCGCGGGTTCGAGCGCTTCAGGCGGGTGGTGCTCCCGCTCTCGATGCCGGGCGTGGTGGCCGGGTTGCTGCTCACCTTCATTCCGTCGCTCGGCTCGTTCGTGCCGTCCGATCTCCTCGGCGGCGCGAAACAGGCGATGGTCGGCAACATCATCCAGAATCAGTTCACCGTGGCGCGCGACTGGCCCTTCGGCTCCGCGCTCTCCTTCGTCCTGATGCTGGTGGTGCTGTCGCCGGTGCTGCTCTATCTCCGCCGGCGCGACACCCTCGAGGTGAAGACCCGGTGAGCCGGCGCATCCCACGCTCGGTGGCCGCCGCGGCCGGCGCGGTCTACTTCTTCCTGCACGCGCCGCTGGTGGCGCTGATGGTCTTCTCCTTCAATCAGTCACGCTTCAGCGTGTCCTGGTCGGGCTTCACCCTGGAGTGGTATCGGCGCCTGTTCGAGCGAGACGACGTGCTGCTCGGCCTCTGGCGGAGTCTCGCGGTCGGCGCCACGGCCACGGTGATCTCCACCGTGCTGGGCACCGCGCTGGCGCTGGCGCTGGCGCGACATCGCTTCTTCGCCCGCCGGACGGTGGAGGGCCTGCTTTACCTGCCACTGGTGACGCCCGAGATCATCATGGGCATCTCCCTGCTGGCGCTCTTCGCCCTGGTCGGGATGCCGCTCGGGCTCCGGACGATCACCATCGCCCACGTCGCCTTCTGCATCTCGTTCGTGACCGTGGTGGTCGGGGCCCGGCTCCGCGGCATGGACCGGCATCTCGAGGAGGCGGCGATGATGCTTGGCGCCGACGAGTGGAGCGCGTTCTGGAAGGTGACACTGCCGGAGCTCGCCCCGGGCATCACGGCGGGCGCGCTCCTCGCCTTTACCATGTCGTTCGACGACTACGTGATCACCTCGTTCGTCTCCGGCGCCGGCTCGTCGACCCTGCCCGTGGTGATCTACGGCATGGCGCGGCGGAACGTCGAGCCCACGGTCAACGCGGTCAGCACGATCGTCGTGGTTCTCACCGCCGTTCTGCTGTACCTTGCCGAACGGCTTCGCGCCGACCACTCGCTGGCCGCTCGATGAGTGGCCGGCCCACCGTGTCTCGGGAGAGCGCCATGGGTCCCGGTCCGTCGCAAGGTCCGCCTCGCGAGCTGCTCGCGAGCCCAGTCGCTCGGCGGCGCTTCCTGCTCGCGGCGCTCGAGGCGGGCGTGAGCGCGAGCGCCCTGGCCGCCCTGGTCGCTTCGTGCGGGGGAGGCCAGGGCGGAGGGCCGCGCGAGGGCGGCGAGCTCGGCCCGATCGAGTCGGAGCTCAACCTCTACCTCTGGTCCGACTACCTCGCCGACGACACCATCCCCAACTTCGAGCGCGAGTTCGGGGTCCGGGTGCGGCTGGATACTTACGAGAGCAACGAGGACATGCTGGCCAAGCTCCTGGCCGGCGCCTCCGGCTACGATCTGGTGCTGCCCTCGACCTACGTCTTTCCCGTGCTGCTGGGAGAGCGCCTGATCACCCCGCTCGTGAAGGGCCATCTGCCGAACCTCGGCCACATCGTGCCCGTGCTCCGCGATCCGCGCTGGGATCCGGGCGGCGCCTACGGCGTGCCCTGGCAATGGGGCGTCACAGGCATCGCCTATCGGAGCGATCTGGTGACGAAAGCGCCCGACAGCTGGGGCGTCTTCCTCGGGCCGAGCCACGCCGGCAAGATGACCATGCTCGACGACATCCGCGACGTGATCGGCGCCTTCCTCCGTTTCCGGGGCCACTCCCTCAACTCGGTCGACCCGGCGGAGCTTGAGGGGGCGCGGGCGGACGCGGTGGCGGCCAAGGCCAACCTCCGCGCCTTCATCTCCGCGACGGTCAAGCCGCAGCTGATCGCCGGAGACGTCTGGATCGCTCAGCTCTGGAACGGCGACACCATGCAGGCCAAGGCCGAGGAGCCGGCGATCGAGTTCGTGGTGCCCAAGGAGGGGAGCATGCTGTTCACCGACTCGCTGGTCGTGCCGGTCTCGGCCAGGCATCCTCGCGCCGCCCACGAGTTCATGAACTACGCGCTTCGCCCGGAAGTGGCCGCCGCGATCGCCGACAAGACCGGCTACGGCTCAGCCAACGCCGCCGCCGTTCCGCTGACTCAGGCCAAGCTGGCCTTTCCGGGCGAGGAGGAGATGGCCCGGCTCGAGTTTCAGGAGGACCTCGGCCGGGCCACCCAGCTCTGGGATCGGATCTGGACCGAGATCAAGGCGGCCTGAGCCCGGGTGGGCTGTGCGGGGTGGGGGCCGGATGCACCTGGGTTCGTCGGTCCGGTCGCGTGTCGCGTAACTGTATGATTTCGTTGCGCTTGCCGGCGGGATTCCCGGCCCTGGGCGCCGCCGGCCCGATCGGGTGGAGCCGGCAGCCGGCCCGTTGCCTGCCCTGCCTTGGAGACGCTACCTTACCGGGCCTGTTTCGCCATCACCGAACGATTGGATCGCCAAAATGCTCGAGCTCGTCGGTCGTGTTCTCGCAGGTCTCGGTGCCGGAATGATCCTCGCGGCGCTGACCTTCGTCACGCTGCTGATCGGGGTGCTGGTCAACTCGATGGTAGTCCTGATGGCCGGCCCGATCGTCGACAAGGTGATGGGCGAAGGGCCCGGATCGGCGGAGGCCTAGCTCCCCGGCAGGTCGGCTTCGTCGACCTGATCCTTGTCCTCTTCCCTCGTGGCCGCCCTCATCGCCCCTTCGAGGTTGATTTTGAGCGAGGCGACGCCCTCCCGGAGTCCCCGCACCCTCGTCTGAAGCCCGCCGGTCCGCCTGGCCAGCGTCCCCATGACGCCCAGGGTGTCGACCAGCCCCGTCTCCCCGATCGAACCCGCCGCTGCTTTCAGCTGGTCCAGCGTCCGCGCCAGCCGCCGGACCTGACTCTCGTCGGCCCGCAGCGTCCCCAGCTCCTCGACCAGGCGATGGATCGTGTCGAAGCGGGTGGGGAAGGTCTGCAGCACCGCGAGCTTGGCGAGCTGTTTCGAGCTGAGCTTTGAGGCCACCGGTTCTCCGGGTTGAGGTTGGCAGCCCCAATCTAGCCGGGAGCGGCACCGGGGCTCAGGCGGGTGGCCCGGCTGGGGGTCGGTTTGGACTCATAGCTTTAAGTTAAATGAGTCTCTTTGAAATATAAATCAAGTCGATATTGACTTAAATCAGGCGCCGTTTACATTATTTCCGCTTCTGTGAGCTGCTTCTGAGCAATCCAACCCGAGCCGAGACCCGAGCTATGAGCACCCCGTCCCTGCGCGACTTCCTGGAGATTCCCTACGACGAGCTGGAAGAGATGAATCTGGAGGCCAAGAGCGAGCGGGTCTCCAGGGTCTCGGTCGACAAGATCCGCGAGAAGCGGACCAAGTACCTCGCCGACGAGAAGCGGATCAAGGCCGTCACGGTCTGCTTCACGGACCTCGAGGGTCGGCTCCACATGCTGGACTACGACAAGAAGTTTCTGCTCCACTCGGCGGACAACCTGACCTTCGACGGCTCGTCGATCCGCGGCTTCTCCGCGCAGTCGGAGTCGGACCTCAGACTCGGGATCGACTGGCCCGCGTTCTACTGGCTGCCGTCCGACGTGTTCGGGCCGGGCAAGGTCCTGGTATTCGGCATGGTGCAGGAGAAGGACGGGACCCCGTACGTGGCGGATCTTCGCTCGGTTCTCAAGGCCTATCTCGATCGGCTCTACAAGAAGGACGGCCTGACCTGCAACGCGGCCAACGAGATCGAGGGCTTCCTGTTCAAGGGCCGCGACGCCGAGCGTCGCTACCGGATCGAGCGGGAGTTCGATCCCGTGTCGACCGGCGGTTACTACCACTCGCTCCCGGGCGACGCGCTGCGCCAGTTCATCGACTCCGCCGCGGAAGTGCAGCGGGCGATGGGCTTCGCCAACGAGAAAGACCATCCGGAGGTGGCGCCCTCGCAGTTCGAGATGAACTACTCGTACACCGAGGCCAGCGTCGCGGCGGATCAGATCCTGCTCTACAAGCTGATCTGCCGGCAGGTCGCCGCCAAGATGGAGCTCACCGCCAGCTTCCTGCCCAAGCCGATGACCGGCGTCAACGGCTCGGGGATGCACACCAACCTCAGCGTGAGCCAGAAGGGCAAGAACCTCTTCTTCGACGCGAAGGGTCAGGACCGGCTCTCGAAGCTTGGCTGGAAGTTCATCGAGCGGATCCTTTCCAACGGTCAGGACCTCTGCCTGGTCCTGAACGCGAGCGTCAACGCCTATCGCCGGCTGGATCCGCACTACGAGGCGCCCAACCAGATCAAGGCCTCGGCCGTGGATCGCGGCGCCATGGTGCGGATCCCGATCGGCAACGAGAAGACCGCCCGCGTCGAGGTCCGCTCGATCGGACCAGACGCCAACCCGTACCTGGTGCTCTACTCGCTGCTGCGCACCGGCCTCGAGGGACCGGTCGAGAAGGTGTCATCGGACAAGAAGCGCGACCGGACCAAGTTCCTGCCGGACAACATCTACGACGCCATCCGCCTGTTCAAGAGCTCGAAGTACGCGGCGGATCTGCTGGGGGAGACGGTCCACCGGAAGTACGCCGACGCGAAGCTGATGTCGGCCGAGCGCTGCCCGAAGGCCCTGGGCTCGCTGATCAAGATTCCGGAGATCCAGTACCACCACGAGGTCACCAACCAGTTCCTGTGGAGCCAGTTCTAGGCCGCGACCACGGTCTCGGGCGCAAACGGCCCCGGCGGGATTCCTTCCCGCCGGGGCCGTTCGGCGTCCCGCCTCCCCGCTCCTGCCCTTATCTTCTCTTCTCCGGAGTGTCCCTTCGACCCCAGAGGAGGCTCATGTCGTTCGGTCGAGCGCTGATCCTCACGCTCGCGATCCCCGGCCCCGTCGCCGCGGCGCAGGTGGCCGGCGGACCGATCAGCATCTACGCCGACCGCGTCCTCGACGGCCGCGGCGGGGTCGTCCGCCGGTCCACCGTGATCATCGACAACGGTCGGATTCTCCGGATCGAGCCCCGTCGGGTGGACCGACCGACGCTCGAATTCCGGAGCGGCACCCTGCTGCCCGGCCTGATCGACACTCACGTGCACCTCGCCGCCTACATCAACCGGCAGGGTCGGATGCACACCGCCGCCGACGGCGACACCCCGGCGCAGTCCGCGTTGAGTCGGGCGGCCAACGCAGAGGCCACCCTCGCGGCCGGCTTCACCACCGTGCAGAGTCTCGGCTCCGACGAGGACCGCGACCTCCGCGACTGGATCGCCCGGGGTGGGGTCGCGGGTCCGCGGGTGCTCACCTCGCTCGATCCGATCACCGACGGGTCGCTCACGCCCGAAGCGCTCCGCGCCGAGGTGGCCCGGCGGGTCGAGGCCGGCGCCGACGTGATCAAGCTGTTCGCCTCCCGGAGCATCCGCGACGGCGGCACCCCGACGATGACCCGGGAGCAGCTCGCCGCCGCCTGCGACGAGGCGAAGACCCGAGGGGTGCGCGGCGTGGTGCATGCGCACAGCGCGGAGAGCATCCGCGCCGCCACACTCGCCGGGTGTCACCAGATCGAGCACGGGATCTTCGCCACGAAGGACGTGCTCGACCTGATGGCGGCGCGGGGCACCTATTTCGACCCGCAGTGCTCCCTGATCTTCCGGAACTACCTCGACCACCGGGCCTGGTTCCGAGGCATCGGCAACTTCACCGACGAAGGCTTCCCGGCGATGGAACGGGCGATCCCGCTGGCCCTCGAGGTGATCCGTCAGGCCGGCGCGACCCCCGGCCTCAAGCTGGTCTACGGAACTGACGCCGTGGCCGGCGCCCACGGGCGAAACGCTGCGGACCTGCTCTGCCGGGTGCGCCAAGCGGGGCTCCGGGCAGCCGACGTGATCGTCTCGGCCACCAGCCTCGCCGCCGAATCGCTCGGCCTCGGCGACCAGATCGGCAGTCTCACGCCGGGATACCAGGCCGACCTGGCCGTGGTCGACGGCAACCCGCTCGACGACATCGCCGCGATCACCCGGGTGCTGCTGGTGGTGAAGGGTGGCCGAGTGGTCCATTACGATCCGACCCTCACCGCCCTCGGCGGGCTTCGCTGAGCCGATGGGACCGGTGGCCGGACTCTCGCCGATTCATCTGCTGCTGATCGCGGTCGCCGCGCTCGTCGCCGGCGGCGCCCTCGGTTGGCTGCTCGCCTCGCGCCGCTCCGCCGCGAAGCTCCAGAGCGAGGTGGACCAGTGGGAGGGCCGCTTCCTCACCAGCATGGCCGACGGCGAGTCCTTGAGTCGGAAGGCGAGTCGGCTCGCCGATGAGCTCAAGACGACGCGATCCAAGCTCGGCACGGCGGAGGTCGGCCAGGAGGCGGCCCGCGCGGCGCTCGAGGGCCGCACCGAGGAGCTCGGCCGGGTGCGGGAAGCGCTTCGAAAAGCCCAGGCCACCGTCGCCGGCCGCGAGCTCGAGCTCGACGAGCTCGCGGCGCGGAGCGCGGACGCCGGTCCGCTGCGCGAGGCCCTCGCCGAGCGCGAGGCCAGTGTCGAGCGGAGCGAGTCGCGAGCCCGAGCGCTCGCCGCGCGGGTCCAGGAGCTGACCGGCGCCCGGTCGAAGCTCGAGTCGGAAGGCATGCGGCTCGCCGTCCGGGTCGAGAGCCTCGAGCGCGAGCTCCAGCAGGCGACCGAAACCGGCCGCCGGGAGCTCGAAGGCCACCGCAGGGCGCTCGGCGCCGCGAACGCCCTGGTGGAGCAGAGTCGGCGCGAGCACGAGCGGCTGGCCGATCGGCTCGCGACCGTGACCAAAGCGCTCGAGTCCGCCAACCGCGAGCTCGATCGGTTCCGCGCCAAGGCCGACGAGACCGAGGCCGAGGTGAGGAGCCGGAGCGCGGAGCGGATCGCCCGGGAGCTGGAGCTGAGCCAGACCGTCGCCGAGCGGGAGGCGGCGATCGGGTCCCTCGAGGCCAAGGCCGAGCGGCTCGACCCGCTGGTGCGTCGGCTCGAGGATCGCGAGGCGCTGCTCCGAGCGGTGCTCTTCGAGCGAGATGAGGCCGTTCGCTGCCTGGCCGAGCTGGAGCGCCGGCTCGCCGCCGAAGCCGAGGCGCTCGAGGGCGAGTCGGCCCGCCGGCAGCGTGCCGAGTCCAAAGTGGTGGCGCTGGAGTCACTGGCCGCCCAGGCCGATCGGCGTGCCGCCGCCGCGATCCGGGAGCGCGACGCCGCCCGAGCCGCCTCGTCCAGAGCGGAGCTCGAGATCGCGACCGTGCGCAACGAGCTCCGAGAGCGGGACCGCCGCTTCCGGCTGCTCGCCGAGGAGAACGCCCGGCAGCTCGGGGAAATGGAGAACCGGGTGGTGGAGCTCGAGACCGAGATGCTGGCGTCGAGCGCGATTCTGGCCGACGGCGACTTCATGGGGACCAACGGCGCCTCGCTGATTCGGGTCGGGAACGCCGAGGCCGGGACGAGCGAGGCCGGCCGACTGTCCGACGAGCCGGCGGAGCCGGCCGCTGCCGCGACGACCGAGCGGCCCTCCGAGGGCCCGGTGCTGCCGCCGCCGGCAGGGGAGCCGGCGGAGGAGCCGCCGTCCGCCGGGGCGCCGATCGCGGCGCCCGACGACCTGACCCTGATCAAGGGCATCGGGCCCGTCCTGGCGGCCCGGCTCAGGGAGCGAGGGGTGACCCGGATCGAACAGATCGCCGCCTGGACCGGGGACGACATCGAGGAGATCGGCAGGGCGCTGGGAGCGTTCCCCGACCGGATCCGCCGCGACCGCTGGGTCGAAGGTGCCCGCGAGCTGCTCGAAGAGCGGGCCGGCTCCGCCTAACCGGAGCGACGATCCGGCCGACTATATTCCGCCCGCACCTACCACCGAGACGGGGAGCGTGATGCCGAGCTCTGCGCGGAGCCGCTGGACGATGCGAGGACTGGCCCTGGGCGTGGTCGCCTTCGGGGCGGCGTGCGGGTCGGCCCCGGAGCAGGCGCCCGCGAGCGGCTCGGAAGCCGCCGCCGGCGGCGGGGCGAGCCAGGTCTTCGTCGAGCCGGATTCCGGCGAAGCCCACCTGCGCAACATCCGCCAGCTCACCTTCGGCGGCAACAACGCCGAGTCCTATTTCTCGAGGTCGGGCGAGCAGCTGATCTTCCAGCGCCAGGAGAAGGTCGGCGAGGGGTGCGACCAGCAGTACCTGATCAACCTCGACGGGTCGGGGATGCGACGGGTCAGCAACGGCCTCGGTCGAACCACCTGCGGCTACTTCTACCAGGACGACCAGCGGATCCTCTACGCGTCCACCTTCGCGCACGACTCGGCCTGCCCGCCAGCCCCCGACCAGTCGCGAGGCTACGTCTGGCCGCTGGGCCACCTGGAGATCTACAGCTCCCGTCCCGACGGCTCCGACCTGCGGGCGCTCACCGACAACGGCGCCTACAACGCCGAGGCGACGGTCTCGCCGGACGGCTCGACCATCATCTTCACCAGCACCCGGGATGGTGACATCGAGCTCTACACGATGAAGACCGACGGAAGCGACGTGCGGCGGATCACCAATCGCGTCGGGTACGACGGGGGCGCGTTCTTCTCGCCCGACGGCAGCAAGATCGTCTGGCGGGCCGGGTACCCGAAGACGGCCGCCGACTCGGCCGACTATCTCTCGCTGCTGGCCGCCAGGCTGGTCCGCCCCGCGCGGGTCGAGCTCTGGATCGCCAACGCGGACGGGTCGGACCCGCACCAGATCACCGAGCTCGGCGGGGCGAACTTCGCGCCCTTCTGGCACCCCGACGGGCGGCGGCTGATCTTCTCGAGCAACTTCGAGAATCCGCGGAGCGGGCGGTTCGACCTCTACCTCGTCGACATGGACGGCTCCAACCTGGAGCGGGTGACCACCTTCGAGGGATTCGACAGCTTCCCGATGTTCAGCCCGGACGGCCGGAAACTGGTGTGGGCATCCAACCGTAATGGCGCCGAAGAAGGCGAGACCAACCTGTTCATCGCCGATTGGGTCGAGTAGGGCGAGGGGTACTGATGAAGAACTTCGGTCGCTGGGCGTGGGAGTGGATCAAGTCGATCGTCGTGGCGCTGATCGTCTGGTTTTTCCTGCGAACCTTCTTCTTCGAGGCCTTCCGGATTCCCTCGGGCAGCATGGAGAACACCCTGCTGGTCGGGGACTTTCTGTTCGTGAACAAGCTGCTCTACGGCGCCGAGGTGCCCCTCGTGCACAAGCGGCTGCCGGCGGTGCGGGAGCCCCGTCGCGGCGACATCCTGGTGTTCGACTCCGTGGAGGAGGAGGGCCTCAAGGTCGTCAAGCGCCTGATCGGCGTCCCGGGCGACACTCTGTCGATGGAGCAGGGGATCCTCTACCGGAACAGCGCGCGGGTCGACGAGCCCTGGGTGATCCGCACCGACCCCTCGGCGAACGGCGACCCGTTGAGCCGCGCGCAGATGCGGCGCTGGCAGGTCGGCCACTACGTCGGGCCGAACCCGGACGACTACAACCCGGACCTGAACAACTGGGGTCCGATCGTGGTGCCGGCCGATTCGTTCTTCATGATGGGCGACAACCGGGACGGCTCCTACGACGGCCGCTACTGGGGCTTCCTGCCAAGGCTCAACGTCCGCGGCCGGCCGATGGTGGTCTACTACAGCTTCGATCCGGACACGTACCGCCCGCTCCCGTTCCTCACCAACATCCGCTGGGGAAGGCTCTTCGCCACACCTCAGTAGAAGACATTTTCGGGATTTGTTCGTACGCAGTGATCCATACTCCGCCCCATGGAGGTATCCGGCGCGGGCGAGCCTAACGTCGTTTCTTGACGCCGGCGCGCTCCGGATGATACGTTGCCCCCCCGACCGGCACGGGCCGGGGGCAGACGGAGGTCGAAGTGGCGACGGAGCTCGGCGGTACTCAGATCAGTTCGTTGATGGAGACCCTTCCAGGCATCGCGGCGGTGCTGCGGAGCCCGGTCGCCGACGCATTCGTCGGCGTGATCCGGGCCGCGGCCCGAATGGGCGACTTCGACATCGCCCATGCCGACGAGATCGCCAAGTACGCCGTCCGGCGGAACCTGATGACGCAGGAGGAGACCGACCAGCTGCTCGCGGACGTCCGCGAGGCGGTCGAGAAGCGGGCGGAGCGGGACCGGGGCCGGAAGGCGGCGTCCGAGGCGCGGGCCAAGGAGAAATCGAAGGCGAAAGCGAAGGCCGGCGGCGCTCGCGTGACCAAGGCGGTCAAGGCGTCGGCCACCAAGAAGGTGGCCAAGGCCGCTCGCAAGCCGGTCAAGCGGAAGGCGAAGTAGCCCGGACCCGAAGGCCGAAAACGATAGAAGGGCCGGTCGTGTCGACCGGCCCTTTTCGTTGCTCGGAAAGTCTCGAGCCTCAGCCCTGCTTCTTCACGTTGGAAGCCTGCAGGCCCTTGGGTCCGTCGACGATCTCGAACTCGACCTGATCGCCCTCGGCGAGTGAGCGGAATCCATCCGAAAGGATCGCGGTGTGATGGACGAAGACGTCCTTGCCCCCCTCCTGAGCGATGAAGCCGAACCCCTTCGCATCGTTGAACCACTTGACGGTACCTTTGGCCATTGCTGATCGACCCCTTGCGCTGGGAGCCTCGGAGGCTCGGGGAGAATTGCGGGGACGCGCCGTCCCGGTGGAGCGGGTCCACTCGATTGGTGGCTGCCGCCGACAGCCACGGCGGGAATGGACTCTCGATATTGTCTGGTCCGTGCCCAGCTTTGTCAATGTCCTGTCACGGACGGGCGCCGCGGAGGGTCCGACCGCGGGGCGGTCGGGGGAGACTCTCGCGCGGCCGGGCGGCGGTCCCTATCATTGGGCATGACCCCGACGCCTGGAAGTCTCACCATCCGAACCTTTCTCGATCGCGCCGAGGGTCTGTCGCATTTTGTGCTCAGAGCCGGTGAGGCGCCCCGGTTGGTCGCCTTCGACGACGCGACCGGCTGCCCCATGGAGACCGCCCTCGCGGCCGTCGAGTGGACCCACGCGGTGGGCATCCTCCAGGACGACGACATGGTCCAGGCGGTCCGCCTAACGAGCGAGACTGCCGCGGCCGTCCTGGAGCGGAAGCAGGCCACCGGCCGCAACTACGTCTACCTGGGCCCCCGGCTCGACGCCCCACCGATGGACGTCTTCGAGGGCCGGGTCGTCTTCGAGGAGCCCGGCGTGAAGGCGGTCGAGTTCTCGCAGCGCGCCCACGCGCTCGCCCACTTCCTGCGCGCCACCTCCGGCGCCGGCGCGCTCCTGGCCCTTCTCGGCCGGCGGGCGCCCGAAGTCCGCCACATCCGGCGCTGGCTGCCCGCCATCGTCGGCGAGATCGACGGGCACTGGCCGCTCGTGGGCATCTGGTTCGCGGCGACCCGGGCGGGCGGTCTCTTCGCCTGCAAGGAGGACGAGCTGCAGTACCGCTACATCGAGGTCGGCCTCGAGTCCTGAGTCAATCCGCCGCACGCCGCTCCACATCAGCCTCGCCCTGGCACGATCCCGCCGGATCGGGCATCGAGTTGTCCAGAAACCGCACTCTCCCGCCGGTGGAAATGTTGATCAACAGTTTCCACAGCCCGTGTTCAACGGGTGGAAGACGCTGATCCGAGCCCGCTTCCAGCTTTCAACAATCGCACATTGCGTCGACGTAAACCGAATAAAATCAGTCACTTGCGCCGTTTCTCCGCGCGCCATACCTTGTCGATGCGTTCGCGCTGAGTCGACCGCATTCCGTGTGGCGGTTCGGCGACGAGCGGGCTCGGCAGGCAACGTCGGTGAGACGGGACCTTGGCGATTCGTCGCTGGGCGAACGGCGAAACCGGTGGCCACGTCAGCCGGGCTGGTGAGGCCAGTCGCGTGCTTCACCCACTCCGATGTGGCGCCTCGGAGTGCAGTGCGAAGGGTCGATCCGCGACTCGATCCGACTCGCAGCGCTGATGGGGACGAACCAGGTGGGAATGGCCTTCCGGCCTGGGGATGGAAGCTGGGGCTCTCGACGCCCAACCGCTCGGGGCGGATCAGCCTGGCGGCGGCAACGAGGAGGAGAACGGCGACTTCGGTCCCGACTCCAGCCGGTCCGACATCTGAACGGCCGCGACAGGTTCATCCCTGTGCGGCCGTTCTTTTTTGTGATCCCCCGGCGCGTTGGTCCTGCCATTGGCGCGTTGGTCCTACCACCGGTTCGTTGGCCCTGTTTCGGCGCGTTGGTCCTACCCCCGGGGCGTTGGTCCTACCCCCGAGGCGCTGGTCCTGTCCCCGGCGCGTTGATCCTGTCCCCGGCGCGTTGATCCTGTCCCCGGCGCGTTGATCCCGCCCCCGGCGCACTGGTGCTACCCCCAGCGTATTGGAGCTGACCCGGCGCAATCGCGATGCGCCCGCCCCCGCTCCGGCGGCGGTCTGCCAGCGCTTCCGGCGCATGGCCGGGAGCTCCGCCGGGCTGGGGCCGCATGGACTCGATCGGCTCGGCGGTGCCGTGGGCGTGCCTCCCCGGCTCACCGAGGTGGCCGGGCTGCCGCGGACCACGATCGGGTTGACCAGGCTGCTGGTCGCGCTTGACCTCGGGGCCCATCACGCCGAGCGGCCAGGGCGACCGGGGTCAGGGGTCTTCGCGGCTCAGGTGTCCAGCCCACAGACGGAGCAGGGGGCTGATTTACCGGGAGGCGTACAAGTCGGGCACGGCTCGGTCGTCTCCCTGAGGCTGGCCGGGGCGAGCCCGGATCCGGCGAGATCGTTCGCTAGAGCGCCCACGTACTCAGGTCGAGGAATGCCCCATGGCTGCTCCTGTCGCTTCTTACAGCTCGATTCGTGGAATGAACTACTTGATCGTCAGCGATCGCGACGCCCTCACGCACGAGTTGGCCGACGCCCTTCGCTCGCAGGGCCACCAACCTGTCGTGCAGGACTCTGCATTGGCGGCCGCCGAGGTGCTCCACGCGCCGACGATCGACGCGGTGATCATCGACGGACGGCTCCCGGGCGTGAACTGGGAGATGGTTCGTGAGGGACTCGCGGCGATTCGTCGCGAAGCCCCCGAGTCTCTGGACTCGGTCGAGCGCCGTCACATCGCCGCCACCTTGCGTCATACCCGCGGCAATCGACGAAACGCCGCGGGGTTGCTCGGGATCGCCCGTTCGACGCTGCTGGCCAAGATCCGGAAGTATGGCCTCGACCGAGACGCTTCGCTCGCGCGTTAGGATCGTCTTCCTCGCGGCGCTCTGCGCCGCGACAGTGCCGTCCCTGGCCGCGCAGGAGCGGCCGGTGTCGGATGCCCCGGTGGTACGCGGTACTTTGAGCTTCGACGGCCGGGCGACTGCCGGTGACTTCGTGGGCTCGACCGAGACCGTGAGCGGGAAGATGACCGGCCGCAGTCTCGCGGAGGTCAAGGGCTTCGTCGAGGCGCCCGTCAACACCCTGCTCACGGGCAACGACCGTCGAGACCGAGACCTCAACAAGTCGATGGAATCGGAGAAGCACCCGACGCTCCGATTCGCTCTCGAGGCGGTGCGCCCGCTCTGGGAGCGCGGCGACTCCGCCGGGGTGGTTCTGGTCGGCACGCTCACCCTCCACGGCGTCCCCTTGCCGAGAGAGCTGCAGGCCAGCCTGGCCTGGGAAGCCGACCAGATCCGGCTCCAGACGACCTTTCCGGTCAATCTCGAGGATCACAAGATCGGCGGGCTCTCGAAGATGTTCGGCGTGCTCAAGATGTACCCCGACATCGACGTCCACGTCGATCTTGTGTTCGGTCCGGTGGCCCGGACCGCCCCCGACGAGGCGTCCGACACGCTCGGTCGCCCCGACCCTCCCGCCGGCCTGGCGGACGCGTGGGACCGGCTGCCGAGGGGGATCGGGAGCGCGGGCCGGCACGGTTGGCAGTGGAACCAATCGGCCCGAGGCCGGCCAGGTACCCCGGGAGCGCGCCGACCAACCCTCAGCTGATCCGGATCCTCCCCAGCCTGGATACCACGAGCTGACGGCGGGCCGCGCCGCGGGCCAGCGAGTGGGTGACGTTGGCCACTCCGCTGGCGATCCCGCTGGGCAGGAACTGGGTGACGTGGATCCCCGGCGTGAGCACGACGCCCGCCTGGGCCGGTCCCGGTCCCCTCCAGACCTCGGTGCTCTCGGCATGCCAGACCGCCCTGACCACCAGTGAGTCCGCCGTGACGACCAACTCCGCCGGCCGCCCCCAGGCGCGGGCCACCGACTGAGTGCGCCGGTAGGCGTCGAGCAGCTGCGCCGTGGCCAGCTCGACCCTGGCGCGGTCCGCCCAGCGGCCGGCGGTGCCGAAGGCCAGCCCCACCAGGAGGCCGATCAGAGCGAGGGCCAGGAGCACCTCGATCAGGGTGACACCCCGCGGGTCGGTCGGCATGGCCCACGATAGCCACGGCGCGAGGGGCTGGCCCAACCGCTTCTCCGCTGGGACGGGTCCTTTTTGCTATGTTTCTCGTAGTCGAGGTGACGTGGGGTTGGTGACTCTCAGCTGGAGGCCCTGATGGGATTCTTGATCTTCCTGGTCGTGGTGGTGGCGCTCGTGTTCTGGGTGATTGGGGCGTACAACTCGCTGATCGCGCTCAAGAACCGGGTCCTCAACGCGTGGAAGCAGATCGACGTGCAGCTGAAGCGCCGACACGACCTGATTCCCAACCTGATCGAGTCGGTGAAGGGCGCGATGAGCTTCGAGAAGGAGACCCTCGAGGCGGTCGTCGCGGCTCGTGCCAAGGCGATGGGCGCGCAGGGTGTGCAAGCCACCGCCCAGGCCGAAGGTGAGCTGACCCAGGCGCTCGGTCGGCTGTTCGCCCTGGCCGAGTCGTATCCCGACCTCAAGGCGACCAGCAACATCGGACAGCTCCAGGAGGAGCTCACCAGCACGGAGAACAAGATCGCGTTCGCCCGGCAGCTCTACAACGACGAGGCCACGCTCTACAACACCAAGCAGGAGCAGTTCCCGACCAACTTGGTGGCTGGTCTCGCCAAGGCTTCGCCGGCCGAGCTGTGGCAGATCGAGGACGATTCCGAGCGCGCCGTGCCGAAGGTGGACTTCGGGTTCAACAAGCCGCCGGCGGCGTGAGCGAAGCGAATCTCTTCGAGCAACAAGCCGCGAACCGCCGCCGATCGGCCTGGCTGACCGCCGGCTTCGTGGCATTCACCGCCTGGGTCGGCTTCGGCGGCGACCTGGGCTTTTATCTCCTCACGAAGGACGCCGAGAGCGGCTACCGGCACGTCATCCCGCTGATGGGGCTCTTCGCCTCCGCGGTGGCGGCGGGCGTCGCCTGGCTTTCCTGGAAGCGGGGCGCCGATCAGGTGCTCAAGGCGACGGCCGCCGTCGAGCTGATCGAGCCGGCCACCCCGCAGCAGAAGCAGTTGCAGAACGTGGTCGGCGAGATGGCGATCGCCTCCGGCCTCCCGATGCCGAGGATCTGGATCGTGCCCGATCCGGACCCCAACGCCTTCGCGACGGGCACCGATCCCCAGCACGCCCACGTCGCGGTGACGGAGGGGCTCCTCGCGATGCTCTCGCGCGACGAGCTCCAGGGCGTGATCGCGCACGAGATGGCACACATCCGGAACTTCGACGTTCGGCTGATGACGCTGCTGGCGGCGATGGTCGGCGCGATCCTGCTGCTGTCGGACCTGTTCCGAAACTTCCTCCGATTCGGCGGTCGGGTGGGGGGCCGGCGCGGCGGGAAGCGGGAGGGCGCCAACCCGGTCGCGATCGTGGTGCTGGCGCTCTGGCTGATCACCCTGCTCATCGCGCCGATCGTGACCCGGCTTCTGGCCATGGGCGTCTCCCGCAAGCGGGAGTTCCTCGCCGACGCGACCGGCGCCCAGTTCACCCGGAATCCCATGGCCCTCGCGAGCGCGCTCGAGAAGCTCGAAGGCGCCACCGGCGCCACGAAGGCGATCGCGAAGGGCGCGGCCCACATGTGCATCGTCGATCCCTCCGAGCGTCGCTTCGCCGCCAAGGAGGGCTTTCTCGGGATGTTCGCGACCCATCCGCCGATCTCGCAGCGCCTGGTCCGGCTGCGGGGCATGGCGTACCAGCAGGCCAAGGCGACGCCCGCGGTCTCTTGAGCCCGCCGCTCCGGCTCCTGATCGGCGCGGGGCTGCTCCTGACCGCCGGGCTGCTGCTCCGACGGTGGCTCCGGGGGATGGGGCGGAGCGCCATGCTCCGTTTCCGGGCACGGATCGATCGCTTCAAGCTCGTGGACCGCCGCCAGGTTCACGAGCGACTGCTCGCCGATCCGGCGGTGCAGGACGCGATCGAGGCGCACGCGGCGACCGAAGGGGTGAGCGTGGCGACCGCCACCGCACGGGCGCGCGGCTACGCCGAGGAGATCGTCCCGGGTTTCAGCGTGGTCTCCTACTACAAGGTGGCGTACAACCTCGCCGCGCTGCTGACCAGGACCTTCTACCGGGTCTCGGCCACCGGTCACGAGCGGGTCTCGGCCGCGCGGACTCCGCGCCGGGACGCGCTCGTCTACGTGATGAACCACCGCTCCAACATCGACTCCGCGGTGTTGACCTATGTCCTGGCGGGCGAGGTGAGCATCAGCTACGCGGTCGGGGAATGGGCCCGGACCTGGCCGCTCGAAGGGCTGTTCAAGAGCTTCGGCAGCTACTTCCTCCGGCGCGGCTATCCGGAGCCGCTCTACCATGCGGTGCTCGCCCGCTACGTCGCGCTGATCACCAGCCACCGCGTGACCCAGGCGCTCTATCCGGAAGGCGGGCTCACCCGCGACGGCTCCCTCAGGCCGCCCAAGCTCGGACTGCTCGACTACATCTTCGCGGCGCTCAGGGATCCCGAGTTCGATGGTGAGATCTGGGTGGTGCCAGTCGGCATCAACTACGACCGGGTGCTCGAGGACCGGGCGCTGGTGCGGGAGAGGGTGGTGGGAGCGACACCACTCTCCCGCTGGGACCAGCTTCGCGGAGTGCTCGGGTTCCTTTCGCTCAATCTGGCCCGGCTGCTCGGCGGGCGGCAGCGCCGACGGGTGGGTCGGGTGGCGATCCGCTTCGGTCAGCCGATCGGGGCGCGCGCCTGGTTCGCGCGCGAGGCGCCCGACGCCCTCGGCGCGGAGCGGGCGTCGCGACTAGCCGCGGTGCAGCGTCTCGCCGAGCGGGCGATGGCCGAGATCGCGGCGAACGTGCCTGTGACGCCGGTGC
>JBFXAS010000088.1:0-17946 GCA_050184075.1 Gemmatimonadales bacterium
CGTACAGCCCGTACTCCAGCGTGACGTACTTCACCTCGGCCGTCGGGTTGACCCAGCCGGGCACGTCCTCCCGATCCTCCTCCGAGATGTCGCGCCGGAACTCGAACGGCCGCGCCGGCCGGAAAACGAGACGCACCAGACCATAGGTGTCGGCGTCGAACCAGAGCGTTCCGGTGATCAGCCGCCACTCGGAGCGCCGGGGAATCACCTTGAGCTCGACCAGCCGGATCTGCTTGCCGGTCGGCAGCGAGATCGTGGTCGTCCCCCCGATCGCGAACTTGTAGTCGAGCTCGGCACCGACCTTGAGCGGGTAGACGAAGCCGTCGTCGTCGCTGTCGTACCCGCCGATCAGGCTCAGGTAGTCTTCGGCCGGATTGAGCACCAGACCTCGCAGCTGGTCGTCGAGGTCCTCGGGAACCTGGTCGCCGCGGATCGCAATCGGGATCCCCTCCCGGGCACCGACCACCTCGATGGTGCTCGGCTCGTCCCGCTTCCAGGTGATCCGGGCCACCATCTCCTGGCGGTAGAGCATCCGGTCGCGCGAGAGCGCCCGAATGCCGACGCCGAGCCGCTGGGTGGCGGTAGCGGTGTAGGCCGTGACCAGACGCTCGTTCCGGTCGCGGGCGGCGCGAGCGCTCCGAACCAGCTCCGCCGTCGCCGAGTCGGCATAGGAGTCGGCGGGAATTGGGACGGTGTCTTGAACGGCGAAGGCGAGGACGAGGGGGGCGAGTAGGATCATGAGGGGAGGGCGTTGAGCCGTGCCGACCTACGAGCCCCTGTCCCGGGTTGTTTCAGGTCGAGACGGCCTCAGCGCGTGACCTCGAACACTCCCATCATCCCGGCCTCGAGGTGCTCCGCGATGTGGCAGTGCATCATCCACTTGCCGGGGTTCGACATCTCCACCAGCAGGTCGACGGTGCCGCCAACGGGGACCAGGATCGTGTCCTTCCAGACCAGGTTGGTCGCGGGGACGTCGTTGTGGGCCAGGACCAGGAATCGCTGGCCGTGCATGTGAATCGGGTGCGGCATCGGATGGAGGGTGGCCCGATCGTTGGCCAGCCGGATCTTCACGATGTCGCCGAGCTTGAACTGCCACTCGATCGCCATGTTCTCGCGACCCGTGGCCGGGTCGCGCATGACCCACTCGGCCTGGGCCGTGGTGGTCAGCCAGTCCATCATCGGCATGGTACCGCTCCACTCGACCGGATGGGAGTAGAGCTGGTCGCGCAGCATCATCTGGCGGACACCGAACGCGATCTCCCCGAGCCGCAAGGTGAGCAGCAGCTCTTTCTCGGCCGGCTTGGTGAACCACTGGCGATAGGCGTCGATCTCGGTCACCACGTCGCGGTTCTCGCGCAGGGTCTCGAAGGCGGCGCGGTGATCCGGCCGGGCGGGCTCGGCGGCGACGGCGACGCGTCCCAGGGTGTCGAAGTCCGCGAAGAAGGTGCCGATGTTGTGGTCGATGGCCTGGACCTGGTTCATCAACGGCACCGTGCCGGCGGTCGGGAAGCGGACGTCGACGATGTAGCGCTGCGCCGGGGCGATGGCCACGCTCTCGACCCACTCTTCCCGCTCGTAGCGACCGACGTCCGCGCCGACCAGCTTCATCCTGGCCCCGGGAAAGGTGAGGTTGAAGGAGCGGACGTTGGAGACGTCCGTGATGTAGAAGCGGACCACCTCGCCACGCTTGACGTCGAGCGAGTAGTCGGGCGAGCCGTTCACCAGCATCACGTTCCCGAAGCGTCCCATCAGGGCGTGGGTCGCGTGCTCCTTGCCGTAGGGGAGCAGACCGCGCTCGCCGAGCACCAGGTCGTCGAGGATCAGGGTCTCTTCCCGATTGGCCGGGCCGAACGCGTCCGGCCGCTTCGACTTGACCAGGATGTTGCCATAGAGTCCCAGGTCCTGCTGGATGTCCTCCCGGAGATGGGGGTGATACCAGTAGATCCCGGCGTCCTTGAACGTGACCTTGTAGAGGAACTCCCCACCCGGCTCGACCGGCGCCTGGGTGACACCGGGCACTCCGTCGCTCCAGTTCTCGAGCCGGATCCCGTGCCAGTGCACCGCGCTGGGCAAGTCGATCTCGTTCTTGAAGCGGACGTAGAGGATGTCGCCCTGGTCGGCCTGGATCAGCGGCCCGGGATACTGCCGGTTGTAGGCGTACATCACCACTGGGCGTCCGAGGAGCGTCCGTCGCACCAGGCCCGCGGTCAGCTCGAGCGTGTCACCGTTCCGGACCCGCACCAGCCTCTGGGGCACGGCCTCGGGCAGCGTAGCGGGGTCGAGCCCGACGCCGGGCAGGAACGGCACCACCGGTGGCGCCATCTCCATCATCGCCGGCATCGGCATGATCGGGGTGTTGGGGCGCATCGGCGGCATGAACCATCTCGCCGGCGGGACCAGCCGGTCATCCGCCGTCGCCGCCATCGCGGCGTGATCGTGCTCGGCCTCGGGTTTGGCGCCGGCCACCATCAGCATCGAGTGCTGTTGCATCCGAATGCTCGGCGACATCCCCCGGGCGACCAGCTTGGTCCACTCGCTTCGGGGCCGCGCGTCGGGCTCGGCCGAGACGAAGACCAGGAACTTGTCGAACCCGATCTCACCGAGCGGGTTGCGCCCGATTTTGACGGGGCCCAGGTACCTGAGCGGCTCGAGCGACGGCGGAGCCACCCAGGCGACGAAGGTGGTGAAGTCGCCGAGGGCGGAGGGATCGGGAAGCTGGTCGAGGACCAGCGTGGCCTGATAGCGCTGATTGCCGGCAACGCTGACCGCGACATCGAGCGGGCTCGGCGCCCGACCCAGCTCCACCAGCCCCGCGAACGTGGGGACCTCGGGCCGGGCCACCAACTCCATGCAGTAGATGTCGGTGCTCGGGCGGAGTCCCTCGGCGCCAGGGGCGCAGAGCGGCTCGACGGGCTCGGCGGGCACGCCGCCGGTCAGGACGAGTGCCGCCAGGGCGGCGAGCAGGAGCGGCCAGTTGCGCATGGATAGGACGGTCGGAAGGTGGGCCCGCCGAGTCAAGGCCCGGAGGCGCCGGACGCCCGACCGGGTCGGGTCGGGCGCGCCGGCGGACGGGTGATCCGGCCCCGCTACTTCTTGTTGATGTACTTGGCCGGAATCGGGTTGCCCGGGGTCTCGCCCTCCCAGAAGATGCTCACCACCCACCAGCGGGCGCCGTCGTAGAAGAGCTGGAAGCTGTTGACGCCGCGCGCGAACGGCTTCTCGTCCTGGAGGGTGCGCCGTGACTCGTAGGAGCTGAACGCCTGGACGACGTTCCCGTAGCGCTCGGTGACCCGGCCGATCTCCACCTCGAAGAAGCCGTTCTCCTCCATGGAGGCGCCGGAGCTGGTGATGAAGTCCTCCGGGGTCATCACCCGGAGCCGGCTGTTGCCCTGCTGGTCCTTGCCGGTCGGGATCAGTCGCGCGCCACCGACAAAGAGCGAACGCCAGCGATCCCAGTTGCGCTTCTCGCCCTTCGGCCCCGAAATCACGTCGTAGACAGCCGCCATGATCCCGTCGATCGAGCCCACGTCCTTCGGGTCGGCCGCCGGGGCCTGGGCCACCGCGGGGGGCGCGAAGCCCGCGACCGTCGCCAGCACCACCGCGCTCATCCAGATCCGCATCGTCACTCACTCCATCGGTTCAGGGAATGTCGAGCAGCTCTTCGAAATCGCCGATCGGGCTGCCCGGAGGCGCCTCGGGGGCACCCGGCAGTCGGGTCGGGTCGAAGGGTCGCTCCAGGAATCGGCGAATGTCCTGCGCCAGCAGCTGCCGCGCGGCCCGATCGGCCTCGGCGCTCGCGGCCACACTGACGAGACGGTCCGCCAGAGACGAAAGTTTCCCGACCGCGACGGCTCGGACTTGCGCCATGTCGGCGCCGAATCCGAGGCGCATCAGCCAGTCCACCACGACCCGCTGCGCCGCCCGGGCCAGCTCGGCCTCGTAGGGCGAGTCCGTCCGGGCCTCGAACGTGGCCGAGAGGAGCCGGTCGATCACCTGGTCGAGGCCGGGCAGCGACTGATCGAGATCGTGCTGGATCACCAGCCGCGACGCGCGCTGCTCGTCCAGCAGCAGGCCGACCGTGAGGTCCGCCGCGACCGTGGCCGGGCTGACTGCGTCGAAGACCAGCCCCGTCGTCCGCGGGAAGAGCTCGCGATGCCGGGAAAAGGTGACGGGCCTGGGGGGAATCCGCTGCAGGGCGCCGGGCGGAAGCGCGAGCTCCTTGGGGTTCAAGGTCCTGAGCAGCGCGCCGAGGGCCCGTTCCTGCAGGTCTGCGGAGGCCCACTCGAGGGGCGTGACGCCGTCGCCGCGAAAGGCGTAGTCGTAGAACTGACCACCGACGGCCTTCACCGCCGCTTCGACCTGATAGCGGTGGTGGAGGTAGAGCGGGACCAGCACTTCCTCGAGCGTGGCAAGCGGCCGACCCGCCGGCAGCGCCCGATCGCCGAAGCGGGCCAGCGCGGTCCGGCGCACGGCCATGACCCGGTCGAGCTCGAGGCCGGCGTCGGTGCCGTTGTCCCAGAGGTGGGTGCGGGGATGGGCGCTGCCGGTCGGCCTGGCGTCCTGGTCGGTCAGGAACGTCAGCCCCCGGGCGCGGGCCGCTCGGATCAGGCCGTCGAGCGCCGCGCGCTCGTCGGCGCCCGGCGGGAAGTCCTGATAGCCGAACTTGACCGCTTCCTTGTCCCACTCGCCGATCCCGACGGCGTAGGCGTCGGAGAGATCGAGCGTCCCGTCGGACATCAGCCGCACCAGCGGATGCGGGTAGTCCATCACCGAGGCACGCTCCTCGGCGCTCGAGATGTAGTTGTGCTGGATGCCCAGCGTGTGGCCGACCTCGTGGGCGGAGAGCTGCCGGATTCGGGCCAGGGCCATCGCCTCGAGCGGCGCGGTCGACTCGTTCCCTTCGACGAAGGGCGCCAGCAGACCCTGCGCGATCAGGAAGTCCTGTCGCACCCGAAGCGAGCCCAGACTGACATGCCCCTTGATGATCTCGCCGGTGCGCGGGTCGGTGACGGTGCTCCCGTAGCTCCATCCCCGGGTCAAGCGATGCACCCACTGGATCACGTTGTAGCGCACGTCCATCGGGTCGGCGCCTTCGGGCATCAGCTCCACCCGGAAGGCGTTGCGGTATCCGGCCGCCTCGAAGGCCTGATTCCACCATCGGGCGCCGTCGAGCAGGGCGCTCCGAATCGGCTCGGGCGCGCCGCGATCGAGGTAGTAGACGATCGGCTCGACCGGCTCGCTCACCCGGGCCCGCGGATCCCTCTTCGCGAGCCGGTGCCGGGCGATGAAGCGTTGTTCGATCGGCTCGCTGATCGGGGTGGCGTAGTCGTAGTAGCTGATCCCGAAGAAGCCGCCGCGCGGGTCGCTCGCCCGGGGCTGGTAGCCGGGCGGGGGCAACGCCACGAACGAATGCCGCTCGTGCACGGTGATCGCCTCGGGCGTGGGCGTCACGTCGCGCACCCAGCCGCCCGGCTGATCGCCGGCGAAGGTGAGGATCGCCTCGAGCTCGGTGTTGCGGGGAAATCCCTTGGTGTTGGGCAGGTAGACCGCGCTGCGGCTCGGGTCGAGGCGGTAGCTGCCCTGCCGGCTTCGGCGGAGCCCGCCCACCACGTCGTGGCCGTCCCGGAGCACGAACTCGGTCGCGTCCACCAGCACGGCGCCGTCGGACTCGGCTTCGACCTTGAAGCCCCAGAGCACGGAGGTCGCGAACGACTGCTCCACCGCCGCCCGCTCGGCGGGATTGTCGCTGCTCGCGCGGAACCGGTAGTTCGGCTGGATGAGCAACACCCGGGGGCCCACGCGCTCGAATCGGACGATTCGCTCGCCGCCCAGCTGGCCGCGATCGAGCCCGATGTCGTTCGACCCGATGCCTCTCGGCAACGAGACCACGTAGAGCAGCTCCTGGCCGAGCTGGTCGAGCTCGAGCCAGAGCTTGCCGGAGGTCGAGTCCCAGTAGGCCGGGACGAAGCCGTCGATCTTGCGCCAGCCCCCGGTCTTCTCTCCGATCGTCGGCAGCGGCTGCTGCGCGCCGAGGGGCACCGAAACCAGCGAGAGGAGCGCGAGCGCGGCGAGGTCCCGGACGAGCCGGTTCGGGGCCGGAATCATGGGCGTCACCAGGGTTGTCGAGAGCCCGCAATCTGGTTTCGGGCCAGCCGTTTTGCCAACGCGGTGGAACCATCCCCGCCCACCCGGCGTTCCCCTATCGTGGGCTGGCGACGCCCGTCTCCGCCCCCGATTATTGACCGACCGTGATGCCAATCTCTCTTGCGACGGCCCTGGTGCTGGGGCTCGAGACCTACCTGGTGGTGGGGGCGCTCTTCGCGCTCTGGTTCGCCTGGCGGGGGGCGGGACGAATCGACCCCGTGGCCGCCGCCGGTAGCTGGGGCTTCCGCCTGCTGGTGCTGCCCGGCGCCACTCTGCTCTGGCCGCTCCTGATCTTCCGGCTGACCCAGCCCGGTCCCAAGCCAGCGGTCGAGCGCACCCCGCATCGGATCCGCGCCCGGGCGGGCCGGTGATTCTCTCGCTCCGCCGTCAGCACGGGCGCTGGGCCCTGGCCATCGCGCTCGGGAGCCTGGTCGTCCTGGCGGCCGGCCTGCTGCTCCGGCCGCCCCTGCCGATCGAGCCCGACGTCGCGGCGCTCGCGGCGGATGGCGCTCCCCGGTGAGCGTTCGATTCATAGCGGTCAACTGGAACCGCCAGAAGCGGATCTACGATCTCACCCTGACGGGCGCGGTGCTGCTGGCGCTCAGCGGCTTCGTGGGGGCCACCGTCGTCACCCATCCCAGGGCGACCATGGAGACCGCGCTGATCCGCGGGCTCGGCCTGACGGCCCTGCTGCTGCTCCACCTGATCCTCGCGATCGGGCCGCTGGCCCGGCTCGACAGGCGCTTCCTCCCGCTGCTCTACAATCGGCGGCACCTCGGCGTCACCATGGCGATCCTCGCGAGCGGGCACGCGGGGTTCGCGATCTTCCAGTACCACGCCCTCGGCGACGTCCATCCCCTGGTGAGCGTCCTGGCGAGCAACCCGGGGCTCCCGTTCGAGCTCTTCGGGATCCTGGCCCTGCTGGTCATCCTCCTGATGGCCACCACCAGCCACGACTTCTGGCTCTCGGCGCTGACGCCACCGGTCTGGAAGCGGCTCCACATGCTGGTCTACCTGGCCTACCTCGCGCTGCTGGCCCACGTCGCTCTCGGCCTGCTGCAGCTGGAGCGGGCGCCACTCCACGGCATCGCGCTGGGCGCCGGGGCCCTGACGCTCGCCGGGCTCCACCTGGCCGCCGCCCGGCGCGAGCGACTGCTCGACCGGCCGCTCTCCGACGCCGCCGGTTGGGCCGACCTGGGGCCCGCCGACCTGATCCCGGAGGGCCGCGCCATCATCGGGATGGTGGCCGGCGATCGGGTGGCCGTCTTCCGCCACCAGGGCCGACTCTCGGCGGTCTCCAACGTCTGCAGGCACCAGAACGGCCCGCTCGGCGAGGGTCGGGTCGTCGACGGCTGCATCACCTGTCCGTGGCACGGCTATCAGTACCGCCCCGAGAGCGGCGCATCGCCCCCGCCCTTCAACGACACCATCCCCACCTTCGACCTCCGAATCGAGGATGGTCGGGTCCTGGTGCGCACGACCCCGAACCCGCCGGGCACCAGGGTCGAGCCCGTTCCGGCGCCGCCCGCGCGCGAGCAGACCGCCTCGGAGTTCTACGTCGGGTACCTGCCCGAGGCCCCCGACCGGCTCGGCCGCTTCACCCGGCGGGTGGTGAGCGGCGGCGGCGCGGCCGGGCTCGCGATCGTGGCAGCGTTGGGCGCGAGCCAGCGGGAGATCGACGACGCGACCTTCGAGTACGGCAACGTGCGACGCTTCGAGGGCGTGGTCCGCGCCGGGCCGATCCCGCTCCTCGAGGTGCGCGCGTCCGGCGATCCCGGCCGGGTCGAGCGCTACCTGCTCGCGGGGTTCGGCAAGCACGGCGCGGGCCCGGACGTGGCCGCGCTCGACGGGCGCTCGGTGGTGCTGGAGGGCACGCTGGCCTACCGGGATCGCCTGTCGCTGATCGAGATCGCGAGCGTCGCGGCGACCGATGCCCGGGCCCCCGAGGCCCAAGACCCGACCGATCTCGGCACCTTCGACCTCGAAGGAGAGATCGTCGACGGGAAATGCTACGCCGGCGTGATGAATCCGGGCCGGGGCCCCACCCACGCGGGCTGCGCCGCCCGCTGTCTGGCCGGCGGGCTCCCCCCTTTGTTCCTGATTCGTGACCAGGCGGATACCCAGCTCGGCCTGCTGCTGGTGGACTCTTCGGGCCAGCCGATCCCGGGCCTCGAGCGGCTGGCCGCGCTCCCCCTGGCGGTCCGGGGACGAGTGCTTCGGGCGGGAGACGTATACTTTCTGTATGCCGACCCAGCCTCGCTCCGGAGACTGAAATGACGGCCGACCAGGTTCCCGCGAGCCCGAAGCGCCGCCGGAACGCCGGCAGCACCGCCGCCTACCCCATCGCCCAGGCGTCCCTGCCGGGCGATGAGGTCGAGGCCGGCAGCTATCTGGTTCGCTTCGCCCGCGAGTCGAGCGATCTCGACGCTCTGCTCCGGCTCCGCTACCAGGTCTTCAACCTCGAGCTGGGCGAGGGCCTCGACAGCTCGCATCTGAGCGGCCGGGACGAGGACGAGCTGGACGCGCGGTTCCACCACCTCCTCATCGTGAGCCGGAAGACCGACGAGGTGGTGGGCACCTACCGGATGCAGACGGGAGAGATGGCGCGGAGCGGCGCGGGCTTCTACTCCGACCAGGAATTCGATCTCTCGCTCCTGCCCGACGCCGTCGTTGCCGACGCGGTCGAGATCGGTCGGGCCTGCGTCGCGCGCGAGCATCGGAACGGGCGGGTGCTCCATCTGCTCTGGCGGGGTTTGGCACTCTATCTCACCTGGAACCGGAAGCGCTACCTCTTCGGCTGCTGCTCGGTGAACAGTCAGGATCCCGAGGTCGGGCTCGCGGTGCACGCCCATCTCGAGACCATCGACGCGGTACATCGGGACGTCCGGGTCATGCCCCGACCGGGATACGAGTGCCGTCGGGTCGGCCCGCCCACGGCGTCACCGCCCGCGTCCCACGTGCCCGCCCTCTTCCAGACCTATCTCGCCCTCGGCGCCAAGGCCTGCGGGCCGCCGGCCATCGATCGGGACTTCAAGACCATCGACTGGCTGGTGATGCTCGACGTCGGCCGGATCGACCCGGCCACCCACCGCGCCTTCTTCCGGTGACCGATCCGAGCGCGGAGGTCCAACGGGAGATCTACGGTGATGGGGCAGGCGTCGGGGCCCTGCTCCGGGCCGGTGGACTCCGGCCGACGCTCCGGATCAGCGCGGCCTTCGTGTGGACGGGGGCGTGCCTGCTCGGCTTGCTGACCGGGATGGGGGTGCTGCTGGTGACCCCGGGTCTCCGGCGTCGTTGGCGGCACGGCGCGATCCAGCGGTGGGCGCGCGGGTTGGGTCGAATCGTCGGGATGAAGGCCCGAATCGAGGGCCCCCTGCCCCGGGCGCCCTTCTTCCTGGTCGCCAATCACCTCAGCTACCTCGACATCGTGCTCCTGCTCGGCCATGTGGAGGGCGTCTTCGTCGCCAAGCGCGAGCTCGGGCAGTGGCCGATCCTCGGATACCTGACCAGACTCACCGGCACTATCTTCTTGAATCGCAGCAGCTCGCGCGACACCCTCCGGGCGATGGAGGCGATCGAGGCCCGGATCGCCGCGGGGGATGGGGTGATCGTTTTCCCGGAAGGAACCAGCTCCAGCGGCGACGACGTTTACCCCATGAAGCCAGCGCTCTTTGAGTGGGCCGCCCGGCGAGGCTACCCGGTCCACGTCGCCTCGATCGAGTATCGGGCACCCGATAACGGGCCGAGTGCGCGCGAAACGCTCTGCTGGTGGGGAGACATGGCCTTCCTCCCCCACGTGATCGCGCTGTGCCGGATGCCGGGCTTCGTCGCCGACGTGGTGTTCGGGCCCGAGCCGCTCGTCGGCGAAGACCGCGGCTGGCTCGCCGACCAGGCTCGCGCCCGAATCGCGGGACTCAGACAGAGAGACCAAACGTGGGGAGCCGGATGACGGATCGCCGAGCGGACTTGTCAGTGAGCGTCGACGCCAACCGGCGGCTTCTCGAGCAGGCCCTCGCAGCGCTCGACCGGCTCTCCGATCCCCAGTACGCCGATCGCCGCGGCGCCTGGGCCCCGGTCGGCGCGCAGTACCGCCACGTGCTCGATCACTATCACTGCTTCCTCGCTGGCCTCCCGGGTCGGGAGATCGACTACGACCGGCGCGCCCGCGATTCGCGGCTCGAGAGCTCGCGCGACGCCGCGGCCGCCGCGACCCGGGCGATCCGGGACGCGATCGCCGCGCTCGACGCCGAGGCTGACGATCCGGTGCGAGTCCAGCTCCGGACCTCCGCCGACGCGGCCCACCCCGAGTGGACCAGCTCGACGGTGGGCCGCGAGCTCCAGTTCCTGCTCTCCCACACCGTCCACCACTTCGCGTTGATGAAGCTGCTCGTGGCCGGCGACCCGGTGGACCTCGGCGCGGAGTTCGGCGTGGCGCCTTCGACCCTCTCCTACGCCCGAGCCCAGCGATAGCGTGTGCACCCTGAGCTGGCTTCCCCAGCCGTCGGGGTACTTCCTCTGCTTCAATCGCGACGAACGGCGCACCCGGGCCCCGGGCGCCCCGCCTTCGCTCCACCGAGCCGACGGGCTGCGTTTCGCCGCGCCGATCGACGGTGACTTCGGCGGCACCTGGATCGGCGTGAACGAGACCGGGCTCTCGGTCTCTCTGCTCAATCGCTACGAGGATTCGCCGGTGGATCCGGCCGGCGGCACGGTGAGTCGAGGCCTCCTGGTGAAGGCGCTGCTCACCTCGCCGTCGCTCGACGAGCTGGCGCGTCGCCTCGACGGAGACGATCTCGGTCGCTACCAGCCGTTCACCCTCTGCGCCGCGGCGCCGGGCCTCCCCCTCGCCATCTACGATTGGACCGGCGAGCGGCTCTCAGCCGCGGCACACGACGCCCCGGGTATGGTGAGGACCAGCTCCGGCCGCGACCAGCGTGAGGCGGAGCTGATTCGCGGGCAGGTCTGGAAGGCGCTGGCCACGAGCCAGCCCGCGATCGCGGCCGGGACGGTGTCCGAGTTCCATCGAAGCCACCGACCCGTGAAAGGACCGTTCTCCGTCTGCATGCACCGCGAGGAGGCGCGCACCCAGAGTCTCTGCACGGTGACCGTGTCGGATCTGGGGATCGAGCTCGGCTATTTCGCCGGGCCGCCGTGCGAGGACCCGCCCTTCTCCTCGGTTCGGCTCGAGCGTCACCCCGACCGGACCGATGGCCAAGCGGGTTAGCTTCTTCAGGCTGGCGCTCGGCGCCTACGCGCTCCTGCTCCTGGCTTCCCACCTGGCCCGGCTGCTCCGTCCCTGGCGGCCGGGTGATCCCGAGGGAATGACGGTCGTCACCGTCCCCGCCGCCGAGGGCGTCGAGGAGCTGGAGCGACCGATCCGTCTCGCCCTCCTGGACACCGGCTCTCGATCGGACTCGCTCGCCCCCGTGGTGCTGCTGCACGGGAGCCCCGGCACCCACCGCGAAGTGGGCCGTCTCGCCGAGCTGCTCGGCGCCTCCCGGCGGGCACTCGCGCCCGATCTTCCCGGCTTCGGGCGCTCCAGCCACGACGTGCCCGACTACTCGATCCTCGCCCACGCCCGCAACACCTTGAGCGCGCTCGATTCGCTGGGCATCGGTCGAGTCCACCTGCTCGGCTTCAGCATGGGTGGCGGCGTGGCGATCAGCATGGCGGAGCTCGCGCCGGAGCGGATCGCCTCGATCACCCTGCTCTCGGCAATCGGGGTGCAGGAGTACGAGCTGCTGGGTGACTACCTGCTCAATCACGCCGTCCACGGGCTCCAGCTCGTCGGCCTCTGGCTCCTGCGGGAAGGCGTGCCGCACTTCGGCGCGTGGGACGGGGCGTTCTTCGGGGTCGAGTACGCCCGGAACTTCTACGACACCGACCAGCGTCCACTCCGCGGCGTGCTCACCCGGTACCAGCGGCCGATGCTGATCATCCAGGGCGCCCACGACGACCTGGTGAATCCCGCGGTCGCGATCGAGCACCATCGGATCGTGCCCCAGAGCGAGCTGCTCATGGTCGACGACGAGAGCGCCAATCACTTCATGGCGTTCATGCGCCCCCAGGCGCTGGCCCCGGTGGTGGCCGAGTTTCTCGATCGGGTCGACCGCGGCGAGGCCGTCACCCGGGCGACGGCGGATCCGGCGCGGCTTGCTGACGCGGCCAAGCGCTTCGATCCCGCCACGCTGCCCAAGCCCGTCGGACTGACGCTCGGCATCATGCTGCTCCTGATCGCGGCGGCGACCTTCGTGAGCGAGGATCTGGCCTGCATCGCGACGGGCCTGCTGGTGGCGCGCGGCACCCTGGGCTTCGTGGAAGGCACCCTCGCGTGCTTCGCGGGCATCGTGATCGGCGACCTGGGCCTCTTCGCCGCAGGCCGCTGGCTGGGGCGGGGCGCGGTGCGCCGGGCGCCGCTCCGCTGGCTGATCAGCGAGACCGACGTGACCCGGACCTCGGCCTGGTTCGCACGGCACGGCGCCTGGATCGCGATCGCGACCCGTTTCGTGCCCGGCACCCGGCTCCCGACCTACTTCACCGCGGGCGTGCTCCAGACCAGCGCCGTCGCCTTCCTGCTCGCCTTCGTAGTGGCGGCAGCGGCGTGGACCCCGCTCCTGGTCGGCGCGAGCGCAGTCTTCGGGAGCCGGGTGATCGCAGCCTTCACCCAGTATCAGCGCTTCGCGATCCCGACGATCTTCGGGATCGCGGTCCTGCTCTATCTGCTGGTGAAGCTGGTGATCCCGCTGGCCACCTGGCGCGGGCGCCGGCGCGTGAAGGGTCGCTGGCTCCGGCTCACCCGCTGGGAGTACTGGCCGCGAACGGCCGTCTACGGGCTGCTCCTGCCGTACCTGCTCTGGCTCGCCTTCAAGCACCGGAGCCTGACCGTCTGGACGGCCGCCAATCCCGGCATCCCGGGCGGCGGCTTCGTCGGCGAGTCGAAGGCGGAGATCCTGGCCGGCTTCGGTCCGAGCGCCCGGATCGCGCGCTGGGTGGCGCTGCCGCCGGGATCGGTCGAGTCGCGGTTGGCACTCGCCGACCGCTTCATGGACGCGGACGGCCTCGCGTTCCCGATGGTGGTCAAGCCGGACGTCGGCGAGCGCGGCTCTGGCGTGGCGTTTCCCGCCAGCCGGACGGAGCTGGCCCGCTACCTCGAGGCGGCCACGGAGACCGCGATTCTCCAGGAGCTGGTGCCTGGCGAGGAGCTGGGAATCTTCTACGTCAAGCGCCCGAGCGAGCCTCGCGGCCGGATCTTCGCGATCACCCGCAAGGAGTTTCCGGAGCTCGTGGGAGACGGCCGGCGAAGCATCGAGGAGTTGATCCTCGCGCACCCGCGCGCGGTGGCGATGGCCCGCGTCCACCTCGCGCGTTGGGCGGAGCGACTCGACGAGGTCCCTGGCGACGGCGAGCAGATTCCGCTGGTCCAGGTGGGGACCCACAGCCGCGGCTCGACCTTCTTCGACGGCACCTCGCTCGCCACCGACGCGATGCTCGAGGCGCTCGACCAGCTCGGCCGGGAGCCCGGCTTCTGCTTCGGGCGCTACGACGTCCGCGGCCCCTCACTCGAGGCGATCCAGGCCGGCCGTTTCAAGGTGATCGAAGCCAACGGCACCGGCGCCGAAGCCACCAGCATCTACGATCCAGGCAACTCGCTGGGCACCGGGCTCGCCGTGCTCCGACGGCAGTGGGCGCTCGCCTTCGAGATCGGGCGCGCCAACGTCGCGGCGGGCGCGCGCCAGAGCTCCGCACGCGAGCTGCTTGGCCTGCTCGCCGCGCACCGCCGAGCCGTCCGGGCCCACGTGACGGTCTGACCCGGGCTCGCCTTGCGCGCGAGGCGCGCGCGCCGAAGATTGTCGGTAGACCTCCCGGAGCACCGCCGTGACGATCTACTACTTCGACCTCATGTGGGGCGTGGCGCTCCTCGTGGTCGCCGGGTTCACCGCCTGCTGCGTGGTCTTCAACCCGGCGGTCCGCTCGGTGCGCACCATGGGGATCGTGGCCTCGTACGCGGTCGGGGCGATGATGCTGGCGGCGCTGCCGCTCGGGGTCGCGAGCGCTACCTGGTGCCTTTTCGCCTGCGCCGGCGGCCTGGTGGCGCTTGGCTACGAGCTCTGGGCCCGGCGCCGCTACGCCGGCACCGAGCGCCGCCCCCGCCCGCTCGTGCTGCTCCGGGGATTCCTGCTCTGGCCGGCGATGGTACCCGAGGCGATCGAAGGCGCGCTGGTGGATCTCGGGCTGCTCGAGCCGAGCGGCCCGGCCGGCGAGGAGAAGGGGCTGCTCCGCGATCGGGCCCGCGCGGCGGAGGCCGCCGGGAACCGATAGCGGTCGGGCGGCGTTCCTTGAGCGCACCCCGTCCGACGGAGACGTCAATGCAGCTCGCCAAGCCCGCGCTGGTCACCAGTTGGATCTGCCAGATCGTCGCCGCCGCGATTCTCGGTCAAACCCTCTACTTCAAGTTCACCGGCGCCCCCGAGTCGGTCTACATCTTCTCCGCCTTGAACGCCGAGCCCTGGGGCCGGATCGGGAGCGGCGTCCTGGAGGCGATCGCGGTGGTGCTGCTGCTCTACCCCAAGACACCCGCCGTCGGCGCAGTGCTGGCGCTCGGCCTGATGGCCGGCGCGATCGGGGCCCACCTCACCAAGCTGGGGATCGACGTTCAGGGCGACGGCGGGACGCTCTTCGGGCTCGCCCTGACCGTCGCGGTCGCCGCGGCGATCGTCGCCCTGCTCCGGCGGCGGGAGTTCCCGATCGTCGGGGCGCGCTTCTAGGCGACGGCCAGGGAGCGACCACAGTCCGAGACGGTTGCGGGGACCGCCGCGGCCAAGGCCCGGCGGTCGATCCGATCGCGTCGCTCCGCGCCGGGTGACTGGGGCTGCGGGGCGTCCGATGTGGGCGTCCTAGGGGGTCGGAACTAGCTTCCCTCCGACCCGATCGAGCCGCCATCCGCGGAGGAGACCGACATGAATCTCGGCGCGTTTTCCGTCAGCCTGGCCGTCAAGGACATCGAAGCCTCGAAGACGTTCTATCAGAAGCTCGGATTCGCCATCGTGGGCGGCGACCAGAGCCAAGGCTGGCTGATCCTCAGGAACGCCAGCCACACGATCGGCCTCTTCCAGGGCATGTTCGACAAAAACATCCTGACCTTCAATCCCGGCTGGGACGACGAGGCCCGCCCGGTGAGCTCCTTCACCGACGTGCGCGAGCTCCAGAAGCGGCTCAAGGCGGCGGGCGTGGCCCTGGTCACCGAGTGCGACGAGAGCTCGACCGGTCCGGCCAGCTTCACGGCCCTCGACCCCGACGGCAATCCGATCCTGGTCGACCAACACGTCTGAGCGGCGGGCTCGCCCGCACGCAACCTCCTCGGGTGCCTCGGGGTCCAATCAGGCGATGCACCCACCCGAGTGAGGAACGATGGACGTGTTGCGCCTGGCGCTCGCTCTGCTGGCCCCCGTCGCCCCGACCGGGCCCGGCGATCCCATCGCCGGCATCCTCGGCGCCTTCGAGCGGGCGCGGGTCGTCGCCATCGGTGAGAGCCATGGACACGAGGAGCTTCACCAGCTGGTCATCCGGCTGCTCGAGGATCCGCGGGCGCAGGGCCTGATCGACGACCTCGCCGTCGAGTGGGGCAACGGGCTCTATCAGGACGTGATCGATCGCTACCTGGACGGCGCCTCCGTGCCCTGGGACTCGGTCACGATGGCGTGGCGCAACACGGTCGTCTCGCCCGGCCTGGTGTGGGACGGGCCGGTCTATCAGCGCTTCTTCGAGGCGGTCCGCCGGATCAACGCCGAGCTTCCGTCCGACCGTCGCTATCGGGTGATCCTGGCCGACTCGCCGGTGGACTGGTCCAGGGTGGCTTCGCGGAACGACCTCGGGCCCTTCGCCGACCGCGGGCTCGCGATGGCCGACAACGTGCGCCGCCTCTCGCTGCTCGAGGGCCGGCGCGCTCTCTTCCTGGCGGGCGGGCTCCACGTCCACCGGCAGCCACGCACCTTTCCGACCCGGGACGGCATCCCACGGGGCGAGATCCCGCCGGTGGCGTGGATCGAGCTCAGGCATCCGGGCACCGTCTACGTGATCCAGTCGATGGCGCGCGCGGTCGACCTCGAGATCGAAGCGCTGATCGGGAGCGGCCCGCCCCGCTTCGTCACCATGGCGGAGTCGCCCACGCTCGCGGCCCTCGACGCCGACCGGATCCATACCCTCCGCAACGCCGACGGCACCAAGCCCCGGGTCTATCGCGATCTTCGCTTCGGCGACCTGGTCGACGCGGTGATCCTCTGGGACCGCTCGGCGCTCCACTATCCGGAGCCGGACCCGGCGATCTATCGGGTCGACTGGTACTGGCAGGAGCTCGAGCGGCGGAGCCGGCTCCTCCGCGGGCGTCCGATGGACCCCTCGCTCCGGCAGCCGAGTGGCGACGGGCCCTAGCGCTTCTGGAGCTTGATCTCGACCCGCCGGTTCTTCTGGCGACCCTCGGCCGTGCCGTTCGACGCGACCGGCACGGTGGGACCGAAGCCCAGGGTCGTCATCCGGCTCTCGGCCACCCCGGCGTTCGCGAGCCACTGCTTGACCGAGGCGGCTCGCCGTTCGGAGAGCCGCTGGTTGGACGCGCGGGTGCCGACACTGTCGGTGTGGCCCGCGATCAGGATCGGGAGGTCGGGGTGCCGCGCGATCAGCTCCGAGAGCTGCTCGAGCGCCGCCGCGGCCTCGGGGCGAAGGGTCGACTCGCCGGTGTCGAAGAGGATCTCGGCGCCCAGGTTGACCTGGATCTCGCGCTCGGTCTCGGTCACCTGGAGCCGCCCTTCCTCGAGCAACACCACTGCGACGTTGTCGATCGCCGCCGAGTAGCCCGTCTGGGGTGACACGGTGAGGCTCTTGAACTCGAGGGTGGTCGAGTCGGCCCGGGCGGTGAAGTCCCAGCTCTTCGAAACCCAGCCCATGTCGCGGCTGGTACGCCCGCTGGCATCGAAGCTGAAGTCCTCGGACTGGCCGGCCGCGGAGAGCCGCATCGGCTTGATCGTCGGCGGCTGGTTGGGATTGCCGGCCAGGTCGAAGCTCACCCGATAGCGCGCGCCCGGTCGGGTCGCGAAAGTCTGAGCGATGCCGCCCTGGACGTAGGGAGGCGTCGTCCGACTCCGCGCGCTGCCGTCGAGATCGATGGCGTAGGCGCCGTCTGACGAGGTCCAGTACCCGGCGCCGACCAGATCCACGCCCTCCCCGGTGACGACCCACCCCGGGATCAGGGTGGAGCCGCCGGCGAGATTGAGGAACGCGCGCGGGCCGGGCCCTTCCTCGAAGCTTCCGTTCAGGAGCAGCGAGGCCGGCCGCTGGGCGAGGAGGGGCGAGCCGGCCGCGGCCAACACGAAGAGCGTCGCGCGACCCACCGAGAACGGGCTCACGGTCGGAAGCTTACGCCACCCACCCGGTCGGGTGGAAGCCGGTCGCTCTTGCCCCGGTCGAGCGGCCCCGATGATACTCCCGGATGCGCCTTCCCAAAGACCTGGCCGAAGAGCAGGCCCGGCTGATCTCGGTCTGCCTGGTGATCATCGCCGCGGTCGCCACCGGCGCGGCGCTCGCCTACATGCGGCCGGCGCTGGTCCCCTTCGTCCTGGCGGTCTTCCTCTACTACATCGTGTCGCCGCTCGCCGACCTGCTCGAGCTGCGCGCCCACCTCCCCCGCTGGGCGTCGACCATCGTCACGCTGCTCGTGGTGGCGGGGCTGATCTTCGCGATCGGGCTCCTGGCCACGTTCTCGATGCGCGGGCTGCTCGCATCCGCCGACCTCTACCGGGAGCGCCTCAC
>JBFXAS010000089.1:0-17898 GCA_050184075.1 Gemmatimonadales bacterium
CCTTGCCCGCCACCCGGATGGTGTCGGTTTCGGCGGCTTCCGGAAGCCGGCCGAGCAATCCGTCGATCTGGGTTCGGATGGTGCGCAGCCGCCCGGCCGCCTCGAGCACTGCGCTCACCGTGGCGTGGATGGCCGCCAGCGCGGTCTGCTGTGCCGCGGCGGTCGCGGCGGTGAGACCGGTCCGCGGATCGGGCCGCACCTCGAGGGGCTGGGTCACGGTGGCGGCGCCCATCGTGAGCCGCACCCGGTAGCGGCCGGGAGCAACGCGATAACCGAGGCCCGGGCCACCCGCCTGCTGGACGCCCTTCAGCCGAGCCAGCGGCTCGGTGCGGAGGTCCCAGACCAGGCGGTTGACCCCGACCTTCGGCTCGATCCGGCGGACCTGGCGATCCTCAGCCGGCTTGCCGCTGCTGTAGGCCCTGACCGTCCGGCCGGTCTCGTCGAGGATCTCCAGCTGGACCGTCTCGCCCGAATCCGGCAACGCCGCGGCGAACCAGTTGATGATCGCGCCGCTCGGGGCGTTGGCGCCGAAGCCGGGCGGGGCCGAGCCGTTGCTGCCGAGCCGGGTGCGATAGGCGGGCCGCGGAGTGACCAGGCGGAGCGCGTCGCCGCCCCGGTCGAGCTCCCGGACGGGACCGAGGTCGTCGAGGATCCAGAACGCCCGGCCTTCCGTGGCGATCACCAGGTCGCCTCGACGGACCTGGATGTCGGTCACCGGCACGGGCGGCAGGTTGAGCTGGAGCCGCTGCCAGTCGCCGCCCCGGTACGAGACCCAGACCCCGGACTCGGTGCCGGCGTAGAGCAGGTCGGGGCGCGCCGGGTCCTCGCGCGCCACCCGCAGCACCTCGCCGGCCGGGAATCCCTTCACCAGCGTGGTCCAGGAGCGACCGTAGTCGGTGGTCCTGAAGACGTACGGGGCGTTGTCGTTGAGCTTGTGGCGGCTTACGGCGAGATAGGCCGTGCCCGCGTCACTGGGCGAGGCCTCGATCGAGACGATCAAAGCCTCGGGCAGTCCCTTGGGCGTGACGTTGCTCCAGCGCCGGCCACCGTCCCGGGTGAGTTGCACCAGGCCGTCGTCGGTGCCGACCCAGATCGTCCCGGTGTCGTGCGGCGACAGCGCGACGTAGGAGATGGTGCCGTAGACCTCGCCACCGGCCCCCTCGTTGGTGATCGGCCCGCCGCCTCGTCCCTGTTTGGTCGGATCGTTCCGGGTCAAGTCCGGGCTGATCGCGGTCCAGCTCTGGCCCCGATCGTTCGAGCGGAAGAGGACGTTGCCGGCGTGGTAGAGCACGGTCGGATCGTCCGGCGCGGCGACGATCGGGGCGTTCCAGTTCCAGCGGTACTTCTGCTGGTCGGACGGCTCGGCGAGACCGAGGGTCGGATAGACCATCACGTTCCGCTCGAGGCCGAGCTCGCGATCCAGCTCGCCGATGATGCCCTGGTAGCAGCCGCCGTAGAGGTAGCGCGGAGCGGTCGGATCGAAGGCGACGAACGCGCTCTCGCAGCCGGGCCCATCGTGCCAGTCGGTGCGACCGATGCCCGGACCGAGGGTGGCGCTTGGGATCGCGACGCTCGAGTTGTCCTGCTGGCCCCCGTAGACCCAATTTCGTGACGTGGACGTGCGGCTCCTACTGTCCGACCCGGACAGGCCGAAGCCGAGCACGCCCCGCCGCCCGCCGAGCGCGATCGGCACCACCAACCCGGCGGGGAAGCGGTCGTCGGTGTTGACCCGGTAGAACTGCGCAGTGGGTTGGTTGTCGAGGCTCGACCAGGTGGTTCCGGTGGTGAACGAAACCGCCGCGCCGCCGTCGTCCGCCTTGATCATGTTGCGGGGATCGTCCGGGTTGATCCAGAGATCGTGGTTGTCTCCGTGGGGATCGGGCAACGAGGTGAAGCTCTTCCCCGCGTCGACCGAGCGGAGCAGCGGCGCGTTGATCACGTAGACCACATCGGGGTTCGCGGGATCGGCCTCGACCCGCATGTAGTACCACGGACGGGCGTCGAGCAGCCGGTCGCCGTTGACCAGCGTCCAGGACGCTCCGCCGTCGTCCGAGCGATAGAGCCCACCCTCCTCCGCCTCGACGATCGCCCAGACGCGATTCGGATTCGCCCGCGACACGGCGACGCCGATCTTGCCCATCAGCTTGGGGAGACCCTGCCCCAGCCGACTCCAGGTGTCGCCGCCGTCGGTGGACTTCCAGATCCCGCTGCCCGGACCGCCGCTCCTGACGTACCAGGGAAGCCGCTGGTGGTCCCAGGTGGCGGCGTAGAGGATCCGCGGGTTGGTCGGATCCATGGCGAGATCGCTCGGGCCGCTCAGCGAGTCGACGTAGAGGATCTTGCTCCAGCTGGCGCCGCCGTCGCCGCTGCGGTAGACGCCGCGCTCGCTCGAGGGTCCCCAACGGCTGCCCTGCGCGGCCACGTAGACCAGCTCGCTGTTGGTGGGGTGGACCAGCACCCGGGAGATGGTCCGGGTGTCGGTGAGACCGAGGTGGGTCCAGGTCTTGCCCGCGTCGGTGGTCCGATAGACGCCGTCGCCGAAGGACGACGAGACGCCCCGGACCGGAGCCTCGCCCATTCCCGCGTAGATCACGTTGGGGTCGCTCGGCGCCACCGCCAGGCTCCCGACCGAGCCCATGGCGATCTGGCCGTCCGCGATCGGCTTCCAGCTCAGCCCGGCGTCGTCGGTGGTCCAGATGCCCCCGCCAGTGGCTCCCATGTAGTAGCGGAGCGGCTGACCGCGCACCCCGACGGCGGTCGTGGCGCGTCCGCCCCGAAAGGGCCCGATGTTACGCCAGGCGAGGCCCTCGAGGCGGGCGACGGCCGAGGCCGCGCCGCGTCCTCGTCCCTGGGCCTCGAGCCGGGCGGCGGGAAGAACGATGAGGAGAGCGCCGAGCGCGACGCCCAGCCGTGACAGCCTCGACATCCACGAATGCCTCGTTGGAGGGATCCGTGGAATCTAAGGTCGGCGCTCAGATCAGGCCGTCGGGTGCTCCAGGGCGGCCAGGACCCGCGAGAGCTCGAGCTCGAGCTGATCGACGTAGCGCCGCGCGGCGCCGATCCGGCGGAGCCGCGCGTCGGCCTCCACGAGGGCGCAAACCTTCGCGAGCGCGTCGGCGCCGATCAGACTGCTCATGCCCTTGAGCGTCGGCGCGAGGCGCTGGACGGCCGCCGCGTCTTCCCGCTCGATCGCCTCGGTCAGGTCGCCGAGCCGATTGGGCGCTTCGGCTCGGAAGTTGGCCACCAGTTTGAGCGCCAGGCCGCGAGTGCCCTCCTCCCGCTCGGGGCTGAGCTGCCGCAGGAAGGCCTCGTTGATCGCGGGGATCTCGAGCGGCGCCTTCGCCTCCGGCGGCGCGGCACCCTCGGCGGCCATCCGGACTTCCAGGAACGCGGTCTCGACGTCGCCGGCGAGCTGGGCGGCCTGGGCCAGGTCGCCTTCACCGGCCGCGGCGGCCAGCTCGTCGCTGATCGCGCCGAGCCTGGCCGCGCCCAGGATTCCGCCCATCGCCTTGAGATTCCGAGCGGCGTCCCCGATCAGCTTCGGATCGGCGACGGAGAGGCCCTGCTCGAGCTCGGCGATCCGCTGGGGCGCCTCGCGCAGGAAGGTCGCGACGAGGTGCTGGGCGAACCCGGCGGTGCCGCTGCTCAGCTGCTCGATGATCGTCGAGCCGATCACCGGGAGGTGCTCGCGAGCGACGTCCGGCGTCTCGGAGACCGCCTGCCCCGCGCCCCGAACCTCCACCTTGCGGTCGGTCCGCTCCTCCGGCATCACCACGGCGGCGCGGGTTCCGAGCGTGGCCTCGTTCTGGCGCACGCCGAGCAGAGCGATCGGGCCGCCGGATCCTGCCTCGTCGTCGGTGTCGTCCTCGGCGGCGCGATCGGCGACGGCGTCCGTCGACTCGACCCGCTGCTCGCTCGCCCGCTCGATCTCGAGCCACTCGCTCGGACCGGCTTCGGCGGCCGTCGGCGCCGAGGCTTCATCCGGCCCGGTGGCCCTGGGCCAGCGTGCGTCCGGGTCGAGTGAGACGGCCAGCGGGAGCTCCGGGTCTGCGGTCGGCTCCGGCTCCTCGGCGGCCTCGAGCTCGACGGGGTCGTTCGCTTCCTCCGGGCTCTCGCTCGAGTCGTCCGGCACCGCGACCATCTCGGACATGCTGACCACGTCGACGGGATCGACCGCCGCGTCGGACCCTGCTTCGTCGATCGACGCCATCGCATGCTCGGCGAGCTCGATCGGCTCCACCACCGCGGACCCGGACCGCTGCTCACCGAGCTCGTTGGCCACGAAGCCGTCCAGCCGCTCCGTGTCCGGCCCGCTGAAGTCGGCGGCGACGATGCCCTCCGGGGCCTCGACCTCCGCGGACTCGAGCTCGCTGGCGACGGCCGGGGCCTCGAGCTCGAGCGTGGGCGGTTCCGCGGATTCCATCGAGTCGAGCTCGCGCTCCGCGGCGACGGGCGCGTCCTCGATCGTCTCGGACACGGGGGGCTCGTCGCGGTCGATGAGCTCGGCCGCCGCGGTCTCGTCGCCGGCGTCCTTCTCGCTCTCGTCGAGCGCGATGGGTCCTGCCGCTCGGATCTCGTCGTCGGCGTCCGTCTCGGACTCATCGGGCGTGAAGGGTCCGCCGGCCGCCCTGCTCTCGTCGCTGGCGTCGGTCTCGGGTTCGTCGAGCTCGATGGGGCCGGCCGCTCTGCTCTCGTCGCGGGCGTCGGTCTCGGGTTCATCGAGCTCGATGGGTCCGGCCGCTCTGCTCTCGTCGCGGGCGTCGGTCTCGGGCTCGTCGAGCTCGATGGGGCCGGCCGCCTCGATCTCGTCGTCAGCGTCCGTCTCGGGTCGGTCGAGCTCGACCAGTCCGGCCACCCCGACTTCGTCGTCAACGGTCGCCTCGGGCAGGCCGAGCCGAAGCGTGGCGGCGGCGTCCTGTTCCTCGCTGGCCTCGGCGGTCTCTTCCTCCTCGAGCCCGATCGTCGTCGTGGTCCAATCGCTCTCGGTGGGCTCACCGGACGTCGGGGCGTCGACGCTCGCCTCGAACGGCTCGGCGACCGCCGCGCTCGTCGACTGGTCGGTGGGCTCGACGACGGTGGTAGCCTCCACCGCGTCGGCCAGGATGCGATCGAGGTCGTCCCGCCTGATCGGCTTGGGGAGCACCCGGGCGAACCCGGCCGAAAGCAATTCCTCCCGGCGAGTCGGATCGATGCTAAGCGCCACCAGCTCGGGTCCGTGCACCGCGCTCTCGAGGGCGCTGGTGAGCCGACGGCCGGTGTCGCTCAGATCGAGCGACTCCCGGTCCGCGTCGACCAGGATCAGCGCGTAGCGCCGGCGGCTGATTCGCTCGAGCGCTTCCTCGAGCGTGGCGCGAGGATCGAGCTCCAGCTCGCAGGCACCGACCGCCGCCTCGACCTCGGCGCGGTCGCCCTGGCTGGCCCCGATCAGGAGCACTTGCGCCGGCTCCGATCGGGTCAAGCTGGCCAGGACCTCGTCGATCAGGTCGAACTGCGCCGCCGATTGGGCGTTCTTCGCCTCGGCCAGGCTGTGCCGGGTGATCAGGCCCTGTCCGCGGCCGTCCGGATTGAGGCTGGACAGCGCGACCAGGGTGTCGTGGACTTCGTCCTGGGGCACCGGCTTGCGGAGGTAGGCCGCGAAGCCCGCGTGCCAGAGGCGCTTGCCTTCGCCCGGGCTGCCCACGGCCGTCACCATCACCAGCGCCACGGACGCCAGCTGGTCGTCGGCCTTCAGGTGCATCGCGAGCTCGGCGTGCGACGGCCGGACCGCGTAGTCGCTCAGCACGCAGGCCTGGAACGGGTCGCCATCGGTGGCCGCGGCGCGGAGCAGGGTCTCGACCGACGCGAGGTCGTCGCCGAACTCCACCGTCCACCCCGCGGCTTCCAGCTGCTCGGCGAACCGCCGCCGGCTGGTCTGATCGGACTCGATCACCAGGGCTCGGCCGCTGCCGCTCTGCTCCAGGGCCGCCGGCTGCGGCTCGGCGTCGACGGCGGGCATCGGCAGCCGGAACCAGAAGCGGCTGCCCTTGCCGATCTCGCTCTCGGCGCCGAGATCGCCGCCCATCAGCTGGATCAGCTCGGCGCTCACCCGGAGGCCGAGTCCCGAGACGCCGAACGACCGATAGGGCGAGGCGTCGACGGGCACGTACTCGTTGAAGACCCGCGCAAGGCGCTCCTGCGGGAGACCGATGCCGGTGTCCTCGACCGCGAAGCGGATCCGCGCCTTGCCCTCGAGGCTCTCGCCGTCAGGCGCGACCTCGATCACCACCTCGCCCTGGCTGGTGGAGTTCATGGCGTGCCCGACCAGGTTGCCGAGGACCTGTCGGGTGCGGCCGGGGTCGCCCATGACGTGACGCGGGAGCTCGGGACGCCAGTCGACCCGGAGCGCAAGCCCGCGCTCGTCCGCCCGCATCGCCATCGCTTTGGCCGTCTCCTCGACCATCGACTTCAGGTCGAACGCGATCGGCTCGATCGTGAGCCGATCCGCGACGATGCGGGAGAGGTCCAGCAGGTCGTTGAGGATCGTGGCCAGACTCTCGCCGGCGAGGTGGATGCTCTTGGCATACTGGCGGTGCCGATCGCCGAGATCGGCGTCGAGCAGCAGCCCGGACATGCCGATCACCGCGTTGAGCGGCGCCTTGAGCTCATGCCGCATCGCGAGCAGGTAGTCGCTGATCTCCGGACGTCCGCCCGGGCCGGACGGCACCACCCGATGGGCGCCCGATCGACGTTCCCGCTCTGCATCCGAGTCGAACATGATAGTCCCCTTCGAAGGACGTTAGGCGGTCGAGCGGGCGTGGAGCACGATTTCCAGCGCTCGCTCGGCACGGCTCAGCTCGGCCGCCACGGACTGCATCCAGGCCCGCCGAGCCTCCGGATCGGGCTCGGGCAAGGCGCCACAGCGCTCACTCAGGGGCGTCGCCCCGACCAGCGCCGACATGCCGCGCAGGTCGTCGGCCGAACGACCGATCCCGGTGCTATCGCCCTCGGCGATGGCGCGCTCGAGCGCGGCCACCCGAAGGGGCGCTTCGGCGAGGAAGAGCGACACCAGCTGGCTGCCCATGCCCGCTCCATCGCTGGCGAGCGCGTCCCGCAGCTGCTCGAGCGTGGAGGGGTCGATGGCAGGACGGGCCTCGGGTGTGTCCGGCTCCGCCGTGGCCGGCACCAGGGCCCGGAGCGCGGCCACGACCGCGCCGACGGTTTGCGCCACGGCTGTGAGCGAGCGCTCCAGATCGGCGGGCTCGCCGGCGTCGAGCGCGAGACCGACGCCCTCGCACGCGGCGGCGACGCCGTCGGCGCCGATCAGCTTCGCCATCCCGGTCAGGTTCTCGGCGAGGGCGCGAGCCGTGGTCAGCTTGCTCTCGCTCGCGGCCTCCCGGAGCTCGGCCAGTCGGGCGGGCGCTTCCAGCAGGAAGGCGCGGGCCAGCTGCGCTGCGAGCTCGCTCCGTTCGGGGCCTGGCGCCAGCTGCGCCAGGAACGCCGCGCCGACCGGCTGGCCGGTGCGGTTGGTCGACGGGGGTGGTTCGTCGAAGTCGATCGTCACGGTGGCGTCGGCCACCAGCTCCACCTTGGGCTCTGGCGTCGCGGGCCGGAACTGGCTGCCGGAGATGCGCGCGTGCTGGGGCCGCTTGCCCAGCGCTGACGGATCGTCCCAATCGTCGAAGGACTCCTGCTGAACGTGGGGCATGCCCGTGTCGACGAACTCCTCGGGCGCGGCCTTGAGCTCGAGCACCAGCCAGACCTGGGTGCCGGCGTCGCCGGCGGACGTCGCGCCGGCGGACCCCGAGAGGGCGGTCACGGCGCGATGGGTCACCCGGAGCCCGATCGCCGCCGGCTTGATCGCCGCGTTGTCGGGCTCCGAGCCGGTCTCGAGCAGCGTCTGCATTCGGGCGAGCGTCTCGCCGTCGACACCGTGCCGCTGGTTCTCCACCACGAGTCGGACCGTGTCGGGCCCGGCGCCGCTCAGGCGCTCGGCTCTGAGCCAGAGCGGGCCGCCCGCGGCGATCGCGTTCCGAACCAGCGGGCGCAACGCCCGCTCGACCAGCGCGCGGTCGCCGAGCACCCGAGTTGGTACACCGGGCGCCACCGCCACCTGTGCGGGCGGCGACGCGAGCTCGGCGAGTTCCTGCAGCAGCTGGTGGAGGTCGAAAGGCTGCGGATCGGCCTCGATCGACTCGGCCCAGCCCTGACCGACGAACTCGAGATCCTCGCCGAACCCGTTGCTCTCCGCCCGCCGGGCAAGGCCCTGGAGCGTGCGGCCGAGCGTCCGCTCCGCCTCGAGGAGGTGGGCCCGCATTCCTTCCACCGCGTCGCGGGCGGCGTGCTCCTCGTCGAGCGGCACCACCCGACCGACCAGCAGGCTCGCCGGGCCGCTCGGTCCCGGGTGGACCACGCCTTCAACCCGATACCAGGCGCTCCGTCCGCTCGGCTGGACCAGCCGGACCTCGACCTGGAGAGGGCCCGCCCCGGTCGCGGCGCGCTCGATCGCCTGGTCGAGCGCGGCGCGATCGTCGGGGGCGACGAGATCGATCAGCGACGTGGTCTCGGGCAGCGACGCCTCGGCGTAGCCCAACAGGTCCGCCACGCGCTGGCTGAAGGTCCACGTGCGGGTCGAGAGGTCGAGCTCCCACACTCCATCGCGCGCGGCGCCGAAGAGGCGCTCGAAGCGCTCCTGCGCCACGCGCACGTGGGCCAGGAGCCGGTTGACCGACCCGGCGGCCGTTTGCCATTCGGGACCCGACGCCGGCGCGGTCAGCATGGCCGGGGTGTGGCCGGCCTGAGCCGGCGCGAGGGCGGCGGCGAAGCGAGTGACCGGCCGCACCAGCCAACGGTTCGTGAGCCACCACCCGCCCAGGGTGAGACCGGCGATGGCGAGCAGCGTGAACAGCAGCAGCAGCTGGAAGTTGCTTTCCACGGCGCGAAAGGCCGCGCGGTCGGATCGCACCGACGCCAGAGTGTTCTGTTCGGCGAAGAGATCGGCGACAGCGAAGTCGACCCGGATGCTGTCGCCGCCGGCGAACGACGCGATCGAGGTCCTCGACGGCTCCCGCGAAGCGGGCTGCTCCGTCAGCTCGACCCTCGGCGCGCCACCGAAGTCTCCGGCGAGGTCGCCGCCCGAAAGCGGCCGGGCGGTGACGAGGTAGCCGCGGATCGGGCCGGTTCGGCTTCCGCCGGCCGGGAGCACCGGCGCCCCGGCGACCCAGTAGAGCCTCCCCTCGCGCCAGAGCAGGCCGGCGGCGGGCTCGCCGTTGTCGAGGATCCGGAAGATCGGATTGCTGACCACGCTGGAGTCGATGCCGACGCTCGCGGCGCTCCAGCGAAAGACGTTGCGGCCTTCGAGCGTGTAGAGGCCGACGAACCGCTCACCCCCGCTCCAAACGAGGCGCTCGACGAACGAGGGCCGATACGTCGTGTCGGGTCGCTCGGCGAGGCGGCCGAGGTCGGCGTAGAGAGCGTCGGAGAAGGCCACGTCGCGGAGCCGCGCCTCCGAACGGGTCGTGAGCTGCTCGAGGCGGTCGCGGAGCTGGCTTGCCAGCCGGGCGCTCTGAGTCCGCTCGAGCTCGGTGACGGCGCCCTTCGCGCGCCAGGACGCAAAGCCGGCGAGCAGGATCAGCCCAACGGCCGCCGCTACGAAGGCGATCCCGGTGCTGCGGCGCAGCGACCAGTCGCGGAGGCGCAGCGGCTTCGACCGCCGCTCGCGCGAGGCGGATCGGCCGGCTCGAGATGCGGTAGTGCCGTTGGAACCCGATGCCATCACCACTCCTGCTCTTCCCGGGGAAGCGGGCGCTTACAACCGGGGAATCGGGATGCATAAGTCGGGCTTCGGGCGGGCGAGGCGACTAGCGGCTCAGGCGATAGCTGGATTATGTCGACTACTGCAGGATGGTTCAGCTAGTAGTACTAGGAGATACTTCTTCTGCGGCTGATTGGGGTTTGGTCACATAAGACCTCTATTTATAAGCTATTACACATCGCGACCCGGCAAAGTAACTGCCGCCGACAGCTCGGAATTATCGCTTCCGCCAACCCGGCTCCAAGGTCGTTCTTCCGGGCAGCGGCTGGTGGGATGAGGCTCGCGGGCCAGCCGTTCGGGCCTGGCCGCTCTATGGGATTTTGCAGGTAGGGGCTGTGCAAGTCGCGGCAGCAGCCCGGCGAGTGGCTTCCCGCGAGCTAGCGGAGGGGCCAGAGCGGCACCACGATCCGGGTCCGCTCCCACTCGAGCACCAGGCCGACGGTGTCGCCGCCTCGAGGCTCGATCCCGAACCGGAGCTGCTCGACGTGGCCGCCGGTCGAGAGAGCCGGCACCGTCGCGCGACCGAGCTCCAGGCTCCTCACGGCGTCGGTGTACTCCGACTCGATGCCCCACTGGCTGGTGGAGCCGTTGGCGATGATCTCCCAGCTATCGGGGCCGGGCACCGAGTAGATCGACAGCTTGCCGCCATGGGCCGGCACGCCGGCCACCGAGATCGGTCCGGTGAAGCGGAGCGTGGTCGGCTCGTTGGCGCCGGTCCGCCAGAGCTCGCCGAAGGGAATCGCCGGGCCACCGATCATAGTTCGCCCGCGGGCGGACGGTGCCCCGTAGCAGAGCTTGGCGTCGACCTCGCCGATGGTGAAGCGCACCGAGCGCATCGGGCTCGCGCGGGGCAGGTAGCTTGGCACCCAAGCCCAATTACGAGGACAGGGGAGCCTGACGCCAAGGCCTCCCGACGCGTCGATGGCGGTGAGCCCGATCGGCGCCGCCAGCGCGAGAAGCAGGACGAGCAGGGCGAGCGGCCGACCGATCCAGGCTCCCAGCACCAGGAACGCCACCGCGACGAGGACGAGCGTGAGGATGCCGGCCATCAACACGAGGCCGAGCTGGATACCCGGCGAGACGCTCGGCAAGACCCTGAGCACCACGACCAGCAGCACCCCGGCCACGATCGCCGCCCAACGGGCGCGCGCCCGGGTCACCAGCCCCGCCGCTCCCGAAGGGCGTTGACGTGGCCGATGTGGTGGTCGCCGTGCCAGGCGTAGGTGGCGATGGCGCGCTCGAGGGAGACCTCGACCCGATCCTCCGGATGGAAGAAGGTGCGCCCGAGCGCGGCGTCGTCCAGCGCTCTGAGCAGCGCCACCCAGCGCTCGTGGAGCCGGGCCAGGAGCGCGAGCGAGACACCGATCTCCATCTCGTAGTCGGCGCCCCGCGCCCAGCCGTCCTGATCGTACGGCTTGATGACGGGACGTTCTTCGGTGAGCGCGAGGCGGCAGCGGCAGTAGGCGTTCAGGTGACTGTCCGCCAGGTGATGGACCAGCTGGCGCACGGTCCAGCCGCCGTCGCGATACGGTGTATCGAGCTGCGAGCGGGAGAGACCGGAGGTGGCCGCCTCGAGTCGGGCCGGCTGGGTGGCGATGCGATCGATCAGCGCCGCGCGGGCCGCGGCGTCGGAGGGGGCGTCGTGGCGGAAGGGCCCGATCGGGTAGCGGAGATCCGGGCTCACGGTCGCCTCGAGTAGTTGAGCTCCATCAGCTCCCGCGCCCTGCGGAGTCCGGCCGCGCCCAGGAGCGCGCCGAGCAACTCGATCGCCGCGAGGCCCAGGAAGAACCGCGAGTATTCCCGCGCCAACACCATCGCCACCACTCGCCCCGCTGCCATCCCGCTGAAGGCCGCGACTTGCGCGGCCAGGGCCGAGCGAACCCAGCGACTCCGCGAGGCCGCGACAAAGAAGTACACGCCGAGCCCGATCTGGAGGCCGCCGTACATGGCGCGGAGCTCGGTCAGGAGCGTCGGTGGCAGGCGGGTCGCGCCGGTCAGGCGCCCGATCGTCTCCGGCGCGTAGAACAGGTAGGTCCCGAGACCGAGGAAGACGAGGCCGGCGACGACGAGCGACAGTCGGGGTAGACTCACCGACGCCCTGCCGGGTCGCCTGAGGTCCGGGTCGTCGTGGTCAGACGGACGGCGTCGTTGACCAGCACGATGCTGCCGTCGGCCGGGATCTGGACGTAGAGATCCCGGCCGGTCTTCGAGAGCTCGGGGTACTGACTGCCGACCCGCGCCATCATGGTCGCGAGCAGGAACTCGGGGAAGGGAAACCCGTTCACGACGAGACTCCGCAGGTGAAACCGCGCGATCTCCCGTCCCGTGCGATCGAGGGTGACGTCCGCGACCACGACGGTGTTGCTGTCGACCATCGCGGCCAGAGGGCCGAGCAGGGCGCGGGCCTCCGGAGGCAGGTCACGCAGCCGGCCGGAGACCTCGATGTGGGTCGAGTCGACGGCCACCAGGATGCCGACCGATTCTGGAATCCCCGCGCCGCCCAGGCGGGCGAGGAGGTAGGACGCCCAGTCCCCCGGGGCCACGAGGCCGTCGGGCAAGGTGCGGTCGACGAAGACGGAATCGACGGTCGCGGACGCCCGCCCGACTCCGGCGAGGGAGAGGTGGCGTGAGGGTGGATCCTGCGCCGCGGCGCCCGCCGTGGCGACCAGCGTGAAGAGCAGGATGGCCGAGGCGACTTTCGTCATGCCAGCTGTTGCCTCTCTCGATCGGCTTTCGTCAGGTACCACGCCAGCAGCACGGCGCCGATCGAGACGCCCATGTCGGCTACGTTGAACGTCCAGAACCTCCAATCACCGACACCCATGTCGATGAAGTCCACCACTCCCCGGGTCGAGCGGATCCGGTCGGCGAGATTGCCGATCGCTCCGCCCATCACCAGCGCGAGGCCGACGATCAGACCGGGGTAGCGATGATCGGCGCGGCGATAGAGACGGCTCAGCACCAGGACCGCCAGGACCGCGGTCAGGCTGAAGACGATTCGCGAATGCTCGCCGACCGAGATCCCGGTGGCGGCGCCGCGATTGTAGGCCAGTGTGAAACGGAGGTAGTCCCCGATCACCTGCTCGGGCACGAACGGAACGAGGCGGCTCTCGGCCAGGTCCTTGGTGGCGCAATCGGTCAGCAGCAGCGCCACCAGCAGGGGCCAGAAGATCCTGGCTTTTCTGAGCTTCGTCATGCTAACGAATCTTCTTCCGGTTCGGCCAGAAGGGAAGCCGCCGCCCCCTGCGCCCGGCGCCAGGGTCAGGTCCGGTCGTCGACGGTCGGCCTAAACGCCGGTGCGATACGGGCTTTCGTGGTCTGCTCGAAGGCGTAGGCGAAGCCCAGGAGACGCGCTTCGGTCCAGGCGTCGCCGAAGAACGAGAAGCCGATCGGCAGCCCATCGACTCTCCCCGCCGGCACGGTGACGTGCGGAAAGCCCGCGATCGCCGCGTAGGACGAGTCACCGCCGGTGAACCGGTCGCCGTTCACCAGATCGATCGGCCAGGCCGGCCCTCCCGTGATGCAGACGACCGCGTCGAGCCGATGTCGGGCCAGCATGCCCCGCAGGTTGCCGCGAACCACCGATCGCAACCGCTGGCGGGCGGCCCGGTACTTCGGATCCGCGAGCCCGCCGCGCTTGGCGGCTTCGAGGAAGTGCTCCTGCCCGAAGAACCTCAGCTCCCGCTCGCGATGCTCCTCGTTGAAGCGGATCAGGTCCTCGATCGTCTTCGCCCGAGCCGTCGAGCCCCGGCTCGCCAGGTACTTGTTGAGGCCGTCCTTGAGCTCGAAGAAGAAGAGCTCGAGCTCGTCGCCCGAGTAGCGATCGATGGGGGGCAGGTTCGCGGGATCCACCAGCACCGCCCCGGCCTCCTTCAGGGCGTCGACCGCGTTGGCCAGCACCGGATCCACCTTGGGGCCGAGGCCGAGTCCTTCCCGGTAGACGCCGAGCCGGGCCCCGCGGAGTGCGTCGCGGGTGAGGCCGCTGGCGTAGTCGCCGGTCGAGTGGCCCCGACTCGCGGCCGTGGCCGGGTCGTCGGGGTCGATGCCGGCGAGCGCGCCGAGCAGGAGGGCCGCGTCGGTGACGGTGCGACACATCGGACCGGCGGTGTCCTGGGTGGCCGAGATCGGGATGATGCCCGAGCGGCTCCAGAGCCCGACCGTCGGCTTCACCCCGACGATCCCGTTGGCCGACGCCGGGCAGACGATGGACCCGTCGGTCTCGGTCCCGATGGTGAGGGTGGCCAGATTGGCCGAGGCGGCCGAGCCGGAGCCCGAGCTCGAGCCGCACGGGCTCCGGTCGAGCACGTTGGGGTTCCGAACCTGCCCGCCCCGGCCGCTCCAACCACTCGAGGAGCGCTGGCCCCTGAAGTTGGCCCACTCGCTCAGGTTGGCCTTGCCGAGCAGGACGGCGCCGGCCTCCCGGAGCCGCGCGACGATGAACGCGTCGCGCGGGGCGGGGGAGCCCTCGAGGGCGAGGGACCCGGCCGTGGTCTGCATCCGGTCCCCGGAGTCGATGTTGTCCTTGATGAGGATCGGAATCCCGTGGAGCGGTCCGCGGATCCTGCCGTCGCGTCGCTCGCGATCCCGCTCGGCGGCGATCGCCGGCGCGTCCGGGTTGGTTTCGATCACGGCCTTGAGGGTCGGCCCGCGGCGATCGATCGCCTCGATTCGCTCGAGGTAGAGCTCGGTGATCCGCTGGGCTGTCCAGCGTCCGGAGCGCATCCCTTCGGTGAGGCTCGAGACGGTCGCCTCCTCGAGCTCGAACGCCTGCGCGGTGCCCGGATCCCGACCCCGGACGCCGGTGGACGCTTCGGCCGTCGAGGGGAGGCGGGAGGCAAGGCCGCCCACCAGCGTGGTCTGGAGGAAGGTTCGTCGCTTCACCGCGTCGCTCCGGCTCGGGACGACTCAATGGTAGCGCAGTCTGGCGGCCGCTCTAGTGGGCCGCTAGGTTGCCGGCTCCACCGGACGGGTCCACAGGCATGCAGGCCGAGGGTCTCTCGCTCAAGGGCGCTCTGGTTCGCCTGGTCGGATCGTTGGCGCTGGTCTACGCCACGTTCAACCCGGAAGGCCATTCGTTCTTTCATTGGGCGATCGCGCCAATCGGGTCGACGGCCGGCGGCACGGCCACGGCGCAGCTTCCGATCAAGCTGCTGGTCGGGCTCCTGCTGCTCGCGGGCTGGGTCGTGTTCCTCCAGACCACGCGGCGCTCGATCGGGTTGAAGGGTGCGATCCTCGTGCTCGCGATCCTGGCCACCATCATCTGGGCTCTGATCGACTCGAATCTGCTCCAGCCGGACAGCAGCCGCGCGATCGCGCATCTGGTCCTGGTCGGTCTGGCGCTGGTGCTGACCCTCGGTATGTCATGGTCGCATCTGAGCCGCAAGCTGACCGGGCAGGTCGACACCGACGACATCGACTGACGGAGGCGTCGCTCAGTCGGGGTTGGCCACGCTCCGGGAGCCGCGGATCACCGCTCGGATGGCCTTGGTCCAGCCGTCCGCATCGGAGGGAGGTTCGAACGACCAGGTCTCCCTGGCACCTCCCGAGCCGGCATTGATCCGCACCCGCCCGCCGTCGCGGCTGACCTGGTAGAAGCGGCGGCTGGTCGGCTTGATCTCGATCCCGACCTTTTCGTTCTTGTGGATCAGCACCATGTGCCGGGTCACCACGATCGAGGCCACTCGATCGTCCCAGCCGGCGTCCCGCTCGCCGGCGTCGTGGGTGTAGCGGAAGCTGAGATTGGCGGCGCGGAAGAGCACGGTGTCACTGACTAGCTCCGCCTCGCGCTCCGGCGGCAGCACGCTGGTGTCGGGCGGCGCGCAGGCGAGCAGGATCGCGGCCAAGGCCGCGGCGCCCGCCACGGAGGCCGGGCTCACCCGGCGCGCTTCAGGAAGGCGATCATCACTCGGGCCAGCTCCTCGCCCCGTTCCTCCTGGAGGAAGTGCCCCGCCCCCTGGATCACGGTGTGAGGCTGACCGCTGGCGCCCGGGACCCGTCGCTGGAACACCAGGTCCCCTCCGCGGGTGATTGGATCGCCGTCGCTGAAGGCGGTGAGCAGCGGCTTCCGCCAGCGTTCCAACTCGCGCCAGGCGCGCTCGTTCTCCGCGCTCTCGGGGTCGCTGGCGTCGATCGGGACCAGCATCGGGAAGGCTCGGGCGCCGGCCGTGAAGCTCTGGTCGGGAAACGGCGCGTCGTAGGCCGCCTCCACCTCGGGCGGAATGGCCTCGAGGCAGCTCTTCCTTACGATCTTGCCCGCCAGGAACTCCGGGACTCGCTGCGAGTACTCGCGCCAGCGGAGGAAGGCCTCCGGCATCTGGAGCGAGGCGCTCGGCAGCGCGGTGTTGGCGACGATGATGCTCGAGAAGCGCTCGGGTTGGGCGGCCACGAGGCGGAGCCCGATCAGGCCGCCCCAGTCCTGACCGAAGAGCGCGATCCGGTCGACGCCGACCGCGTCGAGCAGGCCACGGATCGTGTCGAGGTGGAGGCGATAGGAGTAGTCGTCGACCCGCGGCAGCTTGTCGGAGCGACCGAACCCGACGAAATCGGGCGCCACGGCGCGAAAGCCGGCCGCCGCGAGCGGCGGGATCATCCGGCGGTAGAGGTAGCTCCAAGTCGGCTCACCGTGGAGGAGCAGCACCACCCGTCCGTCGCGAGGCCCCTCGTCGACGAAGTGGAGGCGAAGTCCGCCGACGGTGGCGTAGTGGGGCTCGAAGGGGAAGTCGGGCAGCCCCACGAACCGCTCGTCCGGCGTCCGGAGCACGGCGCTCGGCATCAGGCCCGGCGCGCCGCGGGCGCCCCCCGGACGAAGGCGATGAAGTCGGTCGGGTTGGGCTCGGCGCCGCCGGTCCGGAGGTCGCGGGCGATCTGACCGCGGTGGTAGCTCCCGTGGAGGCAGACGTGCAGCAGGATGTCCTCCACCTTCGAGCTGAACTCCAGCCCGGCGGTGTTGCGATAGCGACAGTCGCGCCGCAGGTCTTCCGGTCCGAGGCGCCCGACCAGGGCGGTGAGCCCGGCCAGGTTCTGCTCGGCCACGCGCTCGCACTCGTCGAGGGTGAGCGTGGGCCAGACCGGCATGGTCGCGGGGCGGCCCTCGATCCGGGCCAGCCAGACGTGCTCGGCCGCGAGGACGTGGGCCAGGAGGTCGACCGCCTGGCCGGCCGAGGCGCCGGCGGCGCGGAGTGCCGCGAGCGCCCGTTGGTCGGCCCATCCGAGATGGGCCACCAGGCGAGCGAGGTGGCTCACGAGCCGCGGGGTGAGAAGTCCTGGAGCTCGGGCGGGCGAGGGGCGCTCAGCGCCGCCCCGTAGCGGCAGGCGTCGACGTACGGCTTCTCGATCCGGGCGCACTCCTGCTCCCGGAGATCGATGGACCGCCGGAGGACCGAGATCTCCTCGCCGATCGCCACGTAGCAGGCCACCGCCAGGGCCCGATCGGTCAGGCGCTGGCAGAAGTCGATGCCGTCGTCGGCCGAGGCGGTGACGTCGATGAAGTTCTTGACCACCCCGACGAAGCACCAGGCACGATGGTCGGGGTTGCCCAACATGCAGAGCTCGCTCGCCTTGACCGGGTCGCGCACGGTGAAGCCGCTCACGTAGGTGCCGATGCCCTGGTAGCACGCGGCCACCATGGCTTCGGGCGCGTCGTCGCAGGCGGCGGCGATCTTGCCGAAGTCCGCGCCGACCTGCTCGATGATGATCCCCGCCTGCATGCCGTAGCAGGAGCGCTGGTAGCGGACGTCGAGCACCGAGCAGGGGTAGAGCGGATCGGCCGAGTCGCGGATCGCGAACGGTTGGCTCATGGTCATGTCCATCTCCGACATGCCCGTGTGGTCGGCGTGCTCGCCGTGGTCCTGGTGCTGTTCGGCCGCCTGATGTTCGGCGTGCTCGTCCGCCGCCTGGTGCTCCTCGTGCTCGCTCCGGCTCCCTCCGTGGGGATGATGCGATTGCCCGCGACCTGCCACGATGAACTCCATGAAGGCGCCGCCGTAGCAGGACTCCGAGTCCCAGGTGGAGTGGAGCCAGTCGCAGCCGTGGAGCGCGCGGGGCAGATGCTGGTCGTTGGCGGCCACGAGGCCGTGGCCGATGGCGTGGACGCACTGGAAGCGGAGCCA
>JBFXAS010000090.1:0-17768 GCA_050184075.1 Gemmatimonadales bacterium
GGTCCATCGGTCTGGTCCGGCTCGGGAAAAAAGAAAGCGGCCCGTGGGATTTCCACGGGCCGCAACGGATGACGATCTCGGAGTGCGCTGGCTAGCTAGCCTGCACGATGCCGTCCGCGGCCCGGGGAGCGGGTCGCGTAGTAATACGAGCTGGCCAGGGGCGTGCGGATCATCGATGGTAGCTTAAGCGGGGCCGGGGACCGGCGCCAGTCAGTCGTGCACTCCGCCGTTCATCCCTTCGGCCTCCCGGGGCGTGTCGACCGGTGGTCCTTCACGGAGCCAGACGACCGCTTCCTCGACGTCCCGAAACACCGCGAAGCCCGGGTCCGAGGAATCGGAGAGCATGCCGTACATCCGAGCCATCCCGTAGTCCACGTCGCGGCCGGGGACGAAAGCCGTTCGGGTGTGACCGTGGCCCGAGCGGAGCCGGCCGATCGCGGCCTCGAGCGCCCGGTTGTCGTCGGGGGACAGGCTCATCTCGGCGGTGCGCGCGTCGATCAGATGGGGGCGGGTGAACAGCCCCGAAGCGGCGAGGCCCTCCACGAACTCTTCCACCTCGGTGCGGGTGATCGGACCGCTGAACACGGTCCGGAGAATCCCGGCCTCTTCATCCAACGCGAAACTGATCGGCATCACGACTCCGGTCTCGAAGGGCCTCCAATACGGTGCGCTTCCGGCTCGGGATTCACAAGGCGTCCAAGGACAAGGCTTTATGAAGCGCGACGCCCCGCCTGGGCTGGCGGGGCGTCGAAAGCGGGCCCGGCGAGATTCGAACTCACGACCTCTTGCTCCGGAGGCAAGCGCTCTATCCAGCTGAGCTACGGGCCCTGGCGTGGGGAAACCAGTATACACTCCGGCGCCCCGGGATGACAAATCGCCTAAGCAGGCGACCAGACCGGCCGTCCGTCGATCCCGGCGGGGGGCGGCACACCCAGCCAGTCGAGGATCGCCACGAAGAGGTCGGCCGTGCGGAGATGAGCCGGCGCCCCGTGTCGATTGGACCACACCGGGGTCTGCATGTGGCCGCTGATCATGCTGCCATGCCCCGACTTGTGCTCCGGAATCTCCCACCGATCCCGGAAGTCGAACCCTTCGCGGGCCACCACCAGGAGATCGCCGGTGCGGGGCGAAGTGAACTGGTCGGCGATTTGAGTGGCGGCGTCGGGATAGGATGAGTCGAAGGTGTGGGCGAGCCAGTGGTCGCGGCTACCCGATACCGGCCCGCCGAGCCCGAGGGGATCCGAGCTCTGTGGGCGATAGTGAAGGGTGTCGCCGGCCGCGGAGAGGGTGGCCTCGCCGGCCCGGTCGGCGATCGTCCAGCCGCCGCCTTCGGCTTCGCCCACCAGAAAGGCGACGCCGGCCTCGCGGGCGAGCTCGGCCACCAGGTCACCCGGCGAGCCCAGGGCGCCTGGCTGTCGGAGCCGCGAGAGCGGCCAGCGCCCGGCCCGTGGTCGGTCGGGTTGCGCGTAGATGAGCGCCGACCCGTTGCCGGCCACCATCACCGCCACCTCGGGCCGACGGCGCCAGAGCTCGGGGTGCGAGAGGGTCGCCACGCCCCGGCCGCGAAACCACTGGGCCAGGTCCAGATGACGATGCACCCGGGTTGCACCGTGGTCGCTCACCAGCACGATCAGGGTGTCGCGCTCCAGGCCGAGATGACGGAGCTTGGCCCGGAGCGCGCCGACTGTCGCGTCCACTTTGCGGAGCGCGCGGTGGACCTTGGGGTGGTCCGGATCGGCCTGGTGGGTGTAGCCGTCCACGGCCGGGAACTGCGCGAAGAGAAAGCGCCACGCCGGATCACGGTCGATCCACTCGAGCAGGTGCCGGCGCACCGTGTCGTCGCCCGGTTGATGCCAGAGGACGTAGTGGGAGACGGCGCCCCAGAACTGGCGGGCGCGCTGCGCCGGGTCGCGCTCCGCCACGAGCCCGCGGGTGATCATGGTGAAGAACGCCGCGCTCTCCGGCACCAGCTCGAAGATGGTCGCCACCTCGGGCGCGATGTCGCCATCGAGCATGCCCGCCTGATAGCCGCAGTAGCTCCGGACCGCCGCGCGGTCCTTCCACCAGCGGCCCCGGTACTCGCGCCGGTCGAGCCAGCGGATCGACGGCACGTTGCAGCGGCCGGGGAGGCAACCGGTCAGGAACGGCAGGTAGGAGACCGAGGTGGTCGAGGGGAAAGCGGTCACCGCGCGCCGCACGGACCCGCCGGCGACCAGCGCGGCCAGATGAGGCAGGGCGCCCGCGGCGAGCTCGCGCTCGGCCACGTCGGGACGGAGCCCGTCGACGAGAAGGAGGATCGCTCGGCGCATGAATCGGCGGGTAAAGTAACCCGGCCCCCGCGCTCAGGCCGACCCGCCGCCCGAGGTCGAGCGGAGCACCGGCTCGACGCTCGCGAGCGAGCCGCTGAAGAGCGAGGGTTGCTCGGGGTCGTCGAAGACGGTCGCGAAGTCCTCCGCCCGGAACGCCCTCGCGAGGCGCGAGACGAAGCTCTCCCGCAGCACACGGAGGTAGTGGTCGACGTCGTAGTCGCGGGGCTCGGCGGTCGGGTCAGACGGGTCGGCGTGCTCCCGCGCCAGGCCGCCCGTGCCGTCCGACCGGCGATACACCCGGACTCGCTCGCCCGCGCGCCAGGTGGTTCGCTCGGCGGCGAGCATCGCTTCGTATCCAAGCTCGCGGCGGCTCTCCCGGGTTTCCCGGTACTGCGCCGGCGACTTGGTCAGCCGGACCAGCGAGGAGACCTCGAACTGGGTCAGCCGCCGCCGCCGGAGCGCCTCGACGGTATCGAGGTAGGCGTCCCGCACGCCGACGACGTCGCCCACGAGGAGCCGCCCGATGGCGCGGCGGAGGAAGGCACCGCCGAAGGGCTCCGCCCGACTCGAGCGAAAGGCCACGCCCCGGAGCACCAGCGTGTCGTCGTAGCCGAGCAGCGCGTAGTTCTTCGGCTCGTGTGAGAGCATGGCCGCGTAGCGGCCCTCGAGCTCCAGCTGGACCAGGGACGGCAGCAGTCCCGCCACCTCGCCGACGATCCGGCGCTCGTCGTCCTCGGTCCAGCTCGACGGCACGGCGAAGTAGACGCCGTCGGTGTCCGCCTCGAGGAGTGTGGCGCCGCGCGCGGCGAGCTCGCGACAGAGCAGGTCCAGCAGCTCCCGCCCGCGGCGGGTGACCTCGTTGGCCGCATGGACGTCGGCGAAGCGGGTGAGGTCGCCACCGGCGGCGAGATACCCGTAGGCGGAGTTCACCACCAGCTTCATCGCGGCGGAGGTCGCCTCGTGGGTGTGGCGCTCGGCCGAGCCGGGCGGGGCCGCTTTGGCGCTGGTCTTGGCCGCGAGGCGGTGCTCGACCAGGCGATCGACCAGCGCCAGCAGGGCGCCGAGCCGATCGCGCGCGGGGCCGATCCGGTAGGCGCGCATCAGTGACGGATAGAGGCTCGCGACGTCCGCCTTGACCACCCGATGCGCAACCCCCGTGGCGAAGAGATGGAGCGCCGCGCCGCTGTGGGGCGTGCCGTCGCTCGGCCGGTGTGCCGGGACGGCGGCGCCCGAGCGCAGATAGGCCCGAAGCAGAAGGGGATCGATCACCCCGGTGGCCGGCCCGGCGTCGGCGAGGCGCTCGTAGCGCCGCGGCGCCATCCGGGCGAGGGCGAACGCCGCGCCGCCGAGCAGCCGCGCGATCGCGGCCACTTCGACCACGTCAGCCGTCGCGTAACGCCGCACTTGCTCGGGGTCGGTCCTGAAGAGCGGGTAGATCCGGTCGCCTGGCAGGTAGACCCGATCGGGCGCGGCCACGCCGAGATGCCGGGCCACCGCCTTGAGCCCGTGGCCGGGAAGCTCCCGAACGGCGAAGTCGTAGCGCCTAACCGCGTCGAGCGTGTCGATCAGCTCGCGGCCCGGGGCGACGAACCGGACGCGTTGCTCGCCGTCTTCAGTCAGCTGCCCGCGGCTCGCGGCCCGGCGTCTGAGCCCGAGGCCCCGAACCCGCCCGAGCGCCAGCCGCACCCCCAGTCGGCGGGCGCGGCGGTCGAGAAAGGGCAGGTCGAAGCCATGGAGATTGTGGTTCTCGATCACGTCGGGATCGGCCGCCTGGACCACGCCGACCAGACGGCGGAGCAGCTCGGCCTCCGCGGCGTCTCCCGGCCCGGTCACCTCCAGCAGCTCGGTCTCACCACCCGGGTGCCGGATCGCCACCATGAAGATCCGGTCCCGCCCGGGGTCGAGGCCGGTGGTCTCGAGGTCGAGCTGCATTCGGCTGAGCTGATCGATGGCGAGATCGCGGAAGTACGTTCGCCCGGTGGCGACCAGGTACTGCTCTTCGGGCGGCAGCTGGAGCGCGGCCCCGTCGCCCAGGTCGCGGAGTCGCTCGACCGACCGCCCCAGTCGGCGAGCGGCCCCGCTCAGGATCGGGCCCACGAGCCGCCGGGTGTCGGTCGCGGAGACCAGGAAGCGGAGCTCCCCCTGGCCCTCGAGCTCGCGGTACCAGACCTGGCCCCCGGGGTCGCCCTCGGGTGTGAGCCGCTCGCCGAGGTGCCGCAGGTCGTCGAGCCGATCGAGCAGGGCCCAGGGCCGGAATCGCCCTTCCTCCCGCACCAGCTCGCCCGTGTCCGGGAGCCGCCGCCACACCGACACCCGTCCGCCGCCGTCGGCCCAGACGGACACGATGCCCGGCGTGGGGTCCCAGCCCCAGAGCCACTCGTCCTCCCGACTCACGTTAGGCGCTCTCCCGGAGGGTGCGGGCCGGGACCGAGGGGCTCCGCGGGGTGGTGGCGGCCCCAGCGCCGCCTGATCGGCGGGGAGGTTGCCGGCTCCGCGGTCCGAGGTCAAGCACGGGGCCGGAACGCGCGAGCGCCGGGCCGTGGGCCCGGCGCTCAGACCGAGAGAGGGACGGCGTACGCTCGGCAATCCGCCCAGGTCCAGACGTGCCGCTACATCTAGCGCCTCTCGCGCTCGAGCTCGATCGGATCGAGCGCCGGCTCCAGCGGCAGGAAGAGCTTGGAGACCACCCCGTCACGTCCCGTCTCGAAGCTCACCATCCCGGTCCAGAACGCGCCCATCACCTTCCGGGGGTCCACCCAGAACATGTCGTAGTGCCAGTGCTCGAGCGGAATCGTGAAGCCGTCGTAGACGATGGACAGCGCGTTGCCGTTGACCCGGACCTCGTAGGTGCCGTAGCCCTTGTGGGTGTAGCGCCCGGCGTAGTCGGCGAGCGGGTGCGAGGGCGAGGTGCCCTGAACCCGCTCGGACATCCGCTTCGCCCGGACCGAATCGCCGCGGGCCCGGCCCTCCTCGGCGGTCTTGCGGCTCCGCGCGTTCCAGTCGATCGGGTCGAGGCCGAGCAGGTCGTCGAAGACCCGGTAGACGACCGTCTGCGGGACCGGGTTGTTCTCCCCCGACATGTTGGTCAGCACCATCACGCCGATGTTGTCGTTCGGGAGCCAGGCCATCTGGGAGATGAACCCGTCGATTCCGCCGCCGTGCTGCACCCATCTGTGCCCGCGGTAGGTGCTGACCCAGGTGGCGAGCCCGTAGGTCTCGGGGCCGCGCTCCGGGTCGGCCATCCGTTCGCTCACGATCGATTGCGGGCCCTGCATCTTCCGGTCGTTCGAGTCGGAGAGGATGCGGGTGCCCTTGAAGGTGCCGAGGTCCAGATGCATCTGGATGTAGTTGACCATCTCCGCCACGCTCGAGTTGATCGAGCCCGCGGGCCCGACATTGTCGAGGTTGCGAAACGGCACCCGGTGGAGGGTTCCGTTGAAGTTGAGGTAGGGGTAGGAGAAGTCGCCCGAGCCGGGCATGTCGTTGGTGGAGGTGTTGGAGCGGGGCATGGCCAACGGCTTGAAGATCCGCTCGCGAATCAGGTCGTCCCAGCGCTTGCCGGTGATTCGCTCGACCAGGATGCCGGCCGTCATGAACATCAGGTTGTTGTACTGCCAGCGGCCCCGCAGCGTCGTGGTCGGCTCCAGGTAGCGGAGCTTGCTGAAGATCTCCTCCCGGCTCCGATTCCGTCCGTACCACATGTTGTCGTGCCGCGGCAGCCCGGACACGTGGGTCACCAGATCCTTCACCCGCAGATTCTCGGTGGCGTAGTTGTCCCAGAGCTGGAAGTCGGGCAAATAGTCGCGAACCGGGCGGTCCCATTCGAGCTTGCCCTCGTCGACCAGCTGACCCATCAGCACCACGGTGAACGACTTGGAGTTGGAGCCGATCGCCATCAGCGTGTTCGACGTGACCGGCTGCTTGTCCTCCAGATTCCGAAACCCGTACCCCTTGAGCAGCACGACCTTGCCGTCCTTGACAGCGCCCACGGCCAGGCCGGGCACCTTCCACTCCTTGATCAGGTTCTCCGCCCACTGATCGAAGCCGTTCAGCGCGCTGGGCGTGGCGACGGCGTTGGCGTCGGCGGATCCGAGGCTCTGCTGCTGGGCCGCCGCCGGCAGGGCGACGAGCAGCGAAAGCGCGAGGGCGTTGGCGAATCGCATGACGAACTCCTTCAGGGAGGGCGGCGGATCTTCACCACGATTGTATACAAAACTCGGGGGCTCGTCCAGCAGCCGGGGGCCCCAAGGGATCGGCCGCGCCTCAGGCGTCGGGCGCCTCCGGCCACTCGGCGTCCGGGCTCCGCGGCTCGGCTTGGTCCGGCCCGAGGTTGTCGGGATCGACCTCGGCGACGATGAAATTCTCTGGGGGCACCGGCGAGCCCGCGAGCCGTCGCCGCATCGCGAGCTGGCCCGCATGGGTCATCGCGTCGGCGAACGGGCCCTGGAGCAGCCGGGCCTCCGTCGTGCCGGTGAGCTCGCCGGAAGCCAAGTGTCCCGATAGGTCGGCCAGCAGCTCGTGGAAGCGCGCGACCTCGGCCGCGAGACTCGGCGGCGGCTCCGGGTGGTAGCTCCCGCCCACCAAGTGGGTCCTCGCGTAGCCCAGCACGCTGGTCATGTGCCGCACCAGCGCGACGGGCGGTCGGACGCGATTGCCCGCTTCGAAACTGGCGAAGCCGGCAGGCGCGTCTCGCAGCGCCTTCTGGGTTCGATAGGCCAGGGCCGCGAGATAGTGGCGCAGCAGCTCGCGTTGCGGGTCCATCCTCGGCTCCTCGTCATCGAGAACGGCGGATTGGCGGGTCAACGGCGACGGGCGGACTCTGCGCCGCCGAAGGTGGGGGCGCAAGGGCCTGACCCGCGTCGAGCGGATACTTGTCCACCACCGGGGTTTCCATCGGCCGGCCGGCTCGCACAGGGCGTGGATCGCTGCCGCCGGCGACCGGGCCCTCGGCATCTGGCTCGCCTCCGACAGCGGTTTGGGCGAGCGTTCAGGAGCGAGTGTGGTCGGGGAGGCGGCAGGGTGGCAGATTTCGTGCGTCCAGATGCGATACCTGGTACCGATGGTCTCCCTGGCGTGCGGCCTCGCCGGCCAGCTCGGCGCGCAGACGCGCCCGACGCTGCGGGTGGCGCCGGCGATCGGACCGTTTCGCCTCGACGGCCGGCTGGACGAGCCGATGTGGTCGAGCAGCGATTCGGTCACCAGTCTCGAGCAGGTCGAGCCGATCCAGGGCGGGGCGCCGGTCGCGGCCACGGTCGTCAAGGTGGTGGCCGGCGATCGCTGGCTCGCGATCGCGATCCGGGCGTCGACGGCGGGCCGGCCGGTCACGGCCTTCAGCCGCGCGCGCGACGCGGACCTCGACGACGAGGATCACGTCCGGATCGCCATCGACCCGTTCGACGACGGACGCTCCGGCTACCTCTTCAGCGTCAACCCGAACGGCGCCCGCTTCGACGCGCTGATCACGGGTCAGGGCGAAGGCGAGAACAGCGATTGGGACGCGCCCTGGGAGGCGGTCACCTCGCGTGACGCCGACGGCTGGACCGTCGAAGCCCGCATTCCGGTGGCGAGCCTGTCGTTCCCGCGCGGGACGGATCGCTGGGCGTTCAACGTCGAGCGGCGGACCCAGGCGCTGCTGGCCACCGATCGCTGGGCGTCGGCTCGGCGCGACGTGCGCTTCGGGCAGACGTCGCAGGCCGGACTCCTGATCGGGCTGCCCCGCTTCGAGGTGGGGCTCGGTCTCACCGTTCGACCGTCGCTTACCGCCGGAGCTGGACGATCCGCGCCGGATGCCTCCACCGAGGGCGTGCTCGACGGCAGCGTCGATCTCGAGCAGCGCCTTGGCACCAACTTGAGAGCGACGGTCACGGTGAGCACGGACTTCGCCGAAACCGAGGTCGATTCCCGGCAGGCCAACCTCACCCGCTTCCCGCTCTTCTTTCCGGAGAAGCGCACGTTCTTCCTCGAAGGCAGCGACGTGTTCGAGTTCGGCCTCGGACTGGGCACGGACCTTCTGCCGTTCTTCAGTCGCCGGATCGGGCTGCTCGAAGGCCGGGAGGTGCCCGTTCGGGTAGGTGGCAAAGTGACCGGCCAGGTCGGCGCCACGCGGATCGGCGCGATCGTCGCCCGCACGGGTGACGTCGCCGAGGCGCCTGGAAGCCCGATGGGCGTGGTCCGGCTGAGCCACAACGTGCTCGACGAATCCTCCGTCGGGATGATCGCCACCGCCGGAGATCCGCTGGCGGGCTCCGCCTGGCTGGTCGGGGCGGACGTCACCTTCCGAACCAGCCGCCTCGGTGGTGACAAGCGCTTCCTGGTCGGCGCCTCGGCGCTCAAGTCCGAGCGGAGCGGCGCCACGGGCGACCGCACGGCCTTCTCGTTCAAGCTCGACTTTCCCAACGACCTCTTCGACCTGGCGTTCACCTACAAGCGGATCGGCGACGGCTTCGATCCGCCCCTGGGCTTCGTGCCCCGCCGGGGCGTGCAGCTGGTCACCGCCGCGGCCGACATCTCGCCCCGCCCCGGACGGTACGGCATCCGCCAGATGTTCTTCGAGAATCGCTTCACCCTGGCGACCGACCTCGACGGTCGCTGGGAGTCCTATCGGCTCTTCTTCGCGCCGCTCAATTGGCGCTTCGAGAGCGGCGATCGGATCGAGGTCAACGCCAACCCGACCGGGGAACGGCTCCGAGAGCCCTTCGAGGTGAACGACGGCGTGATGATCGCGCCCGGCGCCTACCGCTTCACCCGGTACCGGCTGGAAGTCGAGACTTCGCCGACGCGGCGGGTGAGCGGCCAGGCGACCTGGTGGTTCGGGCGCTTCTACGACGGAACCCTGAACCAGTACGAGCTCGAGCTCGCCTGGCGCCCTGCCTCGTGGCTCGGCTTCCAGACCGCGATCGAGCACGACGTCGGCCGGCTTCCGGGCGGCGACTTCGAGGCCACCGTGGCGAGCCTCCGAATCCAGTACCAGCCGTCGCCCGACCTGACGCTGGCGTCGCTGGTCCAGTACGACGACGAGTCGCGCTCGATCGGGAGCAACAGCCGGCTCCGCTGGACCATCACGCCGCTGGTGGAGCTCTTCGTGATCTACAACCACAACGTGCGGGATCGGCTGGATCGCTGGGCCTTCGACTCCAATCGGCTCCTGGCCAAGCTGCAGCTGGCCTGGAGACGCTAGGCTCCGTGCTCAGGAGCCGGTGGAGTCGGCCAGCTCGGCGGCGTAGCGCGCTGCCGCCGCCGAGTCGCCCAGCGCCTCGTAGGCGGCGACCAGGTCCCGACGGGCCGTGCCGAGCCAGCTCACGCCCGGGTCGGCCCGTGCGGCGACGATGTCGTAGCCCGCGAGCGACTCTTCGGCCGCCTCGCGAAACCGCTGCAGCCGGAGCAGCGTCCGACCGAGCTTGATGCGGGCGATGCCGGTGTTGAGATGGTCCGGCGACTGGGTCTCGCTGAAGACCATCACCGACTCCCGGAACAGCGGCTCCGCCGCCCGGTAGTCACCCCGGTTGAGCAGCACGCTCGCGAGGTTGGAGACCGCGACGCCGATCGCGAAGTGGCCGTCCGGGTAGGCCGCGCGGTAGATCCCCGCCATCCGGCGATAGGCCCGCTCCGCCTCGTCGAGCCGGTCGCCCATCAGCGCCACGCTGCCGAGCTCGTTCACGGTCGACGCCACCACGGGATAGTCGGGGCCGAAGGCCTCCTCCTGGATGGCGACCGCCTCGGTGAGGGCGTCCCGCGACTCGGCCAGCTCCCGTTGGAAGAGCAGGGCCCGCCCCAGCATGGTCAGGTTCTGGGCCACCTTGGGATGGCGCGCGCCGTAGAAGTCTCGGTTCAGCGCCAGGGCATCGCGGTAGGCGTCTTCCGCCTCCCCATACCGGCCCCGCTCGTGGAGCACAGCGCCCACGTTGATCAGGTCGTTGGCCACCAGCGGGTGCCGGGGCCCGTGCAGGCGGCGATCGAGCGCCAGCACCGCCCGGAAGAGCGAGTCGGCGATCTCGAAGTTGCCGGCGTAGAAGTGACTGTTGCCGAGCTCGGTGAGCGCCGCTCCCCGATCGGCGTCGGGCTCGTCGGAACGACGGTCGAGCTGAGCCAGCGCCAGCTCCAGCACGGCGATGGCCGCTGGATAGTCGCCCCGTTCCTCGAGCACCTTGCCGAGCACGGTGTTCGCGCGCCCGAGGTTGGGGTGGTCGGCGCGAATCCGCACCAGGCGCTCGACCCCGGCTCGGGCGAGGCGCTCGCCGTCGTCGAACCGGGCCTGGGCGACCCGGAGCCCGGCCAGCGCCAGCTCGCTCTCGGCGAGCAGCGGATCGTCCGGGGCGAGGAGTGTCTGGCGCCCCGCCAGCGCCGCCGACAAGAGCGAGTCCGCCCGCTCCAGCTTGCCCAGCTGTTGGTAGATCCCGCCGAGGGTCGCGAGCATCTCGGCCTGGGCCGCGGGCTCGGCGTCGAGCTGACCCGCCTCTCGAACGCCGCGGTCGAGCAGCTCGATCACACGAAGACTGTCGGCGGGGCCGGCCTCTTGGTCCCCGCCCCGAAACAAGTCCAGCACGAAGCGCTGAATTCGCTGGGTGCGGACCGCTTCTGCCTCCGCTCGGTTGCGGGCCGCCGTGAGTCTGGCGGTGTAGAAGCCCACCAGGGCGAGGACCGTCACCCCGATCGCGACCGCGGCCGTCACCGCGGCGCGATTGCGGCGCACGAACTTGGCGAGGCGATAGCCGAGCCGATCGGGTTGGGCGTCGAGCGGCTCCCCGGCGAGATAGTGATCGAGATCGCGGATCAGCGCGTCGGCCGACCGATAGCGACGGGTGGGGTCCTTGTGCATCGCCGTCAGGCAGAGCACGTCGAGGTCGGCCCAGGCCACGGTGCCGGTCGAGCGCTCCACGGCCACCGGCCGCCCCGGCACCGTGGACGGCCGCGCGGGCTCGCGCTCGACGATCAGCCGCTCGGCCTCGGCCGGCGAGAGGCCGCGCACGTCGAAGGGCAGCCGCCCCGTCAGGAGCTCGTAGAGGATCACGCCGAGCGAGTAGATGTCGGTATGCATCCCGACTGGCTCGCCCCGGAGTTGCTCGGGGGCGGCGTAGGCCGGGGTCATCAGCCGGAGGCCGGTCCGGGTCTGGTCGACTGGACTCTCCGGGCGCTCCAGCTGCTTGGCGATGCCGAAATCGAGCAGGGCCACCGAGCCGTCGGGTCGGACCAGCACGTTGGACGGCTTGAGGTCCCGATGGACCACCAGGTGCCGGTGGGCATGGTCGACGGCCTGCGCCACCGCCCTGAGCAGCAACAGCCTCCCCTCGATCGAGGTCTCGTGGACCCGGCAGTACTCGGTGAGCGGCAGGCCTTCGACGTACTCCATCGCGAACCACGGCGTGCCGTCGGGGAGACTGTCCGCGTCGTGGAGCGGGGCGATCGACGGGTGGCTCAGCTGGGCCAGCGTCCGCTGCTCGGTGCGAAAGCGCTCCCGTCGGGCGGGCGAGAGCGCGGCGTCTCGAAGCACCTTGATCGCCACGCGATGCCCGAGGTCGGGGCGCTCGGCCAGGTAGACGACCCCCATGCCGCCTTCGCCGATGCGGGAAAGCACCCGATACGGTCCGAAGTGGAGGTCGGGCCCGCCGGTGTGGCCGCCCACCAGCTCGCCGGCGACGTTGCCGAGTCCGCGATCCAGGATCGACCCCGCTCGCGCGTCTTCGACCAGCAGGGCCCGGACGTCGGTGACGAGCTCGCGGTCGTCGCCGCACTCGCGCGCGAGGAACGCCTCGCGGTCGTCCTCCTCGAGCGAGGCGGCCTGGAGGAAGAGGGCCTGCACCCGCTCCCAGCGGGGCGACTCAGTCCCGCTCATCGCTATCGCCTCGCAGTCGCTTGGCCAGCCACGCGCGTGCGGTGCGCCAATCCCGCATCACCGTCGCCTCCGACACCCCGAGCATCGCGGCCGTCTCCGCGACCTCGAACCCGCCGAAGAAGCGGCTCTCCACCGCGGCGGCCTGACGGGGCGCGATTCGGGCGAGCTCCTCGATCGCGGCGTCGAGCGCGAGCACGTCCTGCGCCGTCTCCGCCGCGCCGTCGAGCGCCTCGTCGAGCGTGATCAGCGGGCCGCCGCCGCCGCGCTTGTCGGTGGCGCGGCGGCGCGCCGCGTCGACCAGCACCTGCCGCATCGCCCGCGCGGCGACCCGCTTCAGGTGCAGGGGTGACTCCGCCCGCAGCGACGGCGACGCCGCCAGCTTGAGCCACGCCTCGTGCACCAACGCGGTCGGATTGAGGGTGAGGTCCGCCGAGTCGCGCGACACCCGCGCCGCAACCCGCCGCAGCTCCTCGTACGCCAGGCTGTACATCGCGTCGAGGCGCTCGGGAGCGAGCTCGGAGCTGGCATGCCGATCGGAGGGGTTCGCGGACATGACCGTGGCGTCGGGTGAGTTCGGGTGGTGACAGGCGCCGCGCCGCGAGCCCGTATCACGGGTGGCCGCCGGCGTGAGCCGCCGGCGGGGCGGCCGAGGCCCATCGCTACAGTAACCCGCCGATCGGGGCGGGGGAACCCGCCGTTTGCGCCGGGAGGATCGATGCCCAACCCGCTGTCGCCGCTTCGCAGGGAAGCCGTCGTCGCGGCGCTTCGGGCGACGGGCTCGCGGGATCCCGACGTGCTGCGCGAGCGGAAGCGGGAGCTGCTGCGCCCCCTCCGCGCGACGCGTCGGCTCGGGCTCGGCCTCCTGGTGCTGGGCGCCGCGGGGGTGGCGGATTGGCTGCCGCCGGGCCCGATCGGCGGGATCCCGGCCGCGCTCGCGGGCGGCTGGCTCTGGCTCAGAGCGACGCGAGCCCGCTCGACCATCGAGCGCGGCTTCGCCGAGGTGGTCAAGACTCCACTCCTGTGAGAGAGGTGCACGATACAGCCACGAATCACGATTCCCCTGCTCCTGCTCGGCCCGGCGGTGGTCGCCTCGACGGCCCGAGCGCAAGCCGACCGCGCCTGCGCCAGCGATCCGGCCTGCGCGGAAGGGGCGACCGTCACCGCCACGGTGACCGACTTCCGCGAGATCGGTCTCGCGGTGCGGGAGATCGAGCCCCTGGCTCGCGGACAGCATCGTCTGGGCAGAGTGCGCTCCGCTTCGCGGGCGTGCGGGGCATCGGGGTCGTCACCGGCGTGTCCGCGGACGCCTCGTTCCGGCTCGACCCCGGCAAGGCCCGGACGGCGACCTTCGCGGTGCGCTTTCAGGCGGGTCGGCGTCAGGTCGGGACCCGCTACGCGTTCGATGCCACCATCGCGGAGCTCGAGCTCCTGCCGAGCAATCAGGTCCGGACGGTGCGGGAGCACGCGCTCGGGTTCCGCGACGTGACCCCCGGCGTCTGGAGCGCGTCCCCGGTCGTGGAGGGCCTGCTCAACCGCCTGATTGGCGGCGCGAAGAAGCCGTGACGGCGGGTGGGTCGCTCAGCGGGAGGGGGCGGGCTCGCTCTCACCGGGCGGGGGGAGCGCGTCGAGGAAGCCCAGCATCGCTCGGGTCACGACGTCCGGACGCTCGAGCGCCGCGAGATGGCCGGCGCCCGGGATCAGCTCGAACCGAGCGTTCGGCAGTCCCGCCTGGATTCGGCGCGAATGGGGCGGGGGAAGGGAGCGGTCCTCGTCGCCGACCATGACGAGCGCCGGCACCGTGATCTCCGGGAGCCGCGCGAGCAGCGAGTCGCGGGTAACCAGGGCCTCGAGTCCCCGAAGGACGGATGGAACGTGGAGCGAGTTGGCGGAGGCTTCCCACTCGGAGACCAGGCTCGGATGGCTTCGGCGGGTGGTCGCGCCGAACATCAGCCGTGAGACGGCCGAGCGGACCGGCCCGATGCCGGCCAGCCGCGCCACCATGCCCATGGCGGAGTACTTGAGCTTCTTGCCGGCGGTCTCCGCGCCGGCGTCGGAATCGAGCAGCACCAGGGCCCGCACCCGCTCGGGCGCCACCAGGGCGGCTCGCAGGGCCACCATGCCGCCGATCGAAAGCCCGCACCAGACGGCGCGCTCGATCCCGAGATGGTCGAGCACGGCGAGCACGTCGCCGACCGCGTCGTAGAGGGTGAAGGGGGCGGCGGCGGGACCCGAGCGCCCGTGACCGCGAAGATCGAGGTTGAGCACCCGATAGCGCGCCGCGAGCTCGGGAACCTGCTCCCGCCACATCGCCCCCGTGCAGAGGAAGCTGTGGCCCAGCACGACTGCCGGACCGCTGCCGCGATCCTCGAAGTAGATGGCTTGGCCCCGATGGTCGATCGTGCCCATCGCGAGACAGTGCTCCCGATCACTCGTCGCCGCAAGCCGGGCTACTTCGGGACCAAGCTCTCGAGCCACAGCAGGAGCGACGGTAGTGCCCTCGCGTAGCGTCCCTCGAAGCGGCCGCCCTTGAGTCGGGCTGCTCGGCGCGCCGCGCTCCTCTGCGCGGGCTCGGTGATCAGCTCGAACAGGGCGTTGTCGCCCCGGCGGCGCCGATGGGCCGGGTCGCCCGCTGGGCCGGCGCGTCGCTCGGTCCACTCGGGAAGGCCGGTGCGATCGGGCCCGAACCGCGACTCGACCGCCCGGGTGAGCTCGAGCCCGATCCGATCGAGTGGGAACTCGCGATACTCGCCCGAAGGCTGGCCGTCGAGTGGGAGTACCACGTCGGCGGCCGCCAGCCGTCCCAGGAGCCGCTTCGCGGTGCGGTGATCCGGCTTCGTCGCGCGGAGCGCCCGCTCCCGGTCCGCGAGGGCCCGGATCGCCGGGTCGACGGAACGAAAGCCCAGTTTGTCGTAGAACCAATAGGCGCCCGAGGCCAGACCTTCGTCGTTGTCGTCGCCGCCGAGCTGGTAGCGGCGGGTCACGATCCAGGGCACCGCGCAGAACGAGTAGACCGCCCGCGCGATCTGGGAGAAGATCCAGCGCGCCTCGCCGCTGCGCCGGTAGGGATCGAACAGGTTCATGCCGATCTCGGCCCGCGTGGCGAACATCCCGCCGCCGCCGTAGGCCAGCGGGATCCCGTTACGGCAGAGCATGAAGTACCACCCGATCTCGAGCGGCAGCCGCTCGGCGGGCGTCATCATCCAGAGCGTGAGCGTCGCCCCGCGGTCGATCCGGGCGTGGTAGACCTCGTCCGGATTGCCGTGCGTCATCGCATGCAGCTCACGCCCGCGGGAGAGCACCAGTCCGCGGATCACCGCGAGCAGCTCCCGGCCGCGCTCGAGCGGCACGGGTGGGCCGAAGCGAAGTGGGCGCTTGATCTCCTCCACCACCGCCACCGGAGCGCGCGCCGCGGCCGGATCGTAGAGGGCCGGGCGCCCGGGCAGCCGATCGTGATTGAGGGTCCGGTTGGGGCCGTGCGACGAGAGCTCGATTCGAAGCGGGAGCTCCGTCGCGTCGAAGACCAGCTGGTCGGTGCCGATCGGCAGCGCGCGCGCCAATCGATTCGAGAGCCAGTCGAACGCCGTGCCCCGTCCGCGCAGCCGGTCGAGGACTCGGCGCACGCCGAGCGCCGCCCGGTCGCCCTCGTCGAGCGCGCGCGCTTCGATCGGACCGAGCAGGCCGCGCACGATCGCCGCGAGCCTGCGCCGCGATGCCGGCGTGACCAGGCTCCATTCGATCTCGACCCGGCTTCCCGGCAGGCTGGCCATCCATCGCGCGTTGCCGAGGCCGTAGGGGTACACCTGGGCGGTCCCGACGATCCCGCTGTCCACGAGCTCGGACCGCTCTCCCTCGTCCAGCCGTGCGATGCGCTCGGGAAAGGCGGCCAACTCGCGATGGGCCCGTTCCCAGGCCGCGCCCGAGCGCGGGTACGCGGCGACGAAGAGGAGCGAGTCGTGGTAACGAGCGAGCTCGGACGGATCCAACGGCAGGTCGGCTAGCTCGTCGAGCAGCCTTCGCTCGCGGGCCGGCGCCGCGCCGCGCTCGAGCTCGCGGAGGAGCGCGTCGGCTGACGAGCCGGTCATCGCGATGTCCGACGCGCCGCGAACGGCGAGCGCTCGAGCTCCCGCCGGAGCGCCTGGAAGAGGGGTGCCGCCCGGACCAGGCGACGCACGTGGTCCGCCCCGCTCGCTCCCGGAGCTCGCCGCGCCAGCGTCTCGAGCCGCCGCGCGAGGGCCGGCGAGAGGCTGCCGGTCAGGACCGCGGCGCCGATCGCCGCGGGTGAGGGCCATCCCGCGCCCGCCAGCGATCGACCTCGAGCCACGATCGCCGCCGCCGGACACCACGCTCGCAGGACCTGCTGATGGAGGCCGAGCAGCGCTCGCGGCGGGGCATCGTCCGCTGGTCGACGCTCGAAGCGCAGGTCGATTCGGTGAGGAAGGAGCTCGCCGACCGCGACGGCCACGAGGCCTTCCCGATCGTCCCAGACCGCGGAGGCCCAGGCCTGCGCGATGCCGGCGCTTGGCATCGAGCGGGGAAGGCAGACGAGCATTTGTGCGGCGGGCACGGGTCGCGCTTCGAACACGTCGCCGTCTCGGGAGCCCAACGCGGCGAGGAGCGCCGCCGGCGCGTCCGCGACGGCTCGGCGCAGCACGCCCAGCGTCTCTCGGCCGGCCGGTCGGGGCGTTGCCCCCGCGCCGGCGGATCGCCGGGGGGCCGGCGGCGTTTCGAGACGAGCCACGTGAAGCGGTAGCTCGAGGAGCGCCCAGAGCCGCGCCCGGGGCGCGGGAGGAAGCGCCCGAGCCATGCCGGCGAGCAGCCAGACGAGGGCCGGGCGCTCGCCGCGGGCCGCGTCGATCACCTCGCGGCTGGTGAGCTCGTTCGAGTCGATCGCGTCGGATTCGGCCCCGGACAGGAATCGGGGCAGGAGCGGCGGGAAGATCTCGTCGGCCCGGTCGCCGAGGGCCTTCCAGTCGATCTCCACCCCCGGCACGTGCAGAGTCAGCCAGCGTGCGGCGTCGAAGCCGTAGACTCGACGCCGGACGGTCGTCACCGACACTCGATGGCGCTCCTTTGAACGGTAGCGGACCATATCCGAGGCGGCGCGACGTTTCCAGGAAGCGTGTCTGAAATCGCCTTCAGTCGGACGCCTGGCCTCCGGCCGTAGGCCGTGCCAGCAGGCACCGGGTTCGGTGGGCCGGCCTTCCTGAGGTTGGCCGATCCGCGGGAGGCCCTTCCGGTCGAGCCCGCGCCGCTCCCGAACCCTCTATTCAGCCTGGAGGGCCTCCGTCGCCGGGATTCGGGTTGCTCGTCGGGCGGGGAGATAGCCCGCGAGCGCGCCCATCGACAGGAAGACCAGCGCCACGAGCGCGAAGGTGAGCGGGTCGCGGGCGCTCACCCCGAAGACGAATCGCTCGAGCAGGCCGGCGAGCGCGAGCGCGCCCGCGAAGCCGATCCCGAGCCCGACCGCAACCAGCAGGAGCGCCTGGCCCACGACCATGCCCATCACCCGACCCGGCGCCGCGCCGACGGCCAGCCGGACCCCGAACTCCTGGCGGCGCGAGGAGACGCCGTAGGAGAGCACCCCGTAGACCCCGATCGCGCCGAGCAGGAGCGCCGACCCCGCGAAGACG
>JBFXAS010000091.1:0-17744 GCA_050184075.1 Gemmatimonadales bacterium
GAGCAGGCCGAGCGCCTGGCGGACGCGCTCCGCGGAGACCTCGCCGTCGCCCTGACTCAGCACCTGGTCGAGCACCGAGAGGGCATCGCGCATCCCGCCGTCGGCGTACCGGGCGATCAGCGCGAGCGCGTCGTCGGCCGCGCTCAGCTGCTCGGCGGCGAGCACCTCCGCCAGCCGGCCCCGAATGGCCGGCGCACCGATCCGCTTGAAGTCGAAGCGCTGCAGCCGGGAGAGGACCGGGGCGGCGGTGTTGGCGATCTTTTGCGGCTCGGTCGTGGCGAACACGAAGACCACCCGGGGCGGCGGCTCCTCCAGGATCTTGAGCAGCGCGTTCCAGGCCTCCCGAGTCAGCATGTGCGCTTCGTCGACGATGTAGACCTTGTAGCGCTGCTCGTCGGACGCGGCGTACATCGCGCGCTCGCGGAGCTCACGGGCGTCGTCGACGCTCCGGTTGCTCGCCGCGTCGATCTCCACCACATCGAGCCCGGCGAGCCCGCCCCAGGTCCGCGCGCAGGTCGGGCACTCCCCACAGGGCTCGCCGCCGCGCGAGGCGGAGTCGCCCCGCTCGCAGTTGAGCGCCATGGCGAGGATCCGGGCCGCCGTGGTCTTCCCCACCCCTCGGGGACCGGTGAGCAGATAGCCGTGACCAACCCGGCCCTTGGCCACGGCGCCGCGGAGCGCGGCCGCGACGTGGTCCTGCGCGACCAGGTCGGAGAAGCGCTTGGGACGGTACTTCCGGGCGAGGGCGATCATCGGGATGGGGAATCTAGCACCGAAGGAGGGCCACCAATGAAAAGTGCCCCAGGCTCCCCGAAGCGACACCGGACATCGCTTAGCGCTGCTACCGGCGAGGTCCTGACGCGGTTCGCGCGCCGGAGCCCTTCGGACCTGGGGCACCCGCAAAGTAGCAGGCCCGCCCCCAGGCGGCTAGCGGGGCCGCGGTCCGAAGAGCAGCGCGTTGTCCAACAGCGGCGCCGTTCCGCGCCAGAACGCGCGGAAGAGCGGGTCCTCCGCGAAGAGCACCACCCGACCGGCCCCGACGTTCTCGACCACGGCCCAGGCCGCCCCCTTGAGGGAGCGGTCGGTGTTGCCCGGCCAGGAGAAGCCGGACAGGATCGGCGCGTCGCTCGAGAAGACCACCGGATTGTCGCCGGCCTTCGAGGGCTGGAAGATGAGATCGCCGGAGACCGGCACGGGCAGGAGGTCCGCCTCGTACCCGAACCCGAGCCAGTGCGAGCGGTCGAGCAGCGCCCGCGCGATCAATCCCGGCACCGACTCGACCACCGTGCTGTCCGGGGCCGTCGCCGAGCGGACCAGGGGGCTCTCGCCGGGCGCCGCCGTCGTGTCGGCCGCGGGCCTGGCGCCGGGCTTGGCCTCCGCCTCGGCCGCCGCGCCGACCGCCTGGACGGTGGTCAAGCCGACCTCCTTCCGGCCCAGCAGCTCGGCCGCCGCGCCGATGCCGATCACGGCGCCGCCCCCCCGCACCCACGCGGCCACCGCCCCGCCCCCGCCGCCCAGCGACGCCGCCATCCTCCCGGCGAAGCCGTCCGGCACGATGAGGACGCTGTAGCGGGACAGGTCGACCCTGCCTAACGACTCGAGCCCGATCGGCGTGACCGGGATTCGAAGCTCCCGCTCGAGGTAGAACCAGAGGCTGCCGAAGGTGGTCTGCGCCACCCCGTCGCCCCCGGCCAGAAGCACCCGCGGCGCGGCGAGCGGTCGCACGGCCTCGCTGCCCACCCCGACCTGCCCTCGGTCGGGAAAGGCCGACTGCACGGCCACCACCCCGGCGCCGACCTCCGCCGCGAGCGCGGCGATCCGCTCGTGGAGCTCCGGCCCGTTGCGCTGCACCCGGGCGACGAACGTCCCCGGCGGGTAGCTCGCGCCGTCGGCCCGGAGCGAATCGAGGCTCCCGCCGACCGCGAACCCCTCGAGCAGGAGCCGCATCGCCAGCCTGGAGGACTCCATGCTGCCCGGCCGCCAGACGTAGGCGGACCGCGCCCGTCCGCTCACCCCGCCGCGCGGCGCGACCACCTCGGGGCCGACGAGCGAGCCCGGCACGGCGGGCGCGTCCTCCGTCCAATATGCCTCGACTCCATAGGCGAGCGGCAACGACCAGGCGGTCACGTCGTAGAACTCGTAGCCCTCGCGACTGGCGCGCTCACCCCGCCGCCGGTTCCGCTCGAAGCGCTCGATCTGCTTCCGCGCGAAGCTCGAGTCGAGCGTGCTCCGCGGCTCGAGGATCGCACGCGCCAGGCGAGCCTGCGGCTGGGCCAGGTCGACGAGGTAGCTGCCCGCGGGAAAGCTCCGCCTGGCGGCCTGGTCGGCCGCGGCCAGGTAGTCGTGCGCCGCGGCGCTCGCGAACGACGCGCCCGCTCTCCGAACCTCGATGCCCTGTCGGGCCAGCAGCGAGACCAGCCGCGCGGTCCGGGCCGAATCGCTGCCCGGGAGCAGCACGACCCGCCGGAAGCGACTCGTGCCGGCCTCCGTCATCGCCCCGGCGCGGAAGTGGTAGTAGTCGAGCAGCCGCGCTTCGCGGTTGGCCGCCAGGGTCTCGAGCGTCGCGAGCGACGCCACGAAGTGGTGGGCGATCCCGTCCGCGAAGCTGGTGACCGTGCCGTCGCGCTTGCGGAGCCTCAGCTCCGGGCCGCCGTCGGTCTCGTAGGTCATCCCGGTCGCGCCGTTGAGCGAAGGCCAGCTGTCCCAGTAGCCCGGATAGTAGAGATCGAACACGTCGCGCACGAAGTACTGCCAGCCGAAGCGGTCGAACGCCGCCGCGTTGCCCTCGCCGAAGCGCTCGAGCCAGGCGATCGAGGCGGGCGGGAGGTTGGCGTTCACCGGCAGCGCCGGCGGGGCGAAGAAATACTGCGCGGTGGTGCTGTGAAGGTCGACGAACACCTGCGGATGCCAGCGCAGCACCGCGGCCGCGACCGCGCGAGTCTCCAGCTGCGACTGCGCCAGCACGTCCCGATTCATGTCGAAGCGGTAGTGGTTGCCCCGCCCCATGATGCTCCAGGGCTCGCTCTGCTCGAGCGCGGCCGGCTCCTCGCTCGCGACCGCCACGGAGTTGTTCCAGGCCGCGAACCGCTCGTGCCCATCCGGATTCATCGACGGGTTCAGGATGGTGACCACGTGGTCGAGGATCGTCCGGGTGGCCGGCTCATCGCTCGCGAGCAGCTGATAGGCGGTCATCATCGACGACTCGAAGCCGGCGGGCTCGTTGCCGTGGATCGAGTGCGAGAGGATGGCGACGGCGGGCGTCTCCCGCGCGATCGCGGTCGCGGCGGCGGCGTCGGTGGTCCGGGGATCGGCGAGACGGTCGAGGGCCACCCGGATCGCGTCGAGCCGCGCGAGGTTCGCGGGCGAGGAGATGATCAGCAGACGCATCGAGCGCCCCTCGGCGGTGGCGCCGATCACCTCGGTGCGAACCCGCTCGGGCGCGGCCGCGATCAGCTGATCGAGGACCCGCTGCTGCTGATGGAAGAGAGTGTGCCGGTCGCCGATGCCGTGACCGAGCAGGGAATCCGGTCGCGGCACTCCCGGACGATAAGGACCCCGGCCGTACCAGTCGAAGGGCTGCTGGGCGGCGGCCGCGGGCACCCACGCCGCCGCGAGGAGCCCGAAGAGGATGGCGCGCATGAGGGCGGAAGATGCGTCGTCGGATGAACCGGCGGAAGGGACCCGCGCCGGCCGTCAGCCGCGCTGCGCCCGCTGGAGCTCCCGCAGCTCCCAGGTCTCCGCGATCACCGCGCCCAACAGGAACACCACCGCCGTGTAGTACATCCAGATCACGAACAGGATCAGCGCGCCCGCGTTCGCATCGAAGCTCATCTGGAGGGTCACCACGTTCCGCAGGTAGAGCCCAAAGAGCCGCTTGGCGATCTCGAAGAGCACCGCCGCGACCACCGTCCCGACCAGGGTGGCCCGCCAGGGCGGCCGCCGGACGGAGGCGAAATGGTAGAGGGCGAAGAAGAGCGCGAGCAGAAAGCCGAAGGCCACCGCCTCGCCGGCAAACCGTCCGACCCGGTGCACCAGGAAATCGAAGCCGGGCACCGATTGCCCCCGGGCGGCCAACAGGGCGAGCCCGGTCGAGAGCCCAGCGTTCACGAGCACGAGCACCAGCGTGATTCCCACCATCCCGAGGTCGCGGAGCTTGCCGAGCAGGTAGGCGACGACGAAGTGCCGCCGAACCGGGCGGAGCTGCACGTCGTAGATCTCACCCAGCGCGGTCCGAATCCCGGCGAAGAGACGGGTGCTGAACCAGAGGAACGCGGGAATCGCCACCAGCGAGAGACTCCGCGCCACCTGGGTCAGCCGGCCAAGCAGCTCCTCGACCGTGCGGAACGGATCGACCCCGACCACCGCCTCGTGCGGGGGCAGAAACCGCTCCAGCAGATCGGTCGGGTCGAACTGGCCGCCGCCGGTGCCGTTCACGAGCGTGGACAGCCCGGCAAGGATCAGGAGGAACAGTGGGAAAGCGGCGAGCAGCGCATCGAAGGTGAGCGCGCTCGCCAGGAAGGGAATCTTGTTCTCGTCAGCCGCTTGGATGGTGCGCCAGACGAACCCGCGGAGCGACCGGTGCCAGCCCTGGGGCCGTTCCTCCGTCAGGCGACCGGTTCCTCGTCGTCGTCGTCGTCGTCATCCGAGGGGACCGGACGCCGCCGCCGGGCCCGCGCGGCCGCCAGACGCCGCTCGAGCTCGTCTCGAGCGGCCCGGAGGCTGGGCCGCTCCTGACGCGGCGCCACCACCTCCCCGGCCGGCTCGTCCTCCTCACCGCCCTCGTAGACGTCCCCGGAGGCGCGGAGAGACGGGTCCTCCTCCTCGCCGGCCCCGAAGCTGCCCTTCAGGTCGTCGACTGCGTCCTCCGCGAGGCGGCGGGCTCGGCGAAAGCCCCGACGCAGATCCTTCCGGAGCGAGCGGCCGCTGCTCGGCGCGAACAACAGCGCCAGCCCCGCGCCGACCACCGCGCCGACGAACAGCCATTTGAGCGCCCCGCCTCCATCGTCACGCTCCACCACCAGCAGCTCGCGATCGTCGTCCCGGCCCATGATGCCCCCAAACGTGCCTATTCGCCCGCGTCGGCGTCGTCTACCGCCCGGACGGTCGGCCGCGCGAGCTCGTCGTGGCGGAGCGGCGTCGCCTTCACGAAACGCCGCACCAGATCCGCCGTCCCCTTGACGTTAAGCTGCTCGAAGAGGAAAGCGAAGTTCCTCTCGAGGTCGGCCGCGATCGCGCCCCGGATCTCACCGGACAAGTCCCAGAACTCGCGCTTGAACGGGCCGATCGCCCGCTTCCTCGCCTTGTAATAGAACTGGTCCGGGGTGTCGCTCGGCTTCCGGTCCGCCTGGGCGTTCTCGTCGAGCCAGGCGTACACCCGGCGCCGGAGCTCGGCCGGCAGCCGCGGATGGTCCATCACGATGTTCTGGAAGTTGGTCGCGAGGTGGATCTCCACGGTCTCCACCCGCGGGAAGTTGCCGAACGCGTTGGGCGGAAGAGTGCTGGCTCCGTGCTGCACGGCGCCGCCGAGACCCCAGCGCTCCCGCGCCGCCTTGGAGAGCGCCTCCAGCGCCACCAGGTCGAGCTTGACGTCCGCGATCGACCCGTCGGGAAGGACCACGCCGCCGTGCGAGGTCCCGGTCTGGACCGAGATCTTGCTGATCCCCGCCAGCGAGGCGCCCCGCGCGGCGAGGCTCTTCGTGTAGCCCTCCATGAAGGCGTCGAGCTCTTCGACCGTGCTGTTCTTCGCGCCCACCTCGCCGATCTCGGCGCCCACCGAGACCGTGACGCCGGCGGGCTCCGTCCTCCGGATCATCTCGGTGATCTCGGCCGCCCGCTCGTAGTTCAGCCGCTGCTGGCTGTCGAGGTCCGGCTGATCGAGGTCCACCAGCGTCGAGGTGTCGACGTCGATGTTGAAGAAGCCCGCGCCGATCTCCTCGGCGATCAGCTTCTTCACCTCGCCGACTTCGCCCTCCGGGTTCGACTGATACTTCTTGAGATTGACCTGGCAGTGGTCGCCCTGCACGAAGATCGGCAGCGCGTACCCTTCCCGGAGCGCGGCGCCGATCATCACCGAAACGTACTCGGCCGGCCGCTGATCGGTGTAGGCGATCTCCGAGCGGGCGATCTCCAACAGGATCGCACCCGCGTCGCAGGCCTTCGCCGCGCGGAACACGGCCCGGGCGGTGTCGTAGGCGATCATCCGGACGTTGATCGCCGGAACGGTGAACCCGCCGCACTCGCCCCGACCCCGCGCCAGATAGAGATGGTGGATCGAGGCCGGTCGGACCCCGGTCGCCTGGCCGAGGTCCCAGAGCAACCGCCGGGCGGCGTCGAGCTCGCCCCCCTGCCCGAACACCGCCGTTCGCACCAGGCGGTCCATCCCCTCGCTCTGGAGGGCCGCCCTGTTGGTGACCTTGACCCCGTCGACACCGACCTCGACCGCGCCGCCGAACTCGGCGGCCAGCCGCTCTCGCGGACCACCCGTCATCGCAGAAATTCCTTGTCTCAGCAGTGGTTACGTCGTTTCGCGGCCAATCTACGGACCGCGCGAAGCTCCGTCAAAGGTCGTGCAAAGATCGTGAAGCATTTCCCCGCCGCCCGGCTGGCCCGGTCCTCCCCATTTTCCACATAACGTCGTTATGTGCAGCGACTGTGGACGTCGGATGAGAATCGACCGCGCAGTGTTGAAAGCGTTCCGTCACTCTAAGATGTTGCAGCAACATATCTTACGATCGAAGCCCTCGCTGGGCACGGAGGGGGCCGTGTGGAGAAAACGGCGTATCCACATAACTGGAAACCTGGTTGGGCACGGGATGACCGGAGGATAAACCAGCGCTCACCGATGTGGACGCCGTGTGGCAAAGCCCACGGTATCTCGCTGTTTCACAACGACTTCCCGCATGTCGAATAGACCTTTCCCCACTGCCAACAGCCAGAGCGACAGCATCGTGATGGAGCGGCTGGAAGCCGCCTGGGCGACCCAGGCAGCGGAAACGGCACCCCCAACCCCGGCCAAGGCGAGATCCCGGCGCTCACTCGATGCTATCGAGAAACGAAATCAGCTGGTCGATGGTCACCCTTCAGCCGTCACCGGTCCGCTTCAGCTTGAGCGTTCCGGACGCCGGCGCGGCACCTTCGAGGCGCAGATCGAACGTGTATGGACCAGACTCAGCAGCGCGCCCGTCGAGTCCTGGGCCAGCAACCGCCGGAAGACGGTGGCGAACCGATCGAGGTCAGCGGCGGCGACCAGGGATGCCACCTGGCCATGGTCCACCAGCCGCACCGCTTCCAGATAGGCGCGCGCCGCGCTCTCGGGATCGTCGGCGATTCGGCCATCGCAACCAGCCGTTAGGACTCCGACCAACAGCCAGCAGGACGTCAGCATCGGGCGCTCCGCGCAAGGGATGCCTGGAACGCGTCCTCTCGAGACCGAGCGGCTCATCCGCAGCGGGGCAGTTTCCACTCACACTGACCCACCACCCGGCCCTCCCTGCCGGGCGAAACCGGGCCGACTTCATTAGCATTGTGGCTCGCCTGCACAGTCGGAAACAGCGAACGAGGCCAACGTGCCGCGGGACATTCGTCGAACCAAGATCGTCGCCACGCTCGGACCATCGTGGGAGCAGACGGATCAGATGCGGGCGATGCTCGACGCCGGCGTGGACGTCGTGCGGATCAACGCGTCGCACGGCACGCCCGAGGGACGAGCGGAGTGGATCACCCGGCTCCGGCAGGTGCAGTCGGAGCGCGACACGGCGTCGGCCATCCTGGTCGACCTCCACGGCCCGCGGATTCGGGTCGGCAGCCTCCCCGGCCCGATGCGGCTCGAGTTCGGGCAGCGGGTGGTGTTCGCGCCCGAGGACAGGGCAGCGCCCGGCGAGATCCCGACCACCTATCGCGAGCTGGCTCGCGACGTCCGGCCCGGAAGTCGGATCCTCCTGAACGACGGTTTGCTCGCGGTAGACGTCACCGGCGTGGTCGGCGACCACGTCAACGGCGTCGTCCGTTACGGCGGGGAGCTCAAGGCCCACAAAGGGATCAACCTGCCCGGCATCGAGGTGAGCGCGCCCGCGATCACCGAGAAGGATCGCGAGGAGGCCCTCCGCGCGGTCGACCTCGGCGCCGACTACATCGGTGTGAGCTTCGTTCGCCGCCCGCAGGACATCGAGGGGTTGCGTCGCCTGATCCCCAAGCACGTTCGCCTCGTCGCCAAAATCGAGAAGGACACCGCCCTCGAGCAGCTCGACGGGATCCTCGACGCCGCCGACGCCATCATGGTGGCCCGCGGCGATCTCGGGGTCGAGCTGCCTTTCGAGCAAGTACCGCTGGTGCAGAAGCGGATCATCCGGCTCGCCAACCGGATGGGCAAGCCGGTGATCACGGCCACCCAGATGCTCGAGTCGATGACCCACGCGCCCCGCCCCACCCGGGCCGAGGCGTCCGACGTGGCCAACGCCATCCTCGACGGCACCGACGCGGTGATGCTCTCGGGCGAGACGGCCGTGGGCGAGTACCCGCTCGAGGCGGTGATGGCGATGGATCAGATCGCCCGCGAGGTCGAGAGCCACCGGGACGAGGAGCCGATCGACGTCTGGAGGCTCTCCGCCGAGCGGGTCGATGGGAGCGACGAGCCCGCCCGCACCGAGGTGGCGATCGCCGTCGCGGTGCGGGCGGCCGCGGACCTGCTCAAGGTCCCGCTGATCGTCTGCCTCACCTCGAGCGGCTTCACCGCGCGGATGGTGGCCTCCTATCGGCCCACCGTGCCCATTCTCGGCGTGACGCCCGAGGCGGAGACCTACCGGCGGTTGTCGCTCGTCTGGGGCGTGATCCCCGCGATGGTGGACCGCCGCCCCGACTACGATTCGATGATGGAGCTCACCAAGCAGATCATCGTCCAGAAAGGGCTGGCCTGGCCCGGCGACCGCTTCGTGGTCACGGCCGGGGTGCCGTTCGACGTGGCCGGCACCACCAACCTGCTCAAGATCGAAGAGGTCTGAGCGGGCCGTGCGGCTCACCGTGCTCGGCACCGGCACCTCGTTCGGCGTCCCGCAGATCGGCTGCGACTGCGAGGTCTGCCGCTCGACCGATCCCCGCGATCGGCGCACCCGCACCGCGGCGCTCGTCGAGACGGCCGGCCAGCGGCTTCTGATCGACACCCCGCCCGAGCTCAGGCTGCAGCTCCTCGCGGCCGGCGTCGACCGGGTCGACGCCGTGCTCTACACCCACGAGCACGCCGACCACGTGGCCGGGATCGACGACCTCCGGATCTTTTCCCTGAAGCAGCGTCGCGCGGTCCCGGTCTACGGGCTCCAAGCCACGCTCGACTTCCTCCACGCCTCATACCGTTACATCTTCGATCCGGCGATGGTGCCAGTGCCCGGAACCTCGAAGCCCAAGCTCGAGCTGCATCCGATCGAGCCCGGGGTTCCGTTCCGGGCGGCGGGCGTCGAGATCCTCCCGCTCCGCTTCGAGCATGGGCACGCCGACGTCGTCGGCTTTCGGATCGGGCCTGTGGCCTACCTGACCGACGTGAAGGCGGTGCCCGAAGAGGCGCGGCGCGCCCTTCGCGGCGTCCGTGTCCTGGTGCTCAACGCGCTCTGGTGGCGAAGCCATCCGACCCACCTGAGCATCGGGGAAGCGATCGAGACCGCCTCGAGCATCGGGGCGCCACGGACCCTGTTGACCCATTTGACCCACGAGACCGGCCACGAGAGCCTGCGCACCGCGCTGCCCGAAGGCATCGAGCCGGCCCATGACGGCCTGGTGGTGGAGGTCCCCGAATGAAGCTGCACTACGGTCGGCTCCTCGCCGACAAGCTCGACGGCCAGCACGGTCTGCCGCGGACCCAGCTCGACGACCTGGTCCAGCGCTTTCCCGGCGTGCTCGCCGAGGTGGCCGCCCGGCGCCGCGACGGCGAGTACGGCTTCTACCGGCTCGGCGAGCAGCCGGAGACGGTCAAGGCGATCCGCCGCTTCGCGGAGGGCGTGGGCCAGGCCTACGACCACGTCCTGGTCCTCGGCATCGGCGGCTCGGCCCTTGGCACCAAGGCCCTGGTCAACGCGCTCCGGCCCCCGGCCTGGAACGAGCTCGACGACGACGGCCGCGAGTTCTACCCCCGGATCACCGTGCTCGAGAACGTCGACCCGACCACCATGGCCGGGGCGCTCCGCCGGATCGACCCCCGGCGGGTCTTCGTCAACGTGATCAGCAAATCGGGCGGGACGGCCGAGACCCTGGCCCAGTACCTGGTCGCCCGGGCCTGGCTCGACCAGGCCCTCGGCCCCGACGCGGCGACCCGCCACCTGGCCTTCACCACCGACCCCGACAAGGGTCCGCTCAGGGCGCTCGCCGAGCGGGAAGGCATCGCCACTCTGGAGGTGCCACCCGGCGTCGGGGGCCGCTTCAGCGTGCTCACGCCGGTCGGTCTCTTGCCCGCCGCGCTGATCGGGATCGACATCGAAGCGCTGCTCGCCGGGGCCCGGAAGGCGCTGGCGGGCGCGGAGCGGGGCGATCTCCGGAAGAACCTCCCGGCCCTCTACTCCGGCCTCCTCTGGGCCGCAGACACCCGTCTCGGTGCCAAGATCCACGTGCTGATGCCCTACAGCGACCGGCTTCGGGAGCTCTCCGCCTGGTTCGTCCAGCTCTGGGCCGAGAGCCTCGGCAAGAAGGTCGACCGGCGGGGAGCCACCATCCACGCCGGCCCGACCCCGCTCGCCGCCGTCGGCGCGACCGACCAGCACAGCCAGGTCCAGCTCTTCATGGAGGGGCCGTTCGACAAGGTGGTCAGCTTCGTGAAGGTGGAGCAGCACCCGGAGGACGTTCGGATCCCCCACCGCGCCGACCTGCCCGAGGAGCTGGCCTACCTGCCCGGCCACTCGCTGGCCGAGCTGCTCAACGCCGAGCAGGAGGCGACGGCCTCCGCCCTCGCCCGGATGGGTCGGATGAACGCGACGATCGAGCTCCAGAGCCTCGACGCGGAGGTGATGGGCGAGCTCCTGATGACCCTCCAGCTCGCGACCGGGTTCGCCGGCGTCTGGTACGGCGTCGATCCCTTCGACCAGCCAGGCGTCGAGCTCGGCAAGCGGCTCACCTTCGCCGCGATGGGACGCCCTGGCTACTCGCGCGAGGCTCCAGTCTCCGTCTCGGCGTCGGTGAAGCCCGACGTCTGCGAGAGCTGATCCCCGCCTGGTTCCGGAGGCCCCGGTCCCTCTGGCGCTCGGCACTCCGGCCGCTGGGTTTCTGGACGCTGACGGCTAGAGGGTCGCGGCCCGCCCGTGACGCGGGTTGGCGCTGAGCCGGAAATCGGCCCTCGAGTTGCACCCTCCCCCTTCCGGGTCGCGCGGATCAGCCGGCGCGACCGCGGGACAATCTCACGTAACCCGTTGGGAGGGAAAATGTTGGACGTCCAGCGCCTGCTGAACGGGATCCTCTCGCCCGGATCGACCCCGGCAAACGGTTCCCGAGAGCGGCAGCTCCGGCCGGTAACCGATGCCACCGTCTTCCAGAACGAGCTGGTCCGGGCCACTCCGGAGGACGCTCCCAGGCCCGAGCAAGCCCAGACCAAGGGCGCCTCGACCGAGAGCCGGGCCGCCGCGGCGCACCAGAGCCTCGAGGAGGCCCTCCTGGCCCGCGAGGCGGCCCGCCGGCTCCGGAGCGGCGATCAGACCATCGAGGCCAGGCCGATCGCGGTCGAGCCGCTGGCGCTGATCGACGGCGATCAGGACATCCCTGACATCGCCGTGCCCGAGAGGCGGAACGAGACCCTGGGCATCGACCCGGTGCGGGACGAGCGCCCCCCCGTGGTGATCGGCGATCCTGAAGTCGAGGATCCCTGGATCGTCCCGGACATCCCCGAGGAGCCGCCCATCGAGGTGGTGCCCGAGCCGCCGGTCACGCCGGCGCCGGGGTCGAAACTGCTCGGCACGCGCGCCGAGTATCTGCTCGACGGGGCGAGCGGCAAGGACTCGTCCTATCGGGCGAGCGCGGTGCGTTATTGGGACGTCTACAGCGACGGAACCAAGCTCCTGCGCGAGGGCTGGTCTCCCTGGACCGGCACGGTCGACGTCTCGCTCGCCAATACGGAGCTCCGGGGCGGCAACGTGGTGGGCCTGCAGTTCGGCTGAGCCGGCAGATCGAGTCTGTGGCCGCATGGAAAAGGAGGGCCTCGGTGGAACCGAGGCCCTCCTTCGTTCTACCGCGGGCTCAGGCCTCAGCCACTACCGGCGGTGGGACGATGGCCGACTGCCGCCGCTTGCCTACGCCGTGCAGTCCGGGGGCGGCCTTGTCCGACGGAAACCCGGTCCCTGACGGCCGGCGGACGCCCCATCGCACCCCAACGAAAAAGGGCCCCGTCTCGCGACGGGACCCTTTCTCGTTGAAGCTTACGATCGGTTAGAAGTCAGGCGTGAACAGACCAGCGCCAGCCTTCACACCCATCGCGCGGTAGTTACCGATCGGCAGCGCACCGACGAACGAACCGCCAGCGGTGTCGACGCACGGATGAGCCGACGCGGTCGGAATCACCAGGGTGTAGGTCCAGAAGCGGTGATTACCGTTGTCGGTGAGCGTCGGAGCGGGGAAGGCACCGCAGTGCACCCACTCGGCCGCGTTGTTGAGCCGCCAGAGCTCGACGCCGTCAAAGAACGGCACGACGATCGAGGTGCTCGCCACGTGGGTGGCGATGGCGGTGCCAGGACCGCTGTTGACGCCGCTCCAGGCGATCAGGTCCGCGGCATCCCAGACGCCACGGAACAGACCGGTGCTCGGATTGAACTGCGTGGCGAGCATCGGAGCGCTGATCGGCGTGCCGGAGAGCTGGCCAGCCACGTCAGCAACGTCCGCCGAGACGACCGTCGGCAGAGCCGCGGCGCCAGCGGTGTAGTCGGCCGTGTCAGCACCCGCGGCCAGCTTCAGCTGCGAGGTGGTGATGTACGGCGCGAGCAGCGGGTTGTACGGGGCAATCGTCGGATCCGGGCAGCTGGCATAAGGCGTCGCTGCCGCGGTGCACATCTCGTCGACCCGGAACAGGAAGTAGGGAATCGACGCGTTGGCGCCGTTGACGACGTTGGTGATGACGTTGTCCCACCGGGTGCCCAGCGCCGTGAGCGAGCCGACCCCGTACCGGAGCGCGGTGCCGCCGCTGGACTGGTCAACGACCTGGGTGACCGCCGCCGTGGCGTCGATCACTTCGAGATCGTCGTTCGCCGAGAAGCCGAAGGCGGCCGGGGCGCCAGGCGTGTAGAAGCCGGGGGTGAAGCCCAGACCGGTGATGTTCGGCAGGGCGAGGTGATCGGCCGCGAAGTTGTACGCGAAGCTCGAGCTGGTGTTGCCAGCGCGATCCGTCACGTTGGCGCTGAAGTCCACGTAGGCCGGCATGGTCATGCCGCCGCCGGCGCAGAGGATCGGCACCTCGATCGAGCGGACGTAGGTGTCCGACAGGATCGTGAGCAGCGCCGCCGGATCGACAAAGGCATAGCCCGTCGTCGGTCCGAGATCGCAGGTCACCGTGCCCAGCGCGTTGAAGCCCGTGAGGGTCATCGCGGCCGGGAAACCAGTCAGGAAGGTCGCGCCCTGGTCGAAGCCGGCGCGGGTATCCAGGCCCTCGACACCGAAGACGTCGGTGGCGACCGGCGGAGAAGCGATCGAGTAGATCTGGGTGTTGGCGGTGGTCGAACCCGCGTACGGCGTGCCGACCGGAGCCGGAGTCGCCGCGGTCGAGCCGAGCAGCCGGGCGAGCGGCACGCCCTTGTCGACGCCGAAGTAGTTCGACGGACCGGAGGTGCCGACGTTGCCCAGCAGGTCTTCGGAGTAGGCGCAGATCTGCTCGCCGTCCGTCGCCACGCTGGTCACGGTTTCGTTGTAGTCGGCGCCAGTGGTCACGACCGTGCCAGTGCAGGCCAGGCCGCCCGAGTCGTAATCATGCGCCTCGAGAAGCGCCACGCCGACGCCCGCGTCGGACGAGCTGATGTCCTGCGCGAAGGCATACGCGTCGTTGATCCACTGCTGATCAGCCAGGTCGTTGAAGGCCACGGCCGGACCAACCGAGACGGCGCCGTTGTCGACCAGGGTGACCGGGCCGACGTTGTCCACGTTGAACTGCGCCAGCGCGGTGAGGGACGGGGTGATCAGGTTCCAGCGCTGATCGCTGTTCACCGTGAAGGCCGAGCCGACGGTCGACCAGGCCGCCGGAGCAACCAGACCGGTCCCGTCGGGGCCGGAAGTCGCCGGAGCGTACGAGGTCGCGCCCGGGGCGGCGGCCGGAGTGACCACGCCCTCAGCAGCGGCGCAAGGCAGCACGCCGGTGAGCACGATACCGGTGGTCGGCGTGCCAACGATCGTCGGAGCCGCATCGGTGCCGCAGCCGACCGAGCCGAAGGTGTAGGCGCTCGGCAGGGTCTTCTGGAACGCGATGAAGTGGGTCGAGATGTCCACGGTGGCCACGTTGCCGTACCAGGTGCTGCCGGCGGTGGTGGTCGGACCGGTGATGCTGCTACCGACGCCCGGAGTCGGCTGGAACGTGGTGACGCTGTTGGTGCCGGGCTGAATGATCGCGTCGGTGTTGTTCATCACGACCGGGACCGCGTTCGAGGCGAGCGGGGTCGGATTGCCGACGACGTACAGGTTGGCGGTGATCTGGTTGTTGCCGTTGAAGATCACCGGAACGAACACGTTCCCGTTCTTCCGGACCTGCATGGTGTTGGTGCTGAGGCTGACCACCCGCGGCGCGAGGCTCGGGGCGGCGGCCTGCGGCGCGGCCTGCGCGAAGCTCTGGCTGGCCACGACCACGCCACCGATCAAGGCGTCGATGCGATCGAGCTGCCGGTCGCCGTTGTCGACGTTGATCTGGATCTGGATCTGACCGAAGACGTTGGTCAGCACCACCGGGACTTCGTTGCCGGCCCCGTTGGTGAAGGTGACGGACTGGATCTCGACCGTAGCCGGCGTCGGAGCGACGACGACGATCGAGGACAGGCCGCACTTGGTCGCGTCGGCCTGCGAGCAGGCCTTCACGTTGGCGGTGCCGGCGGCGATGCCGGTCACGACGCCGTTCTGATCGACGGTCACGATGGTGCCGTCGAGGGTCGACCAGGTCACCGCCTGAGACGGATTGCCGGTGCCCTGGACCGACGACTCGAGGTCGACGCTCTGGCCGACGTTGATCGTGGCGGCGGCCGGAGTCACCTGCACACCGGTGACCGTGGTGCCGACCACGTTCAGGGTCGCGGCGTCCGACGCGGTGCTGCCGTTGGCCGTCGCGGTGGCGCGGATGGCGACCGGACCAGATGGCGCGGCGGCCGGAATGGTCACGAGACCGCTGTTGTCAACGGTCGCGCGGGTCGCGTCACTGGAGCTCCAGGTGACCGTCGGGCTGGCGCCGGGATCGGCGGTGACCGAGGCGGTCATCTGAATGGTCTGGCCGGGGCTCACCGTGACGTTGTCAGGTGTAACCTCGACCGCCCGGACGATCGGGTCCGGCGGCGGTGGCGGCGCAGGCGGATCGACCACCGTGACGTCGTCACCGCAGCCGGCGAGGCCAACAGCCACGATGCCGGTCAGCAGTAAGGATCGATACAGCTTGTTCATTCACTCCCCCTATGAACGTGAGACTGCGTGTTAGCCACCACAACCGAAACGGACGGACGACACAATCGACTTCAGTTTTTGGGGCTGGTCCTGCGCGTACGATTGGACCATCATAGCGACCGGACCCACCCGCGCGCTGTGAGCCAGAGCACAATTGCCCGGGCCAGTCGCCACGCGAGTCTAGTCGGTCTTCCTGATGGTCCTTGCCCCCGGTTCCACCGGCGCCGATTCTGGCGAACCTCGTGCCGCCAGCCCGAATCGGCCCCAAAGCTCCCCCAAATGGAGCCCGGGGTAAATGAACAGCACTCCAACCTACCGACTCATCCCACCTCGGTCAAGGGACGCAAACTACCGCCTGGCATGGGGTTGCCCGCGTTTCGCAGGACCGATCCCACCCTGACCACACCTTCAGAGACCAATCCCTGCCACATCAGACCGAGCGGCGTCTCCGAAACGCACGACGTGATCTAGATCACAGGACGTAATACGTTGTGATTGAATTGACTACGGCAAAGTGCGTCGGCTCGAAACCGTCCAAAATTACGACGCGGTGCCGATCCGGGCAGCTTGACGCAAGGGCTTGCAGATTCCGCGATCAAAATCCGGCATCCCCGAAGACAACCCGCAGGCCAAATCAGCCCCCGCCCAGAGCCTCCCGGAGCCCTTTCGCGTCGCTCGCTGAGTCGAACCGGAAGCCCCGCGACCGGTAGAGCACTCGCCCCAGATCCGAGATCAGAAACAGCCGCACTCCCTCGACCTTGCCCGATGCGCCGTACTGCCGCTGGACCCGGCCCGCGCTGTCCGGGAGAAACTTGACCCCCTCGCCCACTCGCGCCGCCAGCTCCTGGGTCCGCCGAACGTCGGCCTTCACCAGCCCGATCACCACCAGGTCGTCCGGCAGCACGGTGCCACCCATCGCCCGAAGCCCTTCCCAGAAGCTGGCCGCGTCCTCGCCCTCCGGGTCGCCCGTCACCACCAGCAGCACCCGGCGTCCGAGCTCCGCCCTGAGCCGGAACGGCTGATCCGCCGGCCCGGGACCCAGCGCCGTCAGGTACGGCATGCTGAAGTCCGGCGCGTCCTGCCCGACTCTGGGCTCGTCGACCAGCGCCACCCGAAGCCGCTCCTGGGCCTGGCTCGCCGACGCCAGGCCGAGCAGCGCGGCGAGCAACACCGTGACGCTCCTGCTGCCAATCACTTGCCAAGCCCCTTTCCGGCCGCGGCCACCAAGTCCTGCTCGCCGCCGGTGCCGGTGTAGACCACGGTGCCCGAGGCGTCGATCACCACGATGTAGGACGTGGTGGGCACGTCGTACGCCCGACTTCCGATCCCCTGCTCGTCATAGAGCGTCAGAAAAGGCGGCTGGTGGCGCTCGAGATAGCGCCGAACCCGCTCGCGGGAGTCGTTCACCGTGATATTGATGCCGATCCGCACCACGCGGTCGCCGTAGGTCCGCTCGACGTCCTTGAGCGAGGGGAGGAGCTCCTTGCAGAGGTCGCACCACGACGCCCAGAACTCGAGCAGGACGGGACGCTTCCCGATGTATTGGCCGAGATCGACCGGCTTGCCCTCGAGATCGGTCACGGTGATCGGAGGGGCCTTGGCGCCGACCGCGATCCCGGTGTCGAACTGCGCCGCCGCGGGCCACGCCGTTAGGCCCGCCAGGAGCGCCACCAGACTCGCCGCCCTCCCCCACCAGCTCCGCGCCCCACTCCCGGTCCGACTCACAGCCATGCCTGTCCCGCCTTGATGAGGTAGTACTCCGCCATCGCCACCATGAGGACGCCGGCCAGCCGCTTGGCCCACACCGTCCAGCGTCCGGCCTTGGGCATCGCGGCGAGAATCCCGGAGGAGATCCCGATCGCCACCAGGAGCGCCGTCATCCCCACGCTGAAGACGAAAAGATAGACGAAGCCGAGCACGGCGCTCTGGGTGGCGCTCACGAAGGTGAGCACGGCGGCGAAGGCGGGCGCGCCGCAGGGCGCCGCGACCAGCCCCGAGGTGGCCCCCATCAGAAAGACCGAGCTGACCCCGACCCCCCCGCCCGTTGCGCCCTGGCGCGAAGCCCAGGCGAGCAGCCGGGGCGGCACGGTCACCGGAATCACGGCGAGCATCGCGAGGGCGGCCCCCAGGAGCAGGTTCCCCCTCGCGGAGTAGGCCCACGG
>JBFXAS010000092.1:0-17721 GCA_050184075.1 Gemmatimonadales bacterium
GCGATCCGTGCAACGGCGGCGGATCAGTCGTAGCTAAATGTTTGGGCCGGCATCCCCTCGAGGAATCCCATATCGCGGAAGTGCTCGACTGTCCCACCATCGAGGAGGGCCAGGCGAGCGCTAAGGCATTCCACGATTCCTGTGGCCTCGCAGCGGTCAATATGGCGACGGAGTCGCAAGATCGCTCCGAGTATCTCGATGTGGTCCAATGCGTCGAGTTGACTGTGCTCCGCCGTCGGTGGTTCAATGCGGTCGAGTGCTGAGGGCGCAATCCCGTTCAGTAGGCCCAGCGTCGCAACCCAACGGGCGTGTTGTCCCCTGAACCCTACCTCCATGGGGTTGAGGTAGTCACCGGTCGTCGCTCTAGTTGCCACCGCGATCGCCTCACGCTGGCGCCGCGAATGCCAGAGGATGTCGGCCTTCGTCAGTAGCCAGTCTTGGTGCAACCAACCCTCCCGCTTGAGCTCTAAGACACTCTCTGCTCGTCGCAGGACGTCGAGAGCTGCGTCGGTTCTTCCGAGTAGGCAGTTGCCGAGCGCGTCCAGTTGAAAGGCCTTCTGTAGGAATCTTGGGCCGTTAGAGAACGGCAGGTGAGTCTGTACGGTTCTGGCCAGGGAAATTGCCTCCTGATAGCGGCGAAGTCGCAAGTACGAGCTCGCGGCGTTTGATTGCACCTGGCTGACCAGCGCAGCGTTGTCGAGTCGCTGACCCATGACGATGGCTTCTTCGGCGAAACGGACCGAGGAAGCGTATTCGCCCATGGCAGCGTACACGACAGCGATGCCCATGAATAGGCGCGTCGCCGCCACGTCGGCTCGGCCAGTCGTGCGAACCGCTCTGAGGGCGGTCAAGGCTGCTACCAGGGCCGCGTCTGTTCGTCGCAAATGGAAGCTGAGGAGCGCCCGGGCGAGGATGACGGGAAGGTGGTCTCGTTGATCCGTCAGGTTCCGGGACTCGCTGTCTAGCACCCGCTTCATCAAGGTCGGATCGGCCGTGTCCTTGGCGATCCTCGCCGCAAGCAGGTAGGCGGTGGGGGCGGCGCGCCGGTCGTTTGCCACGGTCTGCAGGAGATCTCTCACCAGTGCCGCATGGTCGTCTCGCTGGGTGAGGCCGAGGTTCCACTTGGCATTCGTAGCCAGCACGCTGGCCATGTTGGCGAGGCCAGCAGGAATCCTTTCGAGCGTGCCAAGCACCGTGAGGGAGTCGGCCCATTGGCCCAGCTCCTGGTGCAGATCGCCTAGAGCGATCGTGATGCGAGGCCGAATCGCAGGTTGGACATGTGGGAGCGCTGACTCGAGCGCGAGGATCGCTTCATGTGGTGCCCCGCCGGCCTTCGCTTCTGCGACGCCGGACAGAAGGTGGGGTGTCGCCTCAGCCGATCGCCCAGATCTGTTCAAGTGCCAAGCAAGCTCAAGGCCAGGAGCCGAGTTTCCGACACGCTTGTCGGCGAGAAGGCGATCCGCGATTGCCGAGTGCAGCGCACGTCGGACGGGCGTAGGAATACGGTTGTAGATGTGTGCCCGTACTACTTCATTAGTAAATTCGATCGTTGGTCCGATGCTTCGCACCAGGCGTCTGGTCGTCAGCTCCGAGACACCTTCGGCCGTTTGGCCAAAGGTGAGGTCCACAAGAACGTACAGCGACAGGTCACCGGCCCGACTACCTAGCAGGGCTGCCAGCGTCGCGACCTGGCGTGCGCTTTCCGAGAGATTCTGCAGGACCCGATCGGCAAGGTCGGAGTAGGTGTCCGTCGTATCAAGGTTGAGGTCAAAGCTTGCGGTCATCGCTCTAAGGGAGATGGCGATGGACCTTGCCCCATTGGCCCGCCAGTCCTCCGCCAGCAACTCAAGTGCCATCGGGTATCCGCCTGAGGCTCTCACAATCGCCCTACGTTCAGGCGCACGCGGTCGAGAGGCTGCTGATGCAAGGATTTCTCGGAGCAGGTCACTCGACTCTTGGGCTCCAAGTGGCTGAAGAGCGATAGTGGCAGCAGTGCGTTGGGGGTTGCCGTGCCCGAAGCCTGAGCCTAGGGCTCGAGCGTCGGCTTGGACGGGAGTGGTAGCGAGCACGAGGTAGCGCCCCTCCGGCAGCCGCCGCAGGACAAGATGGAGCACGGCGGTCGAGGCCTCATCCGCGTGGTGGATGTCATCGAAGACCAGGAGCGTCGGTCGCTCGTCCATCACGGCCTGCAATAGTTCGATGACTGCTTCGGCAAAGAGCAGACGCGCGACCTCGCCATCCCCGGGCCGGGGGCTTGGAAGCGTCGGGAAGTGGTTGCGAACCCGCGGGAGGATTCGGCTTAGGTCGGCTAGGGCTTGGGGTGACGTCCCGCTGGCGCCGGGTCTTCCGAGTAAGCCTTCCACCATGCCGCCGATCGCGGTGTAGGGTAGGTGCTGCTCCAAGCGGTAGCACTGCACTCGAGCGACCGAAGCGCCTTCGAGTCCGGCTGAAGTAGCGAGCCGTTGCGCAAGGGTCGTCTTGCCCACACCCGAATCGCCTGTGACATGCACCAGCGCTGGTCGGAACTGGTGCGTCGTCTCCCAGATCTCATACAAACGCCGAAACTCCACCCCCCTTCCGACAAACCGGCGATCACGCCATTGCTCCGCCGGCACCGGCGTGATCGCCACTGGCGCCCGAGGCTCCCAGCCCCGCTTCCGAAGCTGCGCCGCCATTCCCTCGAGGAGCGCCGATGGCTCCGCGCCCACCTCGTCCTTGATCTGGGACTTCCACTCGTCGAAGACCCGGAGCGCCGAGAACCGATCCCCGGCGAGGGTCAGCGCCTCGATCTTCGCCCTAATCCCCTCCTCGGCCAGGTGATCGATCGCCAGCAGACGATCCGCCCGCTCCATGACCTCGTCGTGCGAGCCGCGCCGACGCCCGTGGTCGATCAGGGTGAGCAGGCCGGAATGAATCGCCGGCAGGCGCCGCGCGTGCTCCCGATCCTTCCAGATGCCGAACTCCGGCGCGTCGATCAGGTCGAAACCCCGCAGAAAACCGTCGACCTCGAGCGGCGCCTCCCCATCCGCTCCCAGCACGTCGCCCGCGCTCAGCCGGTCGAGGTCGAGGGTCAGTCGCCCCGGCGAAAACCGGATGGTGGCCCGACCCGGGCCGAATGCCGCCCGGCCGAAGATGCTCCGAAGGAGGGAAAGCGCGGTCGCGAGCGAGTGCCGGCCCTTCGCCGTCCCAGCCTTCGGCCAGAACATCTCGACCAGGCGGGCCCGATCGTGCGCGCCGCGCCGCTCGACCGCGAGGTAGACGAGGAGGGCGATGTGCTTCTTGACCCGGAACCGAATGACCTTGCCGTCCGGGCCGCGAAGCTCCGGAAGGCCGAGACACTTCAGCTGGAAGGAGGCCGCCATCGTCGACACCGTCGGAAGGAGCGACCTTACTATGCTACCGCGCCGTCAAATCGAGTTCAAACAGGGGGCGGAATGGGTATCCGGGCGGTTGAGCTTCTGTAATGTCCGCTGCTTGGCGGGGGGCTTGGGCGGGCCGGTATCCAGTTGGCGGGCGGCTCCCCCGCGCGCTCGGGTGCGCCGCCATCCCGAGGGGTGTGATACCGCCCCGGGCAGGCGATCCGCGTGGCGGAGGCCTATCGGGCTCTGATGCTAGGAGGACCGGCCGAGCCGGCTCGCCTCGGTCATCCGATCGAGGAACTCCCGCTCCGACGGCGTCAGGTGCGTGGGCCCGAGCTCCCGGGCCTTCCGGAGCACGACCATCACCGCCTCGCGATTGACCTCGTGCAGGGCCTCGAGGTCGATCTCGTCCCAGGGCGTCGAGACGTCGCGATGGACGACGCCCGGAGGATTGAAGTGGGAATTGGGCGGCTCGACCCGGCGCTCGGGCTTCCGCTTCTTCGACCAGCTCATCGCGATGAACCCAAGCAACAGTGTTCCAAGATACGCCCCCCGCACCGTGGCGTTCGACGCCTGGCTCACCCCCGGAAGCAAACCGGCCGCCAGGAGCGCCAGCACCACCCACCGCCCCTTGCCGGGCAAGCCCCTGAGCACGGGGGAGTCTCGGTCGCTCACGAACAGACCGACCAGCACCCCGAACACCCCCATCGTCGACCCCACGATCGATCCAGCCGGAGCCACCGCCGCGAGCGCCGCGCCCGCCAGGACCCCTCCCAGATACCAGCCCCCCAACACGAGCGCGCCGCGCCGATGCTCCAGCCGGGTTGCCACGATCAGCAGGGCCAGCATATCCAACAGAAGGTGGAGCGGACCGCTGTGCACGAAGCTGTAGGTGACCGCGGCCCAGGGCCGGCCTGCCAGCTCGGCCGGAACCAGAGCCAGCAGCCGGTGCGCCTCCGACGGCGCGCCGGCCACCACCTCGCCGGCCACGCTGCCGAGCACCAAAAGGCTCGCAACGGGCGCCACCGGGAGGGTGACTGGCCAGGTCCGTCTGGTCGGCTGGGACATGCCTTCAATAGGACGATGGATTCCGGGGAAACGTTGCAGAATGGGAACAGAATGCTCGCTCTTTCGGTCGTTTTTCGGTTTCCTGACAGGGTCCGGCGTGCGGCGGCCTCGCGGAGATAGCTTTTTCCCGATGATCCGCGCCCTCTGCCTCGGGCTCCTGCTGGCGCCGGCCGGGCCGCTCCACGCCCAGGCGGCCGGGCCTCGGGCCGCGGTCGCCTATCGGATCCACGCGACCGTCGATCCCGCTCGCGCCGCCGTGACCGCGCGGGCGACGATCTGGCTGCCGCGATCGCTGCTGGCCGAGCCCGACTCGTTTCGACTCCACCTGGGACTTTCGCGAGATCGCCGCATCGAGGTGACCGCCGTCGGCGATTCGCTGGGCCGCACCGGCGCGTTCTTCCTGAGCGAGGATCGACGCTCGCTGGTGGCGCCGATCGAGCCCGGCACCGGACCCGCCGCGCTGATGGTGGAATTCGTGACGCCGCTCGACACGACCTCGCGCTCGAGTCTCGGCTACGATCTGGCCACTTCGGTGGACGACGCGGAGGCCTGGTACCCCGCCGTGCCCGGGCTGCCGGACTCGCTTCGGAGCGCCCGGAGCTTCGAGGTCGAGATCCTCGCGCCCCGCGGGGTCGGCGTGTTGGTCTCGGGCTCGCTCGCGGACTCGGTGCTGGGCGAAGGCACCACGCTCTATCGCTATCGAGCCGACCGGGTGGCAGGCGCCGCGCTCGCGTTCGGCCGCGGGTATCGGGTGGTGCGCGCGGCCGACGGCGGCACCATGGTGAGCGCTTTCGCCCGCGCCGAGCAGCTGGCTCGCTTCCGCGGGATCGCGGCGGCGACGGCCCGCGCGGCCGAGTGGTATCGCGCGACCTATGGGTTCTTCCCGGCGGAGGAGATCGGCGTGCTGCCCGGCTATCGCGGCGCCCGCGGCGGTTTCCCGCTCCCCAACGTGTTCATGATCCACCAGGCCGACCTGAGCGAGCCCTTCGTCCGCTGGATCACCGCGCACGAGCTGGCCCACTACTACTGGGGTCTCTGGGTGCTCGACCCCGACGAGCGGCTCGGCTGGCTCACCTTGGGCCTCGGGATCTGGACCGATCAGCTCTATCTGGCCCGCACGGCAGGCCGCTCGATCGCGGAGCAGTGGCGTCGGCCGGACGCCGACAACAGCCTCGAGCGGTTTCTCACGGCCGAGCTGGCCGGGCACGAGCGCCGTCTCGGCTTGCCGGACAGCGCCGTCCGCGCCCTCGACTTCGACTACAACTCGCTGGTTCGTCACGCGAAGGGCGCGACCGCCGTATACCTGGTGGCCGAGCGGATCGGCGCGGACCGCTTCGTGGCGTTGCAGCAGGAGCTGCTCGCGAGCCATCGCCACCGCCGGCTCGAGCTCGACGAATTCGTGGAGCGGGTCGAGGCGGCCGGATTTCCCGGCGCGCGGGCCTTTCTCGATCGCTGGGTGACCGGCGACGCCAGGTTCGGCTACGCGGTCCGACGGGTTCGCGCCGACCGGGGTCGGACCTGGATCGTCGTCGAGCGGACCGGCACGGTGCCCTATCCCGTCACGCTCGAGACGACGAACGCCGCCGGCGCGACCGAGCGCGTCGAGCTCACTGGCGAGAGTCCGGTCGATTCCGTCCTGGTGTCGGGCGCGGTGACCCTGCGCGGAGTCACGCTCGATCCGGACGGGATCCTGCCGATGGTGGAGACCACCCATCCGGAGATGCGCCGAGTCCATCTGATGGCGGCGAGCCACTCGCTCGAGGCGGCGGCGTTCGTCGGGCTCGCTACCGCGCACCTCGCCCGCGATCCTGACCCGCACCTGGCCGCGCGGGTGATCGAGCGGGAATTCGAGCGGGAGCGCTTCCAGGCCGTGTTCGAGACGGCGAGCAAGTACCCCGCGGCGGTGACCTGCGTGGATCGCGTCCGCTGCTTTGCGGCTCTCCAGGTGGCCCGCGCGCTCGCCCGGCTCGGCAAGCTGGCCGGCGCGCGGGCCTGGCTCCAGAACGTCGAGCCCGCGATGGCGGCGCTCGGCGTGCTCGGCGGGCGCCGGTTGGAGGAGGCCAAGCGGGAGATCTTGCCACCCTGACGCTCGGAGGCCGCGGCTCGCCCCGGGGAGCCGCGCCTCATCCCACCCGCGCGATCGGCGATGGCGGCGGGCCGTAGTGGGGGCAACCCCGAAACGGTCCGGAGCCATGTCGCCTTCGATTCGCCTGATGCTGGTCGTCGCCTGCTCGCTGCCCTCGGTCGCCATGGCGCAGGGCTGGCCCGGCCGCGATCGATTCGAGCCGGAAGCCTGCTCGGCCGCCGAGCCCTCGCCCTCCGCTCGGGAATGGCTCGAGCGAGCCCGGCGCGCGACCGGACTCGGCACCGCGGACGGAGTGCTTCACTGGCGCTCGACCGAGGTCGACGTCCAGTTCTTCCAGTCCGATCGCCCGGCGCCTCCCTACATCGAGTCGTCCGCGGCGCGCGAGTGGTGGTTCGACCCCGCCACCGGAGTCGAGCGCTGGCAGAGCATTCCGGCGGGCGGCCCGGTCTTCCTCCGGAGCGACCGCGCCTCTTTCGTGGCGCGCGACACCGCGCTGACGCCGTCGCCGCCGCTCCATCGCTTCCTCGCCGCGAGCCGCGCCCTCAATCCGCTCGCCGTGCTCTTCGACTGGACGGACGGCGACGCCCGGGTGGCGGAGCGCTGCGAGCTGCGCGGCTATCCGCGGGTGGTGCTGGAGCGCGGAGGGGAGCGGCTCTATCTCGACCCCAAGAGCGGCATCCCGGTCAAGCTCGAGCGGATCGAGCCCCATCCGACCTGGGGCCAGGTGCGGGCCGAGTATCTCTATGGCACCTGGTGGCGGAGCGGGGCGGTGATCCTGCCGGTGGTCTCGGTGCGATACGTCGACGGGGTCGAGCACCTCCGCCGGAACGTCTCGCTGCCGCAGCGCGCGGCGGACCAGCTGGTGGAGACCCTCGCCCGCGCGGACGCGCCGCCGCTCGCCGTGCCCGACGCCGACCATCGCGACGCGCCGGACTTCCAGCGGCAGCCGACGCCGGTCGACACGATTCGGGTCGACGCCAACACGGTGCTCCTGAGCACCCGGCTCTACACCCACGCGGTGACGCTGCAGCGGGACACGGTCTTCCTCTTCGACGCCACCACCGGCGAGTGGCGGAGCCGGGCGGACTCGGCGCTGATCGCGACGCTCTTCCCCGGCGCGCGCGCGATGGTGCTGGTGGTGACCGACCTCGCCTGGCCGCACATCGACGGGGTCCGGTTCTGGGTCGCTCGCGGGGCCACGATCGTGGCGCACGAGCTGGCCAAGCCGTTCCTGACCCAGCTGGTGGAGCGCCGCTGGACCCTCGCACCCGACCTGCTCGCTCGCCAGCCGCGCCCGCTCCGGGTCCGGACCACTCGAAGCGGGCTCGACCTGGCCGGCGGCGCGGTGCGGGTGCGGCCGATCGACGGGACGGCGAGCGAGGGGGCCCTGATGGTGGCGGTGCCGAGCGCCTCCTTCCTCTGGGCCGGCGACTACATTCAGACCGTGGATACGCCCTCCCAGTACGCGATCGAAGTGGTCCGCGCGGTCGAGCGCGAGGGGCTCGCGCCGACTCGGACCGCGGCCCAGCACCTGCCGCTCACGCCATGGCCGGCGGTCGTCCAGGCGAATCCCGCGCGCTAGCCGCGGGCTCGTGGCGGAGCGCGGCCGCCATCGCGGGCGCCGCGCTCGCGCTGCTCACCGTGGTGGCGGCCGCGCAGCTCTACGCGATTCGGAAGGCGGCCGGCGAGCCGGTCACCCTGCTCCAGTCGCTCGCGCTCGGCGCGGCCACCTGGGTGGTCTGGGCGCTCGCGGTGCCGCTGGTCCTGGCGCTCGGCCGCCGCTTCGACTTCGCGCGAGGCCGGCGGGTCCTCTCGCTCCTGGTCCACCTGCTGGCGTTGCTCGCGATCCACGTTCCGGCCACCGCGGCGACCATCGCCACCGGGCTCGCGCTCTTCGGCTCGGGCGAGTCGTTCCCCCTGTCGGAAGCCCTGCGCCAGCTCTTCGCGGGCACCCGGCTCCAGCTCGCCGTGCTGGTGTACGGCTCGGTGCTCGGCCTCGGGCGCGCCGCGCAGGTCTGGCGCGATCTCGCCGATCGGGAGACCCAGGCCGCCCGGCTCGAGGCCCAGACCACCCGGGCGCGGCTCGAGGCGCTCGCCTCCCGACTCGAGCCGCACTTCCTCTTCAACGCGCTCCACACGGTCGGCGCCCTGATCGATGAGGACCCGCGCCGAGCCCGCGCCACGGTGGTGGCGTTAGGCGACCTGCTCCGGCGGATCCTGGCCGAGCCGCAGGCGACCGACGTCACGCTGGGGGAGGAGCTCGAGCTGATCGACGCCTACCTGGCGATCGAGCGGATCCGCTTCGCCGACCGGCTCCGGGTCGAGGTGGACGTGCCGGATCAGCTCTGCGGGGTCCAGGTGCCCCGGCTCCTGCTCCAGCCGCTGGTCGAGAACGCGCTCCAGCACGGGATCGCGCCGCGGGCGGCGGGGGGCACGGTGCGGCTCTCCGCTCGGCGTGAAGACGGCGCGGTGGTGCTCCGGGTCTTCGACGACGGCGCCCGCCTCGGCGAGGTGCCGGTGGACGGCACCGGGCTCGCGACCACCCGCCAGCGCCTGGCCACCCGTTTCGGCGAGCGCGCGACCCTCACCGTCCGGCCCGTCGACGGAGGGGTCGAGGCCCTGGTGCGGATCGAGGACACCCGATGAGCGATCCGCTCCGGGTGTTGCTGGTCGACGACGAGACCATCGTGCTCCGCGATCTGGAGCGCCTGCTCTTCCGGGTCGCCGACCTCGAGGTGGTGGGCACCGCCGGCGACGGGATGTCGGCGCTCGCGCTGATCGATCGGCTCGAGCCCGACGTGGTCTTCCTCGACATCCAGATGCCGGAGCTGGACGGGCTGGGCGTGGTGGAGGCGCTCGACGAGGAGCGCCCTCCGCTGGTGGTGTTCGTGACCGCTTTCGACCGCTACGCGATCCGGGCCTTCGACACCGACGCGGTGGACTACCTGCTCAAGCCCTTCGACGCCGAGCGTCTGGATCGGGCGCTCGCGCGGGTGCGCGAGCGGCATCGGGCCCGGGCGGGTCTCGGCGTGGATCGCCTGGTCTCGGCGCTGCTCGCGGCGGAGCGCCCGGGAAGGCAGCGCTGGCCCGAGCGCCTGGCGGTGCGGGCCAGCGGCAAGGCGGTGGTGGTGGAGCTGGCGCAGGTGCGCTGGATCGAGGCGGCCGGCAACTACGCACGGCTCCACCTGCCGGACCGGGCCTATCTGACCCGCCGCACGATGCGCGATCTCGAGGCGACCCTCGATCCCGCCGTCTTCGCGCGCGCCCATCGCTCGCACATCGTCTCGCTGCCCCACGTCCGCGAGCTCCGTCCGCTCGGCGACGGCGATCACGAGGTGACGCTCGACACCGGCGTCCGTCTGGTGGTGACGCGCTCCTATCGCGAGCGGATTGAAGCCGGGCTCGGCGGGGTGGCCTGAGACTCACGGCCTCCGCCCCCTTGCCCCACCCCGGCGCCGGTGGGCGGCCCGAGGTCGAGTGCGCGAATCAGGAATGCCAGCTGATCGACCCACATCGCCGTCGCGTCGCGGGTTGTCGCCCCGGCCGAGTGACCGGCACCCCAGGCCACTCGGAGCGCGATGGGATGGTCGCACGACTGCGCGTGCTGGAGCGCGGCGACGAACTTGTAGGCGTGGAGCGGCGGCGTGGACTGATCCAGCTCGCCGGGCGCCACGAGGGTCGGCGGATAGCAGACGCCATCCCTAATCGTCTGATACGGTGAGTAGGCGAGCAGGGCGCGGAAGTCCGCCGGGTCGGCGACGGTGCCGTACTCGTGGGCCCAGGTCCGCGCGCCGGTGAAGCGATCGTAGCGGAGCATGTCGAGCAGCGGGTAGTCGAGCACGGCCGCGCCGAAGAGCTCGGGCCGCTGGACCAGCGCGGCTCCCCCGATCGCGCCGCCGGCGCTGCTCGCGTTGGCGACCATCAGGTTCCGGGTGGTGACGCCGCTGGCGATCAGGTGCTCGGCGGCGGCGACGTAGTCGTCGATCGCCGTTTGCTTGTGGCGGCGGCTCCCCGCCGCGTTCCAATCCTCTCCGTACTCGGTGCCGCCCCGGGTGTTGGGCAAGGCGAAGACGCCGCCCAGCTCGAGCCAGGCCACCATCGCGGGCTGAAACCACGGCGCGGCCGCCCAGTCGAAGCCGTAGCCGTACATCCAGACCGGCGCCGGCCCGCTCGGCCGGTCGCGCCCCTCGACCAGGAACATCGGGATCCGGGTGCCGTCCTTGCCGCGATAGAACACCTGGCGGGTCAGGAAACGGTCCGGGTCGACGCCGGTGGCGGTCCGGGCGAACTCGGTCGAGCGGCCGGTGGCGACGTCCAGGCGGTAGACGGTGCCTGGGTCCGCGAGGCCGCTCAGGGTGTAGAACGCCTCGGGCTCGTTCTGCCTGCCGACGATGCCGGTCCAGAGCGAGCCCATCGGGCGGGGCAGGGTGAGCTCGTAGCGGAGCTCGCCGGTGGTGGCGAAGACCCGCACGGTGTGCCGCGCGTCGACCAGATAGCCGACGGCGAGGTGCCCACCCACCGCGCTCACGCCAAGCCAGTTGGTGATGGTTTCGTCGCGCTCGGGAATCAGCTCCCGCCAGCGCTCCCGTGCCGGGGCGCGGCGATCGATCGCCACGACCCGTCCCCGCGGCGCGGCGGCGTCGGTCTGGAACCAGAACTCGTCGCCCTCGCTCCCGACGAAGGTGAAGGTCTCCGCGAAGCCGGACACCAGCATGGACGGCTCCCGCCGCCCGGAGGGGTCGACCAGGTAGACCCGATTGCCTTGCGAGGAGGGTTCTTTGGCCGTCACCACCAGCGTGGCGCCGTCGACGGTGAGCGCGGTGCCGAGCGCCCAGCCGGCGCCTTCGGGCGGGGCGAAGACGAGTCGGTCGCTCGATTGCGCGTCGCCCAGTCGGTGGGCGAAGACCCGCTCCTCGCCGAGCGCGGCGGTGCGGAGGTCGCCGCCGGCCGGTTGCTCGAACCGGCTGTAGTAGATCTCGGCTCCGTCTGGCCGCCAGCTGACCGACGAGCGGCCGCTCACCAGACCGGCGAGGGTGTCGGAGAGATCGGTTCCGCGATCGAGGTCTCGAATCCGGATCGTCATCCAGCGCGAGCCGGGCGCCGCCACCCCGAAGGCCATCCTTCGCCCATCGAGACTCGGCGCGGTGAGCACGACGCGCCCGCCGGCCCGAGCGATCGAGTCGCCGTCGACGACCAGGATGGGTCGGCCGTCCACCGACGTCCGCATCCAGACGCCGTCGATCAGCCGCGCCGCGCCGGTGGTGCCCGAGGTGGTATAGAAGTAGCGCCCGCCCAGGCGGACCGGGGTGCTGGTTCGGCGGGCCTCCGCGGCCCGGCGGATGGTCCGCTCGAGCCAGTCGCGACCGGGCACCGAGCGGAGCTGGTCGCGGGTCCAGGCATCCTGGGCGCGGGCCCACGTTCGGGTCGCGTCGGACTCCAGGTCTTCGAGCCAGCGATAGGGGTCCGGCACCGAGACGTCGTGGAGTCGGTCGACGTGGCCGCCGCGCTTCGCGGCGGGCGGCGACTGGGCGTCCAGGCCGAGCCGAGGGATCGTGAGGAGGACGAACAGGAAAAACAGGCGCGCGGCCGATCGCATCATGCCGGATCCGTCGATGGAGACCCGAGCAGGCTGCGGGATGCTGGCCCGGCGGACAACGTCGGTGGGACGAATCCCGCGCGGCCGGGGACGATCGCCGCCCGAGCAGAACGCTCTGCGAGCCCGCCGGCGCGATGTTCGAGCGGCCCGCCGACCCGGCGAGCCCGGCTGGAGTTAGAATTAGGTGAACCGCAGGGGGCGCCTTCATGAGCACGCGAGCCGCACGCACCAGGCACGGACCTCCGCCACCTCAGGACGTCCGAAGCACGCCGGCCTACACGGTCGCCGAGGCGGCTCGGTACGTAAAGCTGCCGCCCGCGACGCTGCGGTCGTGGGTCGTAGGGCGATCCTATCCCCGTCGAGGTGGCAAGGGGTTCTTCGAGCCCCTGATAGCGCTTCCGGAGCCGAGCCGCCCGCTGCTCTCCTTCTGGAACCTCGTCGAAGCCCATGTTCTGAAGGCGCTCCGCACCGAGCACGGCGTGCCCATCAGGGCCGTTCGGAACGCCCTCGATACTGCCGAGCGAGAGCTCGGCACGGACCGGTTGTTGCTGCGTCCGGAGCTTCGAACTGAGGCCGGAGACTTGCTCGTTGAGAAGTACGGCGAGCTCGTCAACCTCTCCAAGTCGGGCCAGCTGGCCATGAAGAAGGTGCTCGAATCACACTTGAAGCGTGTCGAGTGGGACCGGGATCAGTTTCCGATTCGGCTGTACCCACCGACGTTGCGCCGGTCGCACGAGGGCCGGAACGGCATCGCGATCGACCCGGAGGTTGCCTTCGGCCGCCCGACGGTGCTGGGTTCCGGGGTCACGACGGCGGTCATCGCGGACCGGGTCGACGCCGGCGAGACCCTCCAGGAAATCGCCGCCGACTACGACCTGGATCCGGCAATCGTCGAGGAGGCCGTGGTCTATGAGCGGGCGGCTTGAGTCAGGTCTTCTTCACGGATCGCGATCTGGGCAACCTCGTTCCCGACCTGCTGCGGCGTGCTGGTATTCCGGTCGAGCGGCATTCCGAACACTTCGCCCCTGACGCGAAAGACGTCGAGTGGCTCGGTGAGGTTGCGGGCCGCGGCTGGTACGTCCTCACCCGTGACGGACGTATCCGCTACAAGCCGAATGAGTTGGCCGCCGTGATGACGAGCGGTCTCGGCCTGTTCGTGCTCGTGGGCAAGGCCAGGCACGGCCAGCTCGCCGCCAACGTGATCAACACGATGCCCAGGGTGCTGGGCTTCATCGCGCGGACCGACCGGCCGTTCATTGCGAAGGTGTACCGGCCGAGCCCGCCGAGCCTGCTCCGCCGGGCAGACTCGCCAGGCCGGGTGGAGCTGTGGATGGACGGGGAACGATGGCGGCGAGGCCGCGGCTGACGGCGTTTGGTCAGAATCGGCGGAAAGGAGACCCCGAATAGCCGACGCTGTGGAGCTGGCGTTGCGCCGACTCGTGACCGAAGCGCGCTCCTGAACAAAGTCGTCAGCGGGGCCACAACGCCGCTAGACATCGGGGTTGGGATCTTCGTTTCCGTCCGTCCCCACCCGCTGTGCCAGGTCGCCGAGTACGTCCTCGATTGAGCGAGCGCGGAGCGGAGGTCGTCCGCGATCTCCTGGGCGAGGATTCCGTTCTTCCGCACGCCGATCGATCGGAGGCCCACGGCGATGGAGCGCGGTCCTCGTCGACCGCCGGCTCCGCTTCACGGTGTCCGATGGAAACGGGTTTCGTGACTCCGAGACCGGGTACAGCACGTCCGTCGGCGTTAGATGAGCCGGCTCCGGTACTTTCGAGTGAGGGAGAGCTTGGTGCCGTCCTCGAGGACCACCAGGTGGTCGCCCTTGAACCAGGGCTGGATCTCCCTGATCCGGGCCACGTTGACGATGGTGGAGCGATGGATCCGGACGAAGCGCTCGGGATCGAGCGTCTCCTCGAGCCCGCTCATGGTCTCCCGCAGGAGATGCCGCGCGGCGCCGACGTGCAGGCGGGCGTAGTTGCCGGCCGCCTCGATCCAGTCGATCTCGTCCACGGGGACGAAGCTCACCCGCGGGCCGTCTCGCACCGTGAGACGGCTGGGATATCGCGGCCGCTTCGGCAGCGTGGCCAGCAGCTCGTCGAGGCGCGCCGCCACCAGGGCACGCTGCTCGTGGCCGAGCTGGGCGCGGGCGCGCTCGAGCGCCCGACGGAAGCGGTCGGGCTCGACCGGCTTGAGGAGGTAGTCGATCGCGTGCGCCTCGAAGGCCTGGAGGGCGAAGGCGTCGTGCGCGGTCACGAACACCACGACCGGCCGCGGAGGCGCGAGCCGCGCGAGCACGCCGAAGCCGTCGAGCCCGGGCATCTGGATGTCGAGCAGGAGGAGATCGGGACGCTCCCGCTCAACCGCCCGGACGGCGTCTTCGCCGTCGCCGCACTCCGCGACGACCCGGATGTCCGGCTCGGGCTCGAGCAGCTCGCGCAGTCCCTGGCGTGCGAGGGGCTCGTCGTCCACGATCACGGCGCGGATGGTCACGTCGCCTCTCCCGAGACGGGGCGGAAGGGCAGCACGACCCGCACCTTGAGACCGCCGCCCGGCGCCTGCCGCAGCTCGAGCCGCTGGCGCTCGCCGTAGAGCGACTCCAGCCGCCGCCGGGTGTTGGCCAGCCCGATGCCGGTGCCCGAGGTGCCGACGGGAAAGCGGAGCCCCGGCCCGTCGTCCGCTACCACGATCTCGAGGTCCGACCCGACCCGGCGGGCGGCGAGGCTGATCCGACCGGCCTCGGGTCTCGGGGCGACCGCGTGGCGGACCGCGTTCTCGACCAGTGGCTGAAGCAGGAGGTGGGGCACCGCGGCCCGGCGGGTCTCCTCGTCGATCGCGAACTCGAGGTCGAGGCGGTCGCGGAAGCGGACCTGCTCGATCGCCAGATACTCCCGCGCCAGGGCGACCTCCTCTTCGAGCGCCACCTCTTGCGCGCGTGACTCGAGCGACGCGCGGAGCAGCCGTCCCAGCCGCTGGACCACGGCCTCGGCCGCGACGGGGTCGCTTCGCACCAGCACCGCGATCGAGTTCAGGGTGTTGAAGAGGAAGTGCGGCCGGAGCTGGGCCCGGAGCGCGTCGAGCTGGCTCCGGGTGAGCTCCGTCTCGAGTTCCGCGGCCCGCGCCGCCCGCCGCTCGGCCTCGCGATAGAAGCGCACCGCGTGGGTGGCGCCGAGGGTCACCCAATACACGGCCATCCCGAAGTGCAGGTGGATGACGGTGTAGCGCAGGTCGGCCACCAGCTTGGTCGGTGCGCCGAGCAGCCGGGTCCAGTGGATGACCCGATCGGAGAGGTCGACTAGCACCAGCGCCGCGATCGAGAACGCCACGCTCGAGCCCGCGTGGAGCACGATCCGGGCGACCCGATGCCCGGCCTCCACCGGCCACCGGCGGGCGATCAGGAACGCGACCGGCAGCAGCAGGATCCAGCAGTAGAGCTGGGGCAGGCTCCAGAGCAGCGCCTCGGTCCAGCTGACCCGCATCGGCCAGAGGTTGAGCCAGACGTAGAGCTCGGTGGCGAGCACCAGTGCGAGGAGGGCGACGCCGCCTGCCAGGAGGAGCCAGGGGCCGCGCATCGGTTTCCGACGTGGGGCCGGAAGGACGGAATCGAGCGGGCGTTCCAGGACGGTCATCGCCTCGAATGTGGGGCAAGCGGTGGCGAAGCGCGACCGGGCGAGGCCGACCACCGGTCGAGCGGGGACGAATCCCGGCGGCGGGTTCCTAGTCGGCCAGGTCCGGCCGGTCGCGAACGGCCATCATGGTGCCGGTCATGAGCGCCAGCAGTTCGCCGGCGGGAGTCTCGCCGTGTGGCTCGTGGGCGAGCGCTCGGAACTCGCCGCTCACCACTGTCAGCGTGCGGCCGGCCCGGATCACGCGGCCAAGTCCCAGAAACCAGTGGCCCCGCGCGGGAGCGAGGAGCTGCACCTTGAACTCGACGGTCAGCACTGCGGCGGCAGGCTCCATCAAGGTAAGGGCCGCATAGCCACACGCGGAGTCCACGACCGCGGTGACAATGCCGGCATGAAGAAACCCATGCTGCTGCGTCAGATCTGCGCTGAATGGGAGCGCGAGATCCACCTCGCCTGGTGCAACTCGGCGGAGCGTGACGCCGAGCGTTCGCATGGCCTGCTGGCGGGCGAAGCTCGCCCGCACGCGGGTCTGGAAGCTGGGATCCCGCGGTTGGAAGGCCACCGGCGATGTGGTCTCCTGCGGTTCGGCGCGCGAGGTGAGCGGGTTCGTCCGGTCAACTCTACTTCAGTCGAGAAAACTCCCTCGAAGCATAACACTCTACTGACCCTTGAACCCACCGGCCAATCCGACCGGGTGGAACGAGCCCGGTGCCTGCTCAACCCGAGAATCCCCCGATGCTTGTCGCCACGCTCCGCTCGCATGAGCAGCTGCCTGGGGCCGAGGCTCGCGCCCCAAAGCTGGGCAGCCCCGAGGCCGGTCTTGATGCCGCCTCAGCCAAGGTCGCCGTTCGGCCCGCTACCTCCGGCGGTCCGTCGGCCCGTTCGCCGAATCGGCCAGTGCCAACGCCATCGCCTCGTAGCGCAGCGCAGCGCCAACCGAGAAGATTCCACATGAAACGGGCCCCAGGTCCTGGCACCTCGGGCGCAGCTACTCGAAGCAGCTCGTGAAGCCGACGACGGTTCGAATGCCCGGACGCCCTCGACCGCGACCATGCGAGCGGTCAGTCAGATCGGTACGTCGAGCAGAAGCGTCGCGGTGATCAAAGCCGACAGGGCGATTCCGATCAGAGCCGCCCGACGCCGCTGGCCAGAAGTGAGAAGCGCCCGAGCACGGCCCCACAGAGAGACCGTCACCGGCAGGTACAGCCACGCTGTGCCGAGCCCCGGCGAGTACTCGCGAAACGCGACGCTGGAGGCCAGATGAAACCCGAGGTTGGTCAGAAGGGCCGAGGCCGCCACGAGCAGCGACAGCGCGCTGGCGCGTGAGGGCAGCGGAGCGGCGGCGCGAGAGCAGATCCTCCAAGGATCGCGACGATGGGCAGGTGCGACAAGGCATAGTACCGTGGCGACGTGGTCCCGAAGTGCTGGGTCGCCCATGTGGGAAAGCGGAACCACTCCTCGGCGATGTGAGCGAGCAGCGCGATCAGCAACATCCACGACGCCACGCCGAAGACCGGGCGCGCGGGGTTGGCGGAATCTGGACGTGGCTCCAGGGGCGGCATGCGGCGACGGCCTACGGACCCGCGAGCGGCGGCGCAACTGCCGACCGGGCGCGGTCCGGCGTTCCGACATCCATCCAGCGAGCAGGGCCACCGGAACCTCGGTCGTCACGGGCAGAAGGAACGACGCCAACGCCGCCGCCAGCTCCGCGGTACGGGCCTCACGGTCGCCAGGCGTAGCTCGCCTTGACGAAGAAGGTACGCGTGGCTAGGCCGAACGGCAGCCTCGCGCCGTCGGGCTCGATCGAGCCCGACCGCCCCACGGAGTAGCCGACGAAGAGCAGCGTCTGAGGATCGACCTGGTAGGCCAGGAGCAGACTCGACAAGAGACCGGTTTCGCGTTCGTCGACCGGCGCGAGGTACGCGGCCGGATTGCGGTGGGTCACCAGATACTGGGCGATCACCCGCGCGTATGCCCTGGCGCTCA
>JBFXAS010000093.1:0-17714 GCA_050184075.1 Gemmatimonadales bacterium
CGGAGACCGGATGGACGGATTCCACCAGGTCTCCACGCAGCACTTCGACTCGGAAGCGGCTCATGAGGGGGGAAACATAGCCGCCCCCGTTACATTCCCAACCGTGCGGCGCGCAGCCCTTCTCCTCCTCGCCCTCGGGGGCCGGCCGGTCGCGGCGCAGTCGTCGCCCTACCTCCCGTTGGACCATCCGCTGACGCCACTGGTCGAGCACCTGATCGCCCGCGGCGACCTTCCGGACCCGAGCCCGATGGTGCGGCCCTTCCGCCGCCTCGACGTCGTGCGCGCGCTCGACAGCGCGCTGGCCGCCGGCACGGTGACCGACGCGCGGCTGGCCCGCCTCGCCGACGCGCTTCGGGATCCCGACGGGGACGACTGGGTCCGATTCGAAGTCCGGGCCGGGACGCAGGCCTTCACGGCGGCTCGCCGCGATCTCCTCCACCCCGCGGGCGAAGGCGCCACGCAGCTCTATGCCGAAGGAGCGCTCGAAGCCCGAGTCGGTCCGCTGGTGTTGGCCAGCCGGCCGATCGCCGAGAATCGGCTCAAGCTCGATCCGGATTGGCGCGGTGCCGAGATCCAGCAGCGAAAGAACCAGGCGTACCGCTTCGCCGACGCCTACCTGAGCGCACAGCTCGGCAAGATCCGCCTGTTCTACGGGCAGATGGCTCGGAACTGGGGGCCGGTCGAGCGGCCGGGGATTCCGATCTCGAGCTACGGCTATCCCCGCTCCGACCTGGGCCTCGAGCTCCGACTGAAGAACTTCCAGCTGGATCTGCTGGCCACCGAGCTGACGCCGATGGTCGGGCCCGCCGAGGTCGAGCACAAGCGATACTTCGTGGCCCATCGGTTGACCGCGCGGGTCACCAAGCGGCTCGACCTCGGGATCTGGGAGACGGCGGTGGTCGCCGGGCCGAACCAGAGCTTCGAGCCCTATTTCCGGAACCCGCTCGTGTTGCTGGCCTTTCCGGTCCAGTTCGGACTCGACGACAACCGCAACACACTGCTCGGCGGCGACCTCGAGTGGCGGCCGAAGCGGGGGCTCGCGTTCGGCGCGCAGGCCGCGATCGACGACCGGTGGCGCCGCTCGCCCGATCCGGACGGAACCGGCGAGCCGGCCCATCCCGGGCGCTGGGCGGTGACCGTCACCGGCCGCGGAGCGTTAGGCAGCCGGGCCAGCTGGCGGGCCGGCGTCTCACTGGTCAACAGCCTCGCCTTCCGCACCATCGACTCGACCGAGAGCTTCATCGATCGGGGGGTCGGCATCGGGCCACACCAGACGGACAACGCACTGGTGACGCTCGAGCTGGCCCGGCCGATCGCAGGGCGCTGGCTCGCGGCCACGGACGTGGCGGTACTCTGGCAGGGCGAGGGCCAGATCGACGCGCCGTTTCCCCTCGGGGAGGCGCTCACCGACACGCCCGAGCTGTTGATCGGCACCACGGCCACGACCTACCGGCTCGGCGCGTCGCTCCACGGCGGCAGCACCCGGTTCAACGTGCGAGCGAGCGCCGGGCTCCACCACACCACCAACGCCGATCACGTGCCGGGCGCGAGCCGAACCCGGATCGAGGCCCGGCTGATCGCGACCATCGGCTTCGCCAAAGGCGGACCCGTCGAATGAGCCATCCCATCGTGCCCCTCGCCCGGGACCGCCTGCTCGACCTGATCGAGCGGATGCGCGGCCGGCGGATCGTCGTGCTGGGCGACGTGATGCTGGACCGCTACCTCCTCGGCGACACGGAGCGACTCTCTCCCGAAGCGCCGGTGCCGGTGGTGACGGTTCGCGAGCATCGCACCGCGCTGGGCGGCGCCGCCAACGTCGCCGCCAACGTCGCCGCCACGGGCGCGCTGCCGCTGTTGGGCGGCGTGGTGGGCGACGACCAGCACGGGGCCGCGATCCGCACCGAGCTCGCTGCGCGGGAGATCGACGACCGCCACCTGGTGCAGGTGGCCGGGCGGCCGACCACGACCAAGACCCGGGTGGTCGCCAGGGGCCAGCAGGTGGTGCGGATCGACGAAGAGGTGGTCACCGCCCTCGAGCCGGCCGACGCCAGGGCCCTCCGCGAGCGGATCCTCGCCCTGCTCCCGGAGGCCGACGGCCTGGTGATCGAGGACTACAACAAGGGAGTCCTGGACGCCGAGCTGATCGGCGCGTCGATCGCGCTCGCCCGGCAGCACGCCGTGCCGGTGGTGGTGGATCCCAAGTTCCGGCACTTCTTCGAATACCGCGGCGCCACCGTGTTCAAGCCCAACCGCCGCGAGCTGGAGGCGGCGCTCGGCGCCTCGGTCGAGCTCGACCCGGAGCGGAACCCCCGCGGCCTGGTGGAGGCCGTCGAGCGGCTCGGCGTCGACCACCTGCTCCTCACCCTCGGCGCGGACGGGATGATCCTGGTCCGGCGATCCGGCGGCAGCACCCACATCAAGAGCCTGGCCCGCGAGGTGTACGACGTCTCCGGCGCCGGCGACACGGTGACGGCCTGGGTCGCGACCGCGCTCGCGGCCGGCGGGTCGATCGACGAGGCCGCCTACCTCGCCAACGTCGCGGCGGGGATCGAGGTCGGGAAGGCCGGCGTCGCCACGGTCTCGCCAGACGAGGTGGTCCGCGCGCACGAAGACCGATACGATCGGCTCGGCCGCTTCCGGCGAGGCGGCGCGATCTAGTCCGGCGGGCCGGCCTTCGGCCCCGGAATCCCACCACTCGACCCGCCAGTCCCGCGTTTGGGCGACGACCGCTTGTGAGCCAGCGGGGGCCTGCCCGTTCGTACCGGGGTGCGACACTCAGCTCTCGCCCTCGTGGCCTGCTCTCTGGTCTCGCCCGCCCTGGCGTCGGGCCAGGCCCCCGTGCCCCTCGCTCGGCTCGACGGCCCCGTCGTCATCGACGGGCGGCCCGACGAGCTTGCCTGGCAGGCGATCGCCCCGCTCCCGCTCACGCTCTATCTGCCGACCTTCGGCGGCACGCCGACTCAGCGCACCGAGATCCGGGTCGGCTACGACGAGGAGCATCTCTACTTCGCGGGGCGCTTCTACGACGACGATCCCGACGGGGTCCGGATCAACTCCCTCTATCGCGATCGCTGGAACGGCGACGACGCCTTCGCCATCTACCTCGACGCCTTCAACGACAACCGCAACGCCAAGTGGTTCGGGATCACCCCGGCGGCGATGCGCTTCGACGTGCTCCTCTCGGAGGATGGCCAGACCAGCAACAACAATTGGGACGGTTTCTGGGACGCGCGGACCACGGTCACCCGGGAGGGCTGGTTCGCGGAGGTGCGGATTCCCTTCTCCACCCTCGGCTTCCGGACCATCGACGGCCGGGCCGTCCTGGGCCTCACGGTGACCAGACTGGTGGCCCGGCTCAACGAGCGGGTCACCTTCCCCGCGATCGACCCGCGCTACGAGTTCCGGCAGCCGTCGGTCGCGCAGGACGTCGTGGTGACGGGCGTGCGCTCCGGCACCCCGCTCTACCTGACGCCTTTCGCCCTGGTCGGGACCCAGCGAACCCCGACCATCACCGCGGACTCGACCGGCTTCGAGATCGGCCGGACGGTGCCCAAGGAGGTGGGCCTCGATCTCCGCTATCCGATCTCGAGCGAGCTCACCATCGACCTCACGGCCAATACCGACTTCGCCCAGGTCGAGGCCGACGATCAGCAGGTCAACCTCGATCGCTTCTCGCTCTACTTTCCGGAGCGGCGTCGCTTTTTTCAGGAGCGCTCGGAGCTCTTCGACTTCGTGATGGGCTCGAGCGGCGGACGGCTCTTCCATTCGCGCCAGATCGGGATCGGGGCGGACAACCGGGCCGTCCCGGTCCTGGGCGGCGCCCGCCTGGTGGGCCGGAGGGGCTCCACCGAGTTCGCGGCGCTCCAGATGCAGACGGAAGCCTCGGGCGACGCGCCGGCGGAGAACTTCGGGGTCGGCCGGGTCCGGACCGGAATCCTCAACCCCTATTCCAACGTCGGGATGCTGGTGACCTCTCGGATCGGCGGCGGCCGCCACAACCTGGGCTACGGCGTGGACGCCAACCTGCGGCTCTTCGGAGACGACTATCTGGCGGTCCGCTTCGCGCAAACGCTCGATAGCGACGACGCCCCGGGCACCGGCTTCCTCGACCGGAGCCAGTGGTACCTCAACTGGCAGCGCCGAGCCACCCGGGGCCTCACCTACCAGGCGAGCACGACCCGCTCGGGCTCGGGCTACCAGCCGCGCTCCGGCTTCCTCCCGCGAACCGACTTCACGACGCTGAATCTCTTCTCCCAGTACTTCTTTCCGACCGAGGACCACCCCTGGCTCCGGCGAATCTGGCCCGGCGGGCTGGCCTTCTCGACCTTCCGGAACTCCGACGGAGCGCTCGAGTCGGCACAGTACGCGGTCTGGATCCAGTGGGAGACCAAGTCCGGCGGCGGGGGTTGGATCGAGCCCAAGCTCTTCCACGAGGACGTGGCCGAGCCGTTCCCGATCGCGACCGCGACGATCCCGGCGGGCCGCTACACCTTCGCCGACCTCCAGCTCGCGCTCCAGATGGGCGCTCGGAGCCGCCTCCGCGCGAGCCTCGATGCCCGGGCCGGGACCTACTTCGACGGGACCCGCCAGCAGATCATCCTGGTGCCGACCTGGAACGTCTCGCCGGAATTCGAGTTGAGCGGCGAGTGGCAGCACACCCGACTGCGATTCGATGCCCGCGGGGAAAAGGCGGACATCGATCTCGCCCGGCTCCGGATCCGGGCCGCGGTCGACTCGCGCGCCTCGGGCACCGCCTTTCTCCAGTACAACTCGACCACCGACCGGGTCGGACTGAATTTTCGCTTCCGCTACAACTTCGCCGAGGGCACCGATCTCTGGCTGGTGTACGACGAAGCCCTGGTGACGGAGCGCGACGACCCGACCGGTCTCCGGCTCCCGCTCTCGGCCTCGCGAACCCTGGTGGCCAAGTACACCCGCACGGTGCAGTGGTGACGCCGCTCGCCTCGACCCGGGCGAAGATCGTCCTCGGCGTGACCGGGGGATGGTTGGTGGTCGGCGTCGTCTGGGCGATCCAGAACTCGATCGGGGCGGGGCTGCAGAGCCAGTCGCTGCCGCTGGCGAGCGCGCTCCGGACGGCTCTGATCCAGTCGCTGCCGTGGATCCCGGTCACCCTGGCGGTGATCTGGCTCTCGCTCGCGGTCCCGCTCGGGTGGCCGCCGAAGCCGAAGTCGCTCGCCATCCACCTGGTCGCGGCGGTGGCGGTCGCCTATCTGGCAAACATCATGGTCGTGCTCGGCTACTGGACCCTGGGAGGCGGCGGCGGAACCGTGAGCGACCTGGTGACGAGCGCCGCGCGCTGGACGGCCATCCGACTCCACTTCTCGCTCCTCATCTACGCGGCCATCGCCGGCGTCACCCTCTGGGTCCGCTTCCACCGCGCCACCCGGGAGCGCGAGCTCCAGCTCGCGCGGATCGAAGGCCAGCTGGCCCGCGCGCGGCTCGAGGCGCTCACCGCGCAGATCCGACCCCACTTCCTCCTCAACACCCTCCATACCATGGGCCAGCTCTGGCGCAGCGGCCGGAGCGACGAAGCCGACCGGGTGCTCGATCACCTTGGCCGGCTCTTCCACAAGGTGCAGGACTCCACCGCGCGGACCGAGATCCCGATGGAGGAGGAGATCGAGATGGTCACCGACTACCTCGCGATCGAGGCCACCCGCTTCCGCGACCGGCTTCGGGCCGAGGTCCGGGTCGACCAGACCGCGCTGGGCTGTCGGGTGCCGCCGCTGATTCTCCAGCCCCTGGTGGAGAACGCGGTTCGCCACGGCATCTCGGCGACCTCGACGGCCGGTCGGTTGCAGGTCGGGGCCGCGGTGCGCGAAGGCGTCCTCGAGATCTCGGTGGTGGACGACGGGCCCGGCATCGACGCGCCGACCCGATCTCCGGGCTCGGGGACGGGCCTTCGCAACACCCGCGAGCGACTCAAGCAGCTCTACGGAGACCGGGCGAGCCTGGTGATCGACGGCTCGACCACGAACGGCGACCGATCCGACGGGACGGGCACCACGATCCTGCTTCGGATGCCGGCGCGCGGAATCGACGAGGGAGCCGATGACTGAGACGGGTTTCAGGGCGGTGGTGGTAGACGACGAGCCGGCGGCGCGCGAGGCGATTCGCACGCTGTTGGCGGGCGAGTCCCGGCTCCGGATCGTCGCCGAGGCGACCAACGGGCGCGAGGCGGTGACGGTGCTCGACCGGGAGCGACCGGATCTGGTCTTCCTCGACGTGCAGATGCCGGACCTCGACGGCTTCGAGGTGCTCGACGAGCTGGCCGAGCGGGCTCCGCCCGGCGTGGTGTTCGTCACCGCGCACGACGAGCACGCCCTCCGCGCCTTCGAGGTCCACGCCCTCGACTACCTGCTCAAGCCATTCGGCCGGCCCCGCTTCGGGCGCTCGATCGAGCGAGCCCTCGGGCGGTTGGCGGCGGAGCAGGTGCTGACGGAGCGACAGGCCGGCGCCCTGCACCGCACCGCGACCCCACCGAGAGGCGAGGAGGCTGGCACCCTCGAGCCGGGCAGCGCTCCGCTCGGGCCGGGCCGACGGCTGGGCATCAAGCTGGGCAGCAAGACCCGGGTGATCGAGATCGACACGATCGACTGGGTGGAGGCCTGCGGCGATTATCTCCGGCTCCACGCCGGCGAGCGCGCGCACCTGGTCTCCGAGTCGATGGGCAACCTCGAGCGGCGGCTCGATCGGGCCCGGTTCGCCCGCGTCCATCGCTCGATCATCGTGAACGTGGCCAGGATCACCGAGATGAGCCGCGAAGCGGACGGCGCGGGCTCCGTCACGCTGGGTGACGGCACGGTCCTCAGGGTGGCTCGGGGACGGTGGGACGGGGTGGAGGCCGCGCTGGCGCTGGTGAGGCTCTAGTGGGCGATGAGGGACTTGAACCCCCGACCTCTGGTATGTGAGACCAGCGCTCTAACCAGCTGAGCTAATCGCCCCGGGGCGGCAAGTCTACACCTTCCCCCGGCCCTCCGGCAAGCTAAAACGTGGCGGGCCCTCCCGAAATGCAGCGCGCCCCAGCGGGAGCCGGGGCGCGCCGTGCGAGCAGCCAATCCGGTTGTCGCTATCGCGACGTGCCGCCCCCCCGACGGCGCCGAATCAGCCCTACCAGTCCCAGCCCACCGAGTCCAGTGGCCAGGAGCGTCATCGTCAGGGGCTCCGGCACGGTGGAGATGGCCCGACCGTCGAGCTGCATCGACGGATTGGCCAGATCCTTCAGCTGCCGTTCCCAGAGATCGTCGTCGAACGCCGGACCGAGCGCGGTGTAGGCCGGTCCCAGCGAGGTGGCGCCGGCCGCGGTCGTGAAGTTGAAGCCGAGGCCCTGCACGTTGCGGAAGCCGATGAAGTACTGAAGCCCCGCCTGGAGCAGGATCGGCGCGCCGAAGGCGCCGCCGCCGAAGGTGCCAAGCGCGGAAGAGCTCTGAAAGCTCGCCTGGCCGAGCATGCTGCCGCCGAGCACCGGGCGCTCGGACCAGAGCTCGACGCTGACGCTCCGGTCGGCGTTCGCCGCGGCCGGGTTGAAGCGGGTCTTGATCATCGTCAGGAAGAAGCTCGAGCTGGGCGTGAAGTACCAGCCGACCGACGACGCGCGAATGAACGCCCCATTGTCGAGGGTCGCCGAGCCGTTGATATCTACTTGAACCGGCTGAGCCGCCGCGACGGCTGCGGGCGCCAGGCTCGCCAGGGCGAGGACGCTGATGACGGACCTCATCACAATGAACCTCGAACGTTGGTGGTTCGGCCGCGAGGTCGCGCAACTGTCAATCATTGCAGCGTCTCGGGTTCCCCGTTTCGGGAAGCCCCCTCTATTGCGAAATCCTTGCCGTGCTTGGGTTTGCCGATGCGCTTACTGTCAAGTCGATAGCCGGCAACTGCTTAGAAATTTGGCGCCGAGTGAGACGATGGGCGGCTGGATCGAAGCCGGTCGGGCGCTACGCGAAGGGTCTGGCACCCGGGCTGAAGCGGCTTGCAGCGGGCGCCGAACCGAAGGTCAAGGGCGGATGAAGCCGGGTTGCAGTGGAGCCGATCGGCAGCCGGTCCAGCTCACCGGATCGCCTCAATCGCCATCGGAATCGTGAAGAGCCACCCCGACGCCCATGCCGGGTCGGTCGCGCTGAGCGGGCCGTCGCGATCGAGGTCGAGCTGGTTCAGTCGCGCGCGGGCCATTGCAGTCGGCGGGTGCGAGCTCGACGCCAACGACGCGAGCAGGAAGACCGGCATCCGCGTCGGGTGGCGGGACATCTCCGTCTCCATCGGCTGGTCCGTTCGGCGGGGTCGTCGGTGGAATACACGCAGCCGGGGCACCCGATCGATCACGGTCCCGGTCGTGGCGCCTGGAGGCTTGCGCGGATTGCCTGCGACGGAAGGGCGAGCCGGACCGAACCGTCCGGCTCGGAGAGGAGCGGGGGCGCTGAGTGGGCCCTCCGGGATTCGAACCCGGGACCGACGGATTATGAGTCCGCTGCTCTAACCACCTGAGCTAAGGGCCCGACGAAACACCTTGGAAGTTAGCAGCCGCCCGGTGATTATACTGCCACCGTGCGCGTCTTCGTCGTCTCCTCAAGCAGCAACGATCCCGCCACCCGCGACAAGCTTCGCGCCGTGGCCGGCCTCGGCGCCGAGATCGTCGTCGCGACCCCCAACGGGGAGGCCGGGACCGACCGACCGCTTCGCGTCGTCCCGGTGCCGGTGAAAGGCGCCCCGGAAGAGCCCGACGAGCTCCGCTGGAACGAGCGCACCCTCACCAAGCTCCTCTCCGAGCTCCGACCGGACCTGATCCACGTCGAGGAGTCGTCGACCTCCTCCCTGGTGGACAGCGTCTCGACCATCGCCGACAAGCTCGAGCTCCCCTTCGTGCTGATGAGCTGGGAGCAACCGGCGGACTCGCCACCCGGGCTCCTGGTTCGCCGTCGCGCCGAGAAGGCGGTCGGTCGCGCGGCCGGGCTGATCGGCGGCAACCGGCGAGCCGAAGTCCTGCTCCTCGAGCGGGCGAGCGAGGGCGTGCCGTCGACGGTGATCCCGCAGCATGGCATCGCCATTCCGCCCACCGCGAGAGTGCCGGCAACCGGCCGGCTCCGGATCGGGTTCGTGGGCCGGCTGGTGCCCGAGCGAGGCCTCGACGTGCTGATCCGCGCCCTGGCGCAGACCTACGGCGAATGGGAGCTGGCGGTGCTCGGCACCGGGCCGGAGCAGGAGCGCGGCGAGGCCCTCGCCGCGCGCCACGGGCTGGCCGCCCGGATCCGCTGGCTCGGCGGCGTGCGCCGGGAGCCGCTCGAGGCGCTGCTCGACGAGCTGGACACGCTGGTCGTGCCGTCCCGGGAGACGCCGAGCTTCATCGAGATCCACTCGGTGGTGGTGCTCGACGCGATGGCTCGGAGCGTGGTGCCCGTGGTGAGCAAGGCCGGCGCGCTGCCGGACCTGGTCGGGGCCGCCGGCCGGGTGGCCACCGAGCCGAGCGAGCTCTCGGCGCTGCTCCAGCCCTGGGTGGACGCGCCGGAGCGCTGCCGCGCGCTCGGGCCGGCCGCGCGCCAGCGGGTGTTGGAGCACTTCGTCACGGCGCAGATCGCGGCGCGAACGCTCGAGTTCTGGCGCGCCGTGGGAGCGAATCGAGCCGCCGCGACGACCTGATCGGGCCAGAGCCGCCCGTCCCCCGGACCTTGTCGTTAGGAGTCATCGATGGTTGCTCGACTGGCCCTGTTGCTCTCGGGATTGGCCCTGCTGCCCTCGGGCGGCGCGATCCCGGCGCAGCAGCCGACACCCGAGCAGGCGCGCTCGCTCCTCGAGCGCCGGCCCGAGCTGGTCCGCCAGCTTCGCGACCAGCTCGCCAGCTCCGGACTGAGTCGGGATCAGATCCGAGCCCGCCTGGTGGCGCTCGGCTACCCGGCCAATCTCCTCGACGCCTATCTCGACGGCCGTGCCGTCGACTCGCTCGGCCCGAGCCAGGAGATCGTGGCCGCGGTCCGTGCGCTGGGCGTGGGCAACGACGCCGTCACGACGCAGCCAAGCGAGCGAATCCCGGGCGTGCCGGGCGAGCCCCGCAACGACCTGATGACGATCTCGGATCCCGGGATCTTCGGCCTCGACGTCTTTCGTCGGGTCACCAGCCAGTTCGACGCGGTGGTGGCCGGGCCGGTGGACGCGAGCTATCGCCTGGGCCCCGGCGACGCGCTGGTGCTGATCCTGACCGGCGACGTCGAGCTGGCCCACACCCTCGAGGTGACCCGCGAGGGCTTCGTCGTGATCCCGCAGGTCGGCCAGCTCTTCGTTTCGGGTCTCACCCTGGCCGGGCTCGAGAGCCTGCTCTACACCAGACTGGGCCGGGTCTACAGCGGGGTGAGTCGAAGCCCGTCGGCCCGGACCAAGTTCCAGATCACCGTGTCCAGGCTCCGCACCAACCAGATCTTCGTGGTGGGCGACGTGCTGAAGCCGGGCTCGTACCAGATGTCGAGCGCCGGCACGGCGCTCACGGCGCTCTACCTCGCTGGCGGGCCCACCGACCGGGGCTCGCTCCGGCGGATCGAGATCCGCCGCGGCCGCGAGGTGATCGACACGCTCGACGTCTACGACTACCTGCTCCGCGGCGACAACGCGCACGACGTCCGCCTGGAGACCGGCGACGTGGTGTTCGTCCCGGTGCGTGGGCCGCACGTCGCGGTCTCCGGCGCGATCACCCGCCCGGCGATCTACGAGCTCGGGTCGGGGGAGACCCTCAGGGACCTGGTGGACGCGGCCGGCGGGTTCGATCCGACGGCGCTTCGCCGCCGGATCCAGATCGAGCGGATCCTGGCCCCCGCCGACCGGGGTCCCGGCGGCCGCGACCGGGTCCTGCTCGATCTCGGCCCGGACCAGCTGAGCGACTCGCTTCCGCCCCCCTTCCCGCTGCTCGCCGGCGATCGGGTGAAAGTGTTCTCGGTCTCCGAGAGGACCCGGGATCAGGTCACCGTCCGGGGAAACGTCTGGGTGGAAGGACCGGTGGGCTTCGTGGCTGGCATGCGGCTGAGCGACGCGATCCGAATCGCCGGCGGCCCCAAGCCGGACGTCTACCTCGACCAGATCCTGATCTCACGGCTCCGGCCGGATTCGACCCGCCGTCAGCTGCGCTCGGCGTTCGCCGATTCAACGGGGCGGATCACCGACGATCTGGTGCTCCGCGAGGACGACGACATTCAGGTCTTCTCCCGGACCTCGTTCCGACCGGCCCGCTACGTCGTGGTGACCGGGGCGGTGCGCCGTCCGGGTCGGGTCCGCTACCGTGAGGGCATCACCCTGCGCGACGCGATCCTCGAGGCGCAGGGTCTGACCGAGGAGGCCTGGCTCGCCGAGGTGGAGATCGCGCGGCTGCCGAGCGGGCGGCTCGACGGGCAGATCGCATCGACGCTCCGAGCGCCGCTCGACTCGACCTATCTCTTCGACCGCGGACCCAATGGGGAGTATGCCGGACCGCCCGGCCTGCCGGCCCGCGCGTCGGGGGCTCCGGAAACCGAGCTGCTGCCCTATGACAACGTGCTGGTCTTCCGCCAGCCGGACTGGGAGCTGCAACGGGTGGTGACCATCACCGGTCAGGTCCGCTTCCCGGGAAAATACGCGCTCCGGAGCAAGACCGAGCGAATCACCGATCTGATCGCGCGCTCGGGCGGGCTGGCGCCGGAAGCGTATCCCCCCGGCGCAGCGCTCTTCCGGCGGTTCGAGCAGCGCAGGCAGCAGCTCAAGGTGATCGACCGGCTCGAGGCCGTGCGGGATTCCGTGGCCCCGACGCCAACCGACTCCACCATCGACCTGGATGCGTGGCTGGCGCAGCGGGTGGGACTCGACCTCACACAGGCGTTGTCGCGACCTGACGCGAGGCAGAACGTGATCCTCCAGGCGGGCGACTCCCTCCACATCCCGGAGTACGACCCGACCATCCGGGTGCTGGGCGCCGTCAACTCCCCGACCAGCCTCCTCCACCGCCCCGGGTGGGACGTGGACGACTACGTGGCGGCGGCCGGGGGCTACTCGCGCCAGGCCGACAAGGGCCGCTCTTACGTGGTGCAGCCCAATGGTCGGCTCGAGAGCGTCAAGCGGAGGTTCCTGCTGCCGGACTCGAAGCCCGAGCCCAGGCCCGGCGGGGTGGTCTACGTACCGGACAGGGATCCGAACGATCGGAAGGACTGGGCCGGGCTCCTGGGCTCGATCGCCCAGGTGCTGGCGAGCACGGTCGCGATCATAGTGGTGGCAACCCGCTAGCGCTCAGGCCGGGTCGACTTCCCTGCCGTCCGCGGCGGCCTCGCGCTCGAGGGCGACGGTGCGATCGCGGGGCCGAGCGCGATCCGGCGGCCGGCGGTGGGCGCTGTCCTCCGGATGGAAATCGGGCACCAAGCGGCGGAGCAGGCTCCTGAGATCCCCTTCGGCGCCGCCCTCGCGCGCGGCGACGATCAGGTCCTGTGCCACGGTCGAGACCCCGACCGGAAGCTCGACCTGGCGGGCTCGCAAGAGCTTCGGGTGGTCGGTCGCCTCCGCCTGCTCCTTCCCGAAGAAGAGCTCCTCGTAGAGCTTCTCGCCCGGGCGGATCCCGCTGAATTGAATCTCGATGTCGCGGCCGACCTCGAGCCCCGAGAGTCGGATCAGGTCGGTGGCCAGATCGACGATTCGGACCGGCTGCCCCATGTCGAGCACGAAGACCTCGCCCCCCGAGCCGAGCACCGCCGCCTGGAGCACCAGCTGGACCGCCTCCGGAATGGTCATGAAGTAGCGACGCATCTCCGGATGGGTGACCGAGACCGGGCCCCCCGCCTCGATCTGCCGAAGGAAGATCGGCACCACGCTGCCGCGGCTGCCGAGCACGTTGCCGAACCGCACCGCGATGAAGTTCTTGCCGTAGAGCTGGGCCGCACCCTGGACCACCTGCTCGGCGACCCGCTTGGTGGCGCCCATGATGTTGGTCGGGTGAACCGCCTTGTCGGTCGAGATCATCACGAACCGGTCGACCCCGAACTCGACCGACATGTCGACCAGGTTCTGGGTCCCGCCGACGTTGTTGGCGACGGCCTCGGCGACGTTGGCCTCCATCAGCGGCACATGCTTATGGGCCGCCGCGTGGAGCACGAGGTTGGGACGATGGGCCGCGAAGATCTGGGCCAGTCGCTCGCGGTCGCGGACGTCGGCGATCAGAGGCACGATGGTGGTGGCCGGAAAGCGCTCGGCGATCTCCCGGGCGATCTGGAAGATCGAGTTCTCGCCGTGGCCGAGGAGCAGCAGGCGACCCGGTCCGAGCCCGGCGATCTGGCGGCAGAGCTCGCTGCCGATCGAGCCGCCGGCGCCAGTCACCAGCACGGTGGTCCCCTCGATCAGGGTGGCCACCCGATCGAGATCGATCCGCACCGGATCGCGGCGGAGGAGGTCCTCGATCCGCACCGGCCGGAGCGCCGAGACCCGAATCCGGCCGCTCAGGATCTCGAACATGCTCGGGATGGTGCGCGCCCGAAGCCCCGCGGCCTGGGCCTCGGTCATGATCGAGCGGATGACCGTCCCGGGGGCCGAGGGCATCGCGATGATCAGCTCGTCCACCCGATAGCGCTCGCGGAGGTCGACCAGGCGATCGATCGGGCCGAGGACCGGGAGCCCGCACATCGTGAGACCATGCTTCAGGCTATCGTCGTCCACGAATCCCACGGGCATCAGCTCGCCGTCGGGATGGGCCCGCAGCTCCCTGGCGATCAGCTCTCCGGCGGAGCCCGCGCCGGCGATCAGCACTCGTCGGACCGGACCGAAGGCCCGGCGCGCCGAGCGCTGGGACAGCCAGCGGATCAGGAGCCGCGGGGCGGCGACCACGATCGGGGCGAGAATCGCGTCGATCAGAGCCACCGAGGTCGGGACTCGGACGTTGAGGTAGCCGACGGCAGGAAGCAGCCACACGCCGAGCAGGATGGTGAGCAGGGCGGCGATCCCGGACCCGATGGTGATCCGCTCCATCTCGGCAATCCCGGCGTGCCGCCAGAGCCGCTGATAGAGCCCCGCCTTGTGGTACGAGACCAGCTTGACCGCGATCGCGATCGGGAGAAAGCGCAGGAACGACTCAGCGTGCTCGAGCGGCCAGGACCAGGACTCGAACCGCCCGGAGTAGGCCAGGAAGAGCGAGCCGGCCGCGCCGATCAAGTCGAAGCCGACCAGATAGCGGTTTCGCAGCCTTCGCCGCTCTCGAACTGGTTGCACCGTGTGTCTCCCCTCACCCCCGGCGGAAATCGCCGCTTCGGCCGGAAAACCGGTCCGCTTTTCGATGCGCATTTCCGCCCTTGTTACGTCTCTGGACGATTCTCGAAGGTAGACCTCACACACTGTGCCATGGTCACCTGTTCATTCGCTTTACTCACGGGTCGGTACGCTGACATTCTCAGGGCCGTTTGACCCTACTGCTGCCCGAAAGCACGGCTTCGATCACCCGGTCGACCTCCGCGTCGGTGAGGCTCGACCCGGACGGCAGGCAGAGCCCCCGCGCGAAGAGCTCGTCCGCGACCGCCCCGCCGTATACGGGGGCCCCCTCGAACACCGGTTGTTGATGCATCGGCTTCCAGACCGGACGCGCTTCGATCCCGCGCTCGGCGAGCCCGAGCCGCACCACTTCCCTGGAGGCGCCGAAAGCCCGCTCGTCGATGGTCAGGGTGCTGAGCCAGCGATTGTGGGTGCCCCAGGGCGCCTCCCGCATCAGCTCGATCCCTTCCACCCCCGCCAACCCCTGACGGTATCGGTCGAAGATGGCCCTTCGTCGAGCGACCCGGTCGTCGAGCACCTCGAGCTGGGCCCTTCCGACCGCCGCCAGCAGGTTGCTCAGCCGATAGTTGTAGCCGATTTCGCTGTGCTGGTAGTGGGGGGCGTCGTCCCTGGCCTGGGTGGAGAGCTTTCGGGCATGCCCGGCGAGGTCCGCGTCACCCGTCACCAGCATCCCGCCACCGCCGGTGGTGATGATCTTGTTGCCGTTGAACGAAAAGACGCCAGCCCAGCCGATCGTCCCCGGCTGGCGGCCCTGCCAGGTTCCGCCGAGCGCCTCGGCGGCGTCCTCGATCAGCGGCACATCGAAGCGCCCGCAGCATTCCCGAATCCGTCCGAGGTCCGCGCTCTGGCCGTAGAGGTGGACGGCGATCACCGCCTTGACCCGTCCCGCGCGCTCGCTCAAGGCCCGCTCGATCAGGTCGGGGTCGACGTTCCACGAATCCGGCTCGCTGTCGATCAGGACCGGGGTCGCGCCGAGATAGACGATTGGATTGACGGAGGCGGCGAAGGTGAGCGAGCTCACCACCACCTCGTCGCCAGCGCCGACGCCCAGATGGATCAAGGCAAGGTGAAGGGCCGCCGTACCGGAAGCGAGGGCCACCGCGTAGGGAGCGCTCACCCGCTCCGCGAACTCACGCTCGAAGCGGTCCACCATCGGACCCAGCGGAGCCACCCAGTTGCTCTCGATGGCCTCCGCGACGTACTCCGCCTCCCGCCCGCTGAGGTGCGGGATCGAGAGCGGGATCTCGAAGGCCTTGGGCCGTGCGCCGAGCAGGGGAGCGCTCATCGATCGCCTCCGAGCGGCCGGGCCGGATTGCCCACGACCGAGACGCCGTCGGGCACGTCGCGATGGACCACGGCGCCAGCGCCCACGATCGCGTCGTCGCCGATCGAGATGCCCGGGAGCACCACCGATCCCGCGCCGACCAGGGTGCGCTTGCCGACCCGGACGCCGCCGGTGAGCACGGCGCCCGAGGAGAGGTGGCTGCCGTCGCCCAACACGCAGTCGTGCTCGACGATCGCCCCGGTGTTCACGATCACCGCCCGGCCGATCGAGGCTCCGGGCTGAATCACGGTGCCCGCGCAGACGACGGTCCCGAGGCCGAGTGGCTCGCTCGAATGCAGCACCGCCGAGGGGTGAATCGCCGGCGTCGCGAGCGTCTCGGCGATCCGGCTGAGACAGGCGAGCCGACTCCGGTTGTCGCCGATGCCGAGGAGGACCGCGGTCAGCCCGCGGGTCCGTTGCCATTCGGCGAGCGTAGCGCGATCGAGCTCGGCCTCGGCGAGCACGACGGCGCTGCCGCCATCCCGGACCTGGAGGCCACGCTTGGCGTCGTCCCGATCGACGTAGCCGAGCACGGCCCAGCCCATCGCTCGCGCGACGGCGGCCACCACCTTGCCGTGGCCACCCGCGCCCCAGACCAGCACCGACCGCTCCGCGCTCACGACGTCCCTCCCACGCTGCCGCGGAACGGCTGGGCGGTGACCTGGCCCGGCTGGGCGACCCCGCTCCGCCGCGCGACCTGCGCGAGGGTGAGCCAGAGGATCCTGAGGTCGAGCCGGAAGCTTCGATGGTCGACGTACCACACGTCCATCGCGAAGCGCTCCTCCCACGGCAGCGTGTTGCGCCCGTGGACCTGCGCCCATCCGGTGATGCCCGGCCGCACCTCGTGCCGCCGGGCCTGTTCTTCGGTGTAGAGCGGGAGATACTCGAGCAGCAGCGGCCGCGGACCAACCAGGCTCATCTCGCCGCGGAGCACGTTGACCAGCTCGGGTAGCTCGTCGAGGCTCGTGGCTCGGAGCAGCGCTCCGACCCGGGTGAGCCGCCGCGCCTCGTCGCGTTGATCCTCGGGTCGGCTGGCGCCCACGGACATCGTGCGGAACTTGACCAGGGTGAACGGCCGGCCCCCTCTGCCGGGACGCTGCTGGCGGAAGAAGATCGGGCGGCCCATGGTGAGCAGAATCACCAGCGCAATCGCCAGGAAGAGCGGCAACAGCGCGACCAGCAGCGCCGTGGCGACGACCAGATCGAAGAGCCGCTTCACTCCGCCCCTCGCACCTGCGCCTCGGCCCGTACGGCCCAGCGCGAGACCTCGAACAGCTCGGCGTAGGGAATCGGCGGCTCGCCCGCCCGGATCGCCTCGGCGAACCGCCGGAGCTCGGCCCGGTGCCCCTTGTCCGCCCGCGCCGGGAGCCGGGGTCCGGTGAGACCCCGCCCGAACGACTTGAGGCTGCGCCAGTTGTCGATCGTGTAGCTGGCGCCGTCCGCCGCGCAGACGATGGACTCCTTGGGATAGGAGCGGGCCCCGTTGGCGTAGTAGGCGATCGTCGCGATGGAGCCGTCCGCGAAGCGGAGCGCCAGGTGAACGACGTCGTCGACCACCCGACCGGAGCGATCGGCCGCGCTCGTGGCGGTAAGCCTCACGATGGGGGCGCCGACCAGGGCGCGGGCCAGGTCGATGAAGTGACAGCCTTCGCCGACGATTCGTCCGCCCCCCTCGGCGAGCTGCCGGGTCCAGTGCTCCCGCGGCAGCGCGCCCGCGTTGACGTTGATCAGCAGGCTCGCGGGCCCCGAGCGCTCCGCCAGCTGGCGGGCGAGCGTCTCGGTCATCGGCGCAAAGCGCCGGTTGAAGCCGACGGTGAGCAGCCCCTTCCCCTCCGCGGCCAGCTGCTCGAGGCGATCGAGATCCTCCTCTCGCAGGGCCAACGGCTTCTCGACGAAGACGTGCTTGCCGGCCTCGAGCGCCCTCGCCGCCAGCACGGCGTGCGACGCGTGCCGGGTGAGCACGAAGACCGTGTTGATCGCGGGATCACCGATCACGGCGTGCGCATCGGAGCTGACCACCTCGGCGTCGGCGAGCTCGGCCGCGAGGGCGGCGTCCACGCCGCCGGTCGAGGCGACCGTCCGCACCGAGAAGCCGGCTTCGCCGAGCAGGGGAATC
>JBFXAS010000094.1:0-17618 GCA_050184075.1 Gemmatimonadales bacterium
GAACGAGACGGTGAGCGCCGCGTAGCGCCGCACGGCGTCGGCAGTCTGGCCGATGAGCCAGGCGTGCTGGGCCTCGAGCAGGAGTCGGTCGTGGTCGGAGAGCCGGTCGCGATGCTGGTAGGCGGCGCCGGAGGCCTCGCGCGCGGGCCCCGCCAGCGCGCTCGCCGCCAGCGACGACGCCAGTCGGTAGTAGGCGAGGGCGAACGAGGGATCGAGATCGGTCGCCCGGCGGAAGGCGTCGAGCGCCTGCAGGTGACGGCCCAGGCGGAACTCGTGTTCCCCGGCCAGATGGGCCTTGAGCGCGGGCAGCGACGTGGTGGTGAGCGCGGCCAGGCGCACCAGCCGGTCCGGCGGCGTCCGGCTCAGCTCGACGACCAGCCGCCGGACCAGCTCGTCTACCAGCTCGAAGAGGTCGGCCTCGACGTCGGTGCGGGCCTCGGCGCGCGCCCGGAGCTTGCCGGCGCCGTCGTAGAGCCCGACGCCCGCCTCGAGCCGCCCACCGCTCTCGATGATGGTGCCCACCACGTAGGACCCCGCGCCGAGCTCCTGGGCGAACTCGCGGCCGGTGCTCACGTCCACCCCGTGGGGTGCTTTGGCGGCCGCGAGGCGGATCACCGTGGGCGGATCCACCGTCCGCAGGTTGCCGGTGCCGTCGAGCTTGGTGGAGAGCAGGTCGACCATCCCCTCCCGGAGATAGGCGACGCTCTTGTCTCCGCGGATCACGAATGGGCACACGGCGACGATCGAGCCGGTATCTCGCGAGACCGGCTCCGAGCGCCCGTCCCCCCGGAGCCGGTCCGCCAGGGCCTGGAGCGCCGATCCGGCCTCGACGTCGAGCTCGGTCGCGAGGCGCTGGAGGTAGCTCTCGACCACCCGGAGTCCGACCGAGCGCTCGCCGGCTTGGTCTGCGCGCTCGGCAAAGCGGATCAGCGCGTCGTCTCCGAAGGGCGCGAGCTCGAGGGCCTGCCGGGCCCAGCGGGGAGCCTGAGAGGGATCGTCTCCGATGCTCCGCTCGGCGAGCGCCCAGGAGGCGGCGGCCGCCTCCTCCCGTCGTCGGGCTCGCTCCCGATCGATCCAGGCCTCCGCCTCGGGGCCGCCCTGGACGTAGAACCCGTCGAGAAAGTCGCCGCGATAGAGCTCCATCGCCTTGGCGGGGTCGTTCCCGGCTACGGCCTCATCGAAGGCGAGCGCGTCGCACCACAGCAGGCCCGCCGTGATCCCGACCTCTTCGTCGCCGCGGCTCTGGAAGGCATCGGCGCCGCAGGCCTGGCGGAGGAAATAGAGCGCCCGGCGGAGGGCCGCACGGGCATGCTCCTGATCGAGGTGCGGCCAAAAGAGGCCGAGCAGGCTGTCGCGCCGATGGAGGCGGCCGGGCTTCGCGGTGGCCAGGTAGACGAGCAGCGCCAGCCGCTTCGGCTGCTGCAGAACCGCACGGACCTCGCGGTTCTTGGCATCCCTGAGGTCGGCGGTGCCGAGGGTCCGAAGCGTCAGCATGAAAGGGGCGGGGAGGATCCGAGGGGGAAACCGGGCGACTCGGGTGTCTCTGTTTCCCAAGGTCGGACCGCGGTCACTCCTGGGCCACGGCGACCGTGGAGGCTTCAACGTAACTCTCGCTGGAGTGAATGCCAACATGTCGCAGGCGATCGTCGCCTACCATTGGTTCGACCCGGATGTGGAGTCGCTCGCCGGCGGCTCGTCTCCCAAGTCGAGCAACTGCAATCGGGTTCACCCGGGCGCCAACGGCTCGGTTTCTGCCTCTCCGAACCAGGGGGACCGGCCCGAGAATCGGTCCGCGGCCCGCTATGTCCAAGTGCTCGCAGGCTCCGCCGGTCCGCCATGAGAGGTCGTTGGGATGAGTAGAGCCGTCGCAATTCGCCTCCGCCTCACGCTGGCGACCTCGATCCTGGTCGCCGGGTGTGCAACCGAAGACACGACCGAGCCCAACTCACCCCCACCGTCGCCGCCTCCCGCGGGGCCGGCCACCACCTTCGATTGGTCGGATCCGGCGGCCTGGCCCGGCGGCAGCGTACCGGCCGCCGGCGCGGACGTGATGATCCCCGCCGGGCGAACCATCGTCCTCGACGTCTCGCCGCCGCCGCTCGGCGGGGTGACGATCGACGGCGTCCTCAGGTTCGCCGATCGCGACGTCGACCTGGCGGCCCGCTGGATCGTGGTCCATGGCACCCTTCGGGCCGGAACCGAAGCGGCGCCCTATCGCAACCGGGCGGTGATCACCCTGACCGGACCGGCGACGGACGAGATCGAGGGGATGGGCGCCCGGGTACTGGGCGTCCCCGGCGGGAACCTCGAGCTCCACGGGGAGCCGCGAACGGTCTGGACGCGGCTCTCCCAGACCGCCGCCGCCGGGGCCACCCAGCTCGAGCTGGAGAGCGTGGTCGACTGGCGGCCGGGTGATCGGATCGTGGTCGCCTCGACCGACTTCGACCCCTTCCAGGCCGAAGAGGTCGTCGTGGCGAGTGTCCAGGGGACCCGGGTTCAACTCGAGACCGCGCTCAAGCACACCCACTGGGGGACCCTGCAGGACTACGGCGGCCGGACCCTCGACGAGCGGGCGGAGGTCGGGCTGCTGGGCCGCAACCTCACCATCCGCGGCGACCCGGCCTCTACCTCGGACGGCTTTGGCGGGCACGTTCTGGTGATGCAGGGCGGGGTGGCCCACGTCGAGAACGTCGAGCTCACCTTGATGGGTCAGCGGAGCGCCCTCGCCCGCTACCCAATGCACTGGCATCTCTCCGGCTCGGTGCCGGGTCAGTACTTCCGCAACAACTCGGTGTGGAAAACCTTCAATCGCTGTCTCACGATCCACGGCACCAACGACCTGGTCGCGTCGGGCAACGTCTGCTACGACAACCTCGGACACGCGCTCTTTCTGGAAGATGGCGCCGAGACCGGCAACAAGATCGAGGGGAATCTGGGGCACGCCACCCGGCGGCCGACCAACGGGCAGGAGGTGCTGCCCTCGGATCTCACCCCGGCGACCTTCTGGATCACCAATCCCGACAACGTCGTGCGGGGCAACGTCGCGGCCGGCTCGCGAGGCTTCGGCTTCTGGTACGCGCTGCCGACGTCGCCGACCGGGCTCTCGGTCGGCTCACCGCTCAAGCCGCGGGCGACGCCGCTCGGCGAGTTCCGCGACAACGTGGCGCACTCGAACCGGAACACCGGGCTCAACGTCGATCACGGTCCGAGGCTGGACGGTCACACGGAGACGGCGCATTACGCCCCGCGCCAGGTGCCGGGCGACAACTCGACGCCTCTGGTCACCGCGCGCTTCGTCAACTTCACGGGGTACAAGCACAGCGGGCGAGCGGTTTGGCTCCGTGGCTCGGAGCTCCGGCTCGAGGGCGCGATCCTGGCCGACAATCACATCGGAGCCACCTTCGCCTCGAGCGAGACCTTCCTCGAGGACGCCGTGCTCGTGGCCAGGAGCGCCAACGGGCAGACCGGCTTCTCGGGCGGCTTTCCGGTTCGCGGCTACGAGTTCTACGACGGTCGGGTCGGGGCGGACCATGTCACCTTCGTCGGCTACCAGCCCATGGGCTCCAACTACATGAGCGCGCTCGGCTTCAATCGCGCCAACGGGTTTCCGGTGAGCATCGGGAACTTCGGGCGCAACCTCACCTTCGTCGGCTCCAACTCGGTGTTTCTGGAGAATCCGGCCGCGGACAAGGACGGCGACAAGGCCGCGGCGATCCTGGACGCGGACGGCAGCCTGACCGGGACGCCGGGGCAGTTCGTGATCGCCAACAATCCGCTGATGGCGCTGCCGTCGTGCCAATGGCGCCAGGCCTGGAACGCCTACGTCTGTCCCGACCGGTTTGTGGCTGTCCGGGTCGACACCCAGAACGGCCAGGCCGTCGCGCCGCTCACCCTGCGTCGTGACGACGGGGCGACCGGCGCCTTCGTCGGCGTTCCCAACAATCCTCACCACGTCTCGGCCACGGTGCCGGAGGGCCGTCGTTACGACGTGCAGTTCGCGGGCGCCGCGCCGAGCCAGCCGCGGCTCTTCGCCTACGGGCTCGCGCCGGGCGAGTTCGTCCAGCTGGTCGTGCCGCATCCGTCGGCGAGCTTCAGCGTCTATCGCGACTGGAACACCCGAACGGCGATTCCCGCCGCGGCGAGCATGTCCGAGCTGCTGAGCGGCAACGGCGGCTACTACTACGACGCCGGCAACGGGGTGATTCATCTCAAAATGATGGCGCAGTCGGGCCGGGACTGGTCGGCGATGTTCGTGGCGCCCTGACCCGCCAGCGGCCTTCTGCTGGGCGGGAGCGGTGGACGCGGTTCGTCGCTACCGGCGGCGATGGGGCGGCGGCATGGGCCGCGGTCTTCGCCGCTCATGAGGTCGCGCTCGATCGGCGGGTGGCGATTAAGGTGATGGCGCCGGGCCTGCTCACCGGCGAGCGGATGAGTGGAGCGGTTTGCCCGCGAGGCGGTGACGGTCGCGGGGCTGCGCCATCCCAACATCGCGAGCATCGACATCGTCCGGCACTTCGACGACCTGCATTTCTTCGGGCGTTGGCCCCACCGACCGCGCTGCCGAACCGGAAGAGCTCGGTGAACCGGGCATTCAGGCTGCCGGGTGCCTGGGCTGCTGCCGCGTCCAGGCCACGATCACCCTCAACTCAGGCCATGGTGGCCGGGCGGGTCAGCTGGGCGTTGAAAATGGGGCCGAAGCCAGCTGATCCAGACGCTCGACCCGAGCGCCAGCGCGAGGGCCGGCCAGAGCAGCCAGCCACCCGCTCGATCGAGCCAGAGCAGCAGCGCGGCCGCGATTCCGAGCACCGAGAGTCGCACCAGCTCGCTGACGGCGGCCCACGCCCGCCCCTCGATCACTCCACCGACATTGCCCAGCGCGAGCGCGAGGTAGAACACGCCCGCCAGCGTCTGGCCGAGGGGCAGCGACGCCGCGTGGTCGAGCAGCGCGACGCTCGCCACCAGCACCGTGAGAAACTGGACGGCGGCGTAGATCAGGAGCGGCCGAGGCGTGAGCGGATCGTACTTCGCGAACGTCGTCGCCGTCACCGGCCGGGGCGCGGCGCTCGGTCCCAGATGGGCCGGGCGCCACCCCGGGTGGCCGAAGACCGCCCGGAGTCGGTCGCGCCAGCGTCGCGAGCCGCGGACCGTTCGGCCGATCTCCGCGAAGACGTGGACGTTGGCCCACAGCGGATTGAAGCTGGCCAGCGGCTTGGTGATGCCGTACACCGGCTCCTCTACCTCCGGCTCGAAGGTGCCGAACCAGCGATCCCACACGATCAACACCCCGGCGTAGTTGCGATCCTGGTACTGCGGGTTGACCCCGTGGTGCACCCGATGGTGCGAGGGCGTGTTCAGAAAGGCCTCCGCCCAGCGCGGCAGCTTCACGACGCCGCGGGTGTGGATCCAGAACTGGTAGATCAGGTTGAGTCCGTGGCAAACCACCCACATCGTCACCGGCACGCCCAGCGCCGCGAGCGGCAGGTAGAAGATCCAGGTGAAGAGCCCGTGCAGGCTGCTCTGGCGCAGCGCGACCGTGAGGTTGTACTCCTCGCTCGAGTGATGGACCACGTGACCGGCCCAGAGGACGTTCACCTCGTGCGAGAACCGATGGACCCAGTAGTAGACCAAGTCGTCGAGCACGAAGACGGTGAGCCAGCTGGCCAGGGCCACGAGGTCCAGTCCGATGCCGAGTCCGCCGGACCGCGCGGGGAAGGGCGCGTCGTCGATCCAGCGGACACCGAGCGCTTCGGTGAGCGTGAAACGGCTGGCCACCCAGCCGTAGAGCGCAATCGTCAGCAGCGCGACGAAGATGCCCGTGAGCTGGCTGATGATGCCGAGGCTCAGGTCGCTGATCGAGTCGTTGAGCCGGTAGAGGCGCTGGCCGCGCACGCGGGCCACGACCAGCTCGAGGCCGATGAGGAGGAAGAAGAGCGGAACGGAAGCCTGGATGATGTCCAAGACGTCAGTCCAGGTGATGCGCTTTCCGGCCTCCGCGCGCGATCGTCTCGGGGGTCGGGTCGGCGAGCAGGTCCTTCGCCAGCGCCATGGCGCGGCCCACCAACTGCTCCGCGCCCTGCCGGAGCTCGGCGCTCTCTCGCACTTCGGCCACGTTGTTCTCCATGTCCTCGGCCGACCAGCCGCGGGAGTGCGCGATGAACGGGAACTGCGGGAAGAGAAAGCCCAGCTCGCCGAAGAAGGTCAGCATCTGGCCTACCACCGCCTGGACGTTGTCCTGTCCGCCGGTGACGATGAACGCGGCGACCTTGTTGCGAATCAGGATCCGATCCCGGATCGTCACCTGATTCTGCACGCAGTTGAGCCGCTCGGCCATCTTGAAGTAGAGCGAGCTGGCCGAGCCCCAGCGGATCGGGGTGGAGACCAGCACCACGTCGGCCCAGTGGACCAGCGCCTCGTACACCTGATCCAGCTGATCGGCCGGGTCCATCTGGGTGATCGAGCAGGGCCAGGTGCAGGCCGCGGCCGCCTTCGAGTAATAGCCCTCGCAGTGTCGAAAGGAGAGCTCGCGGAGTCGGATGCTCCGGCACTCGGCGCCCTGTTCGGCGGCCCAGGCCAGCGCGGCGTCGAGCAGCGCGTCGGAGGTCGAGAAGCGGGGGTTCAGGACGTCCATGCCCGTCGTGGAGATGCCGGCCACCCGGCAGCCACCCGGCGCCCGCTCCACCCTGCGCGCAAGCGGGTGGGGCGGATGCGGGAGCACGTGCCGCCGGGTGGCCGCGTCGAGGTCGATCCAGAGACGGCCTGCCTCGACCTTGAGATCGTAGCGTGGCAACCGCTCGGCCTCGTATCCCGGCTCACCCTCACCGGTGACGCGGTGGTACTTCCAGTTGTGCCAGGGGCAGACCACGTAGTCGCCATCGAGCCGCCCGCTGCCCAGGGGGCCGCCGGCGTGATTGCAGGCGCCGGAGATCGCCGCGAACTCGCCGTCGTGATGGGAGAGCGCGATCCGGGTGCGTCCGATGACGATCTGCTGGAGCGGCTTGGCCGCCAGCGCGTCGGCCGGTCCGAGGTCGTGCCAGTTGCTCATGTGGGCCGTTGGTCTGAAGACTCCGTCTAAACGTAGTGACCAATGGTCCGGGCGACAGGTCGACCCCGTGGCGGCTCAGCGCTTCGAGGGGCGGGACGACGACGTCGGGGGCTTCGGCGCCGGCTGACCGGCTGGCCCGGCCCCCGGGCGCGGGCTACCGGACGTGCTCCTTGAAGAACGCGATCGTTCGCTGCCAGGCCAGCTTCGCGGCCGCCTCGTCGTAGCGAGGCGTGGTGTCGTTGTTGAAACCGTGCTGGGTGCCGGGATAGAGGAACCGCTGGTACTTCACGTCGGCCGCCTGGAGAGCCTTCTCGTAGTCGGGCCAGCTGGCGTTGATCCGGGGGTCGTTTTCCGCGGACTGGACCATGATCGGGCAGCGGATCCGGGCCACGTCCTCGAGATTGGGCGAGGATCCGTAGAAGGGCACCGCGGCCGAAAGGTCGGTGCCGAGCCGGGTGGCGAGGAAGTTCGCCATGCCGCCACCGTAGCAGAATCCCACCGCGCCGATCTTGCCGTTGCACTCGGGCCGCGCTTTGAGGAACGCCGCGCCGGCCACGAAGTCCTCGCGGGTCTTGGTCTGGTCGAGGTCGCGGAAGAGGGTGCGGGCCCGATCTTCGTCGCCCGGGTAGCCCCCCAGCGGGAAGAGGGCGTCGGGCGCGAAGGCGACGAAGCCGTCGAGCGCGAGGCGCCGGGTGATGTCCTCGATGTGGGGGTTGAGCCCCCGATTCTCGTGGATCACGAGGATGCCGGGCGAGCGGCCGGCCGCGCCCGCGGGGCGGACGAAGTAGCCGCGCGCCTTGCCATAGCCGTTGGGCGAATCGTACTCGAGGTACTCCTGCGCGATTCGCGAGTCCTCCGGCTTCACCACCTGGGCCTCGGCGAACTTCGGGCTGAGCTGCTCGAGCAGCATCGCCGCCGTGACCCCGCCGACGGCGAACTTGGCCGCCCGATCGAGAAAGGCTCGCCGATCGATGCCGCCGTGAACGTAGGCGTCGAACAGGATCAGCAGCTCCTGGTCGAAGTCGTGCGCGGTCTTGCGTTGCATCAGGACCACCCTCGCGTTCGGGACTCAAGTAAGCTGCACGGCGGATCTCCGGCGGGGAAGGCTCCGGGCGACACCGCTCGGAATCCGCCGCCGGCGGATCAGGGCGCCGCGGACTCCGCGAACAGGCCCGACGTCGCCAGCTGCCGGGCGATCGCGAGCATCTCGGTCCGCCCGCCGTCCTCGGTGGGCGTGGCGAACCAGGCGATAACGAGGTCGCGGGACGGCGAGACGTAGAGGCCCTGGCCGCCGACGCCGCCCTTGTAGAAGTCTCCGTCGGTGGTGACGATGTCCCACTGATAGGTATTGTGGCGGGTGGACTCGTCGCCAAGCTGGACCCGTCGGGCCGCCCGCTGCTCGGCGGTCATCAGGTCGGGGCGACCGCCGGCCTGGATCTTCCGGAGGTAGCCGTCCGGGATGGCCGGCGCGGGGTCGCCTCGCCGCCCGCTCGGCGTGAACAGCATCCCGTAGCGGGCCAGGTCGCGAAGCCGCATGCTGACGCCGCCGGCCGAGAAGGCGTCGCCGTTGGGCGTGGTCGTGATCAGCGCGTCCGCCTCGGGCCCCGCCCGCCGCCAGATCTCCCGCTCGACGAAGTCGCCGTACCGCAGGCCGGACACGGCCTCGATCATCCAGGTGAGCACCTCGGTGTCGACCGAGGTATAGTCGAACAGCTCGCCCGAGGGTTGGAGCCTGCCCATCCGGGTCACGGCCGCCATCGGGTCGTCGGAGGCCCGATCGGCCATCGGCCAACCGAAGCCGTCGTAGAAGCGCCAGAAGCAGCCGTTGGCGTCCTGATGGATCTCCCCGCAGTCGATTCCGGAGGCCATGTCGAGCAGGTCGATCACCGGCGTGCCGGCCCACGCCGTGCCGGCGAGGCGGGGCAGGTAGCGCTCGATGGGGGCGTCGCTCGCCACCTTGCCCTGGTCCTCCAGGATCGCGACCGCGGTGGAGACCAGCGTCTTCGAGACCGAGAAGAGGATGTGCCGGTCGGTCGGGAGCATCCGCGAGTAGTCCTCGAAGACGATCCGTCCCTGGTGGAGCACGATCGCGGCGTCGGTGGGCGAGCTCAGCAGGTAATCGCGCACCGCGACCTCGCCCGCCGAGGTCCTGGCGACGAAGCCGGCCACGTCGTCCCGCGACGCGACCGGCAGGGGCCTGGCTGTTCCAGTACCGCGCACGACGATCTGGGGCCAGAACTCCGACATGTGGAGGTACACGTAGCGGGTCAGCTCCCCGCCGGTGGACCAGGTCAGGAACGACGGCTCGAAGCGGCGGTGGAAGCTCCTGGCCTGCTCGAGCGTGAAAGGCCGGTATTCCGGATTGCGGGGCGCGGGGCCGGCCTGGGCGCTTGCCACATCCATGTCGGCTGGCGGTCGGTCGGTTGCGGGCCCGCAGGCCACCGCGAGGAGCAGCGCGACGGCGGGAGCGGCCGAACGGCGGGAGCGGGTGCGCTTCGTGCTGATGGTCGTCATTCGAAACTCGCTCGGTTGGTGGCATCGGACGCGTGGGCCGCGGATCCGGTCCAGCGGCGCGCCCCCACCTCGGGCGGGCGTCCGCAGCCGTCGAGTCAGTCTTGGTCGACCGCCGCCAGGCGCGGCGGACGCGCGGATCCGAAGCTTCAACGTACCATGAGATGGCGTGCGACCAAGCGGGCCGCTCCGTGTGGTCCTCGCGCTCGGCTACGCTGCGGGTCTTGGCAGCCGCGGCCGCCGATCCCGCGATCAGGCCGCCCACCGCGCCGCCGATGGCACCCAGCCCGAGGAGTGGGACGACGCGGCTGATCGATGCGTCGGCGATCAGGCCCAGGAAGCCGAACATGGCCGCGGGGGCCGCGCCCCCGAGCACTCCCCACGCGGTGAGCCGCCAGATCGGGATGTCGCTCAGCCGGCGGCTCGCGCTTGCCGAGGCCGGGGGGCGCCCCTAGCATTGGCGGGACCCCATACTCCAGGGCTGTCATGCCAATTCCGATGCGCGCGGTGGCCACCCTCGCCGTCGCGGCCGTTGCCGCCGTTTCCGTCGTTTCCGCCCAGGCTGAGCCGGCGCCGCTCGCCGGGTTCGATGCGAGCGTTGTGCGGGCGCTCCAGACGCTCGAACACCCCGGCGTGGCGCTCGCCGTGGTCCGGGGAGATTCGGTCGTCTACGCCAAGGGATTCGGGGTCCGCCGCCTCGGCGACCCGACGCCCGTGGACGTCCACACCCTGTTCGCCATCGGCTCCTCGTCGAAGGCCTTCACCGGCCTCGCGGTGGCGATGCTGGTCGACGAGGGCAAGGTCGAGTGGGACGCCCCCCTCGCGCGCTACCTTCCCGAGCTCCAGCTCTCGGATCCCTACGTGGCCCGCGAGCTCACCGTGCGCGACGCGCTGACCCACCGGAGCGGGCTGGCCCGGACCGATCTCGTCTGGATCAGCGGCCAGTTCGACAGCGCGGAGCTGCTCCGCCGGCTGCGCTTCGTGAAGCCGGCGGGCGGATTCCGAGCGGTCTACGGCTATCAGAACCTGATGTTCCTCGCCGCCGGCACGCTGGTGGCCCGGGTGTCCGGCGCTTCGTCGTGGGGCGACTTCGTCGAGCGGAGAATCTTCGCGCCGCTCGGGATGCGGGAGTCGAACACCTCCGTCCGGGACCTGGCCGGGCAGGCCAACGTGGCCCAGCCCCACGCGGTGATCGACGGAACCCTGCGAGTCATGCCGTTCCGGAACGTCGACATCGTGGCCCCGGCGGGATCGATCAACTCGAACGTGCTCGACATGGCCAAGTGGGTGCGCTTCCAGCTCGCGAACGGCGTCGTCGACGACAAGCCGCTCCTGGGCGAGCGGGCCCTCGCCGAGACCCGCACGCCGCAGTTCCTGCTTCGCCGCTCGGGTCGTGGCGGCGCGGATCGCGACGGCTACTTCTCGGCCTACGGCTTCGGCTGGTTTCTGGAGGACTATCACGGGCGCTTCGTGGTGCACCACGGGGGCAACATCGACGGCATGACCGCTCTGGTGGCCTTCATGCCCGACGAGCAGCTCGGCGTCGTGGTGTTGACCAACATGAATGGCTCGCCGCTCCCGGGCGTGCTCGCCTACGACGTATTCGACCGCTTCCTCGGCCGGCCGGCAAAGGACCGCGTCGCCGAGATCCAGGCGGCGCGGGAGCGCGGCAGGACCCGGGTCGAGCAGGCGACTGCCAAGGCCGAGGCCGCGAGGGTGAAGGGGACCTCGCCGTCGCTCGCGCTCGATCGGTATGCCGGTGAGTACGCCGACAGCGCCAACGGGACGATGAAGGTGGCGCTCGAGGGCGGCAAGCTCGTGCTGCGCTATGGCTCCGAGTTCACCGGGGACCTGGAGCACTGGCACTTCGACACCTTCCGGGCGCGCTGGCGGTCGTCGGCGCTGGTCGACGAGAGCATGGTGGTGTTCCGGCTCGACCAGAACGGACGGATCGCCTCGATCGACGTGAATCGCTTCGGCGAATTCGGCGCCGTGCCCTGACGGAGGACGGGATGACCGATCTGGCCCGGGAAGGCGAGTTGCTCTGGCGGCCCAGCCCGGAGGCCGCCGAGGGGTCGGAGCTCCACCGATTCTGGCGCTGGATCGAGCGCCGCGAGGGTCGTGCGTTCGAGGACTACCGGGCGCTCTGGCGCTGGTCCACCGACGAGCTCGAGGCCTTCTGGAGCGCGATCTGGGAGTACTTCGCCCTCGGGCCGCCGGTGCCGCCCGACCGCGTCCTCGGTCGCGCGACCATGCCCGGTGCCGAGTGGTTTCCCGGCGCCCGCCTCAACCTGACCCGCGAGGTGCTCCGCCGGGCGGCGCCGGAGGGCCCGGTCGTCTTCCACACGTCGGAGAATCGCGGGCAGGGGAGCCTCACCCGGGCCGAGCTGGTCGAGGCCGTGCATCGGGTGATGGCCGGGTTGGCCGCCGCCGGGGTGCGACCGGGCGATCGCGTCGTGGGGCTGCTTCCCAATTTGCCGGAGACGGCGATCTGCCTCTTCGCCACGGCGGGCCTGGGCGCCGTGTGGTCGTGCTGCTCGCCCGACTTCGGCCGGCAGACCGTGCTCGATCGCTTCACCCAGCTCGAGCCCAAGGTCCTGATCGCGGTCGACGGCTATCGCTACGGCGGCCAGGACCACGACCGCCGCGCCGAGGTGGCCGCCATCGCCGCGGCGATCCCGAGCATCGAGCTGGTCGTGGTCCTGCCCAACGTCTTCGCCCCGAGCGAGCGGCCGGCCGGCACGGTCACCTACGCCGAGGCCTTCCCACCGACCAGCGAGGTCCCACCGATCGCGGATACCGCGTTCGACGATCCGCTCTGGGTCGTGTTCACCTCGGGAACCACCGGTCTTCCCAAAGGGATCGTCCACGGCCACGGCGGCGTGGCCGTGGAGCTGCTCAAGAACCTCACCCTCCACGGTGACATCCGGGCGGGGAGCACGTTCTTCTTCTACACCACCTCGGGCTGGATCAATTTCAACATCCTCGTCACCTCCCTGATCACCGGCACCCGGATCCTCCTCTGCGATGGGCACCCGGCGCATCCGGCTCCCGATCGCCTCTGGCGCCTGGTCGACGAGTACGGGGTCACCGCGTTCGGCGCGAGCCCCGCCTACGTCCAGCTGATGCGCAAGCTGGGCATCGAGCCGGCCGGCCGCTTCGGTCTTTCGGCGCTCCGCTCCGTGGCCCTCACGGGCTCGCCGGTGAGTCCGGAGCACATGGTCTGGTTCTACGAGCACGTGAAGCGGGACCTACGGGTGGTCTCGACCAGCGGGGGCACCGAGGTGGCCACCGCGTTCTACGGAGGCGCGCCCACCGAGCCCGTGCACTCGGGCGAGATGCAGGTTCCGGGGCTCGGGATCGCCGTGGCGGCCTTCGACGACGCGGGACGATCGGTGGTCGGTCAGGTCGGCGAGCTGGTCGTCACCCGGCCGATGCCCTCGATGCCGCTCCGCTTCTGGAACGACCCGGAAGATCGGCGCTATCGCGAGACCTATTTCGACACCTGGCCGGGGATCTGGCGCCACGGCGACCTCCTCATGGTGACGCCGAGCGGTGGCGGCGTGATCTCCGGCCGATCGGACTCGACCCTCAACCGATTCGGGATCCGGATCGGCACGGGTGAGATCTATCGGATCGTCGAAGCCTTCGACGAGATCCGCGACAGCATGGTGATCGACGTACCCGGCCCGGACGCCAGGAGCGAGTTGCTGCTCTTTGTGGTGCCGGCGAAGGGCGCCGTGCTCGACGAGCCGCTCCGCGCCCGGATCGCCGAGCGCCTCAAGACCGAAGGGTCGCCGCGTCACGTGTTCGATCGGATCGAGGAGGTGCCGGCCGTGCCCTACACGCTCACGGGGAAGAAGATGGAGGTCCCGGTCAAGCGGCTCTTCAGCGGCGTGCCGCCGGAACGGGCCTACAGCGCGGATGCAATGGCCGACCCGACGGCCATCGAGCCGTACCTCCGCCTCGCGGCGGAGGCGGCCTCTCGCTCCTGAGCAGCCGGGCTACTTCCCGTAGAGCATCCGCATCCCGCGGACCACGGACGTGCCCATCACGTCCCCATGTCCCATCCCGGGATGGTACTCGACCAACAGACGGAGATTGGGGGACTTGCGGCCCGCGAGCGCGCCGGCGAAATGGGACATCCCGCTCACGATCTTGCCCATGCCCTCGAGAAAGCCATCCGCCGCCTCAAGCGTGCCCGCGGCCATGTAGACCGACACGGGCAGGTCCTGGTGAGTCTTGGCGTAGCGCTCCTCCTCCCGGAAGATCTCTCCGTTCCCGTAGGCCATGGCGGGGCTCGAGATCAGATACTTCCCGAAGGGCGAGCGGGGCTGGAGCAGCGCCCACGAGGTGAAAAACCCGCCGGCGGAGATGCCGAAGAGGCCGAGGTCCGTCGTGTCGATCGGAAACCGTGCCGCCACGAGCGGGATCAGCTCGGAGACGATCACGTCGAGGAACTCCGACGCGCCGCCGACGCAGCGTCCCGCTGGCGACTCGAGCCGCTCGCGGGTCTCGGCCACGACCCGCCCGAACGGATCCTGGAGATCCCAGCTCGGCTAAAACTCGAAGACGCGCCGCCGGGTGAGCGCGGCCTCCCCCTCGCCGTCGGCGGTGCCGATGCTGACCACGAAGAGCGGTTCGATGATCCCGCCGAGACTGCTGATCGCGGCGAAGACGCCGCGAAAGGCCCAGTCGCCGTCGGTGGTCACCAGCAGCGGATACCGGCGGGCGTCGCCCGGCTCGTAGCCCTGGGGCAGGCCGACGTTGATCGCGTAGCTGACGCCCATCGACGGGGAATCGAAACGGTAGGACTCGACCCGCCCGGCGGGCACCGGCCGCGGCTCCAACCGCTGGGCGAGCGCGGAGCCGGGCAGGGCGGCCATCACGGCGAGCAAGAACAGCGAGCACGACTGCATGGCTTCCATCCGGACGAAGGAAGTCGGGGACGGCCTACGCACGCTCGCTCCGCCCGAGGGCCCGGGCGAGGGCCCTCGCGGCGTGGCGGTGCCCGTGGATCTCGTAGCCGATCACCGAGACGAGTGGGGTGGCCGTCAGCACCAGGAGGCAATATGCCGTCCGCACACCGGCCGCGGCGAGGAGCGGCGCCGCCGCCAGGAGCGCGACCGTGAGCGCGAGCAGCAGCGCGTGGAAGGCGTCGAGGTCCGCGTAGAGCGCAGCCTGGAGCAGGTAGACGCCGATCACGAAAATCCCGACCGGGATCGCCAGGGCCAGCACGGTGGCGACCGGCCCGATCTGCGCCTGGTGCTCGATGAACAGCGCCGCCACGTGGAGCCCGGCGCCGGTCGCCGCGATCGAGGCGAGCACCGGGATGCTGCCGTAGCCCCAGCGGAATGCGCGCTCCCGGTGCGCGTGGAGCAGCACGCCGGCGGGGAGCAGGAAGTAGCTCCACCACATCCCGAAGGTGAGCCCCATGCCGGCCACCGCGACCAACACGGCGTCCGTGCTCCAGCCCTGGACCTCGAGCACCGCCGAGAGTGACGCGACGGTGCCGATCACGCCCTCGCCTAGCGCGATGATGGTGAGCAGGCCGTACCGCTCGGCGATGTGATGCGCGTGCCACGGAGTGCCGCCGTGGCGGGTCTCGGCGAGGTACGGCCCGGCCAGCTCGAACAGGAGCAGGGCGACGTAGATCGCCGCGGTCGGCCCGAGGTCGAGGTGCACGAAGGCCGTCGCCACCCAGCCGAGCTGCGCGAGCACCATCGTCTTGACGTACGCCAGACAGGCCGTGCGGTGGGCGGGGCTCTGCCGGGCGGCGCGGAGCCAGAGGAAGACCATCGCCACCCGCATCACCACGTAGCCGGCCACTATCACCCGGCTGTCGAGGCCGTGTCCGGCGTCGAGCGAGTGGAACATCGGTGGCAGGCCGAGGCCCAGAATGGTGACACCCACCATCTGGACCATGGTGGCCAGGCGATAGGCCCAGTCGTCCGTATCGAAGGCCGAGGCGAACCAGGAGAAGTTGATCCAGGCCCAGATCACGGCGAACATCGCGAAGGCGAACCCGCCGATTGCCACCCCGTAGTGGCCCCCGGCCACGAGATGGCCGAGCTGGTTGGCGGCCTGTCCGATGGCGACCACGAAGACCAGGTCGTAGAGCAGCTCCAGCGTGGTCGCCGCGCGGCCCCGCTCGTGCGGATCCCGCCCGGTCATCGGTCGGATCCGCGCCGTGCGCGAGAGCGGCGTGTCGGCCGGCTCGCTCATCGCGGTTCTGCGAACGGTCGATTCGCGAAGATCGAATCGAGCTCGACCGGGGTGAGGGGCACCCGTGTCCGGAGGGTCGTCCGGTAGGCAATCGGGTCGAACACCGGGTAGTCGCTTCCGAACACCATGTTGCCCAGTCCGATGCGGCGCAGGTCGGCTGCGAACAGGGCGGCCTCGGCCGGCGTCGTCGCCGGCACGCCCTCGCTCTCCCGCTCGAGCATCGTGGCGGAGAGATCGAGCGCGAGACGACCGGGTCGACCGGAGATCCGCCGCGCGATCGCCGGCGCGACCGCGCGGGTCCACTCACCGTAGCCGCCGCTCCCGCCCAGGTGGGCAATCACCAGGTCCAGCTTTGGATGGGCGTCGATCACCCGCTCGAGCAGGGGCTCCAGGTCCGCGACCTCGAGGCCCGATCGCATCGGGTCGAAGTGCAGCAGCATCGGCTGCCCCCCCGCCTCGGCCCAAGCGGCGATGGCCGCCGCCCGGCTCACCTGCTCGGGATCGCGCGGGTCGAGTCCGGTGTTCGCCAAATGGAGCTTGATGCCGCGGAGGCCGAGCGAGTCGCGGCAGCGGAGCAACTCGGCCTTGGCGTAGGGGCGGAGCGGATTCACCCCGCAGAAGCCGACCAGCCGGTCCGGCGCGCCACCGACCTCGGCCGCGACGTAGTCGTTCTCGCGACGCACACCCTGGTACTCGGCCGCGTCGTCGAGGTGGAGGCCCTCCCGGAAGATCGTCCAACTGTAGAGGTACCCCATCGAGAGCACCCAGGCGCCGTCGAACCCGGGCTGCGCCAGCAGCCCGGCCGTCGAGGTGTAAACGCTGTCCGGCCGGGAGAAGGGGACGCCGAGCGACTTCCAATCGCCGACCAGCGTCGGGCTCAGCAGGTGGACATGGTGGTCGAAGACCGCCCCGACGTCGGCCGCCGGTGGGGCCTTCGACGCCGGGGCGGCGCACCCGCTGACCAGCGTGGACAGCAGCAGCGTCTGGGCGGCGCGCTGGCGGAGCGGCGGGCGAGTGGCGGTCATCTTCGCTCGGCGGACACCCCCGCCTCCGCGGGCCGATGGGTCAATACCCGAACAGCAGCCACCACCCGGTCGAATGGATTCGCGCCGCCGACCGCCCTGGCGCGGCGGGCCTGACGGCGGGCCGACACGGCCTCGCGTCGCGCCCGCCAGGCCCGAAGATCGGCGCCGGCGACCCGGGGACCCCAAATCGAAGCGGCGGGGTCGGGCCTCACGCGATCTTGAACAGCTCCCGCTTGCCGGTCGTCCAGAGCTCGAGATAGCCGGCCGCGAGCGATCGGATCTGGGGGTCGGTCCGGTAGCGCTCCATCAGACTCTCCCACTCGGAGAGCGTCTCCATCTCGTGCTCCATCACGACGGTGTTGAAGTCGCCGGACACGTCCGTCAGGATCCTCGGGTTCCGGAGCTTGCCGATCGACACCATCTCCTTCAGCTGGTTGGCCAGCTTGCCGGCCTGACCGGGCTTTGCCAGGAACGTGTTGCGGATGAGGTACATGGCTCTGTTCTCCGAGTCGAATGGGTTGCCGAGTATCCAGCCCGCCGCGCCTGGGCGCAAGAGCCCCGGGAGGCAGCGGCCTCCGGATGGTCGAAGCCGGCTGTCATCGGCATGTTCCGGGCTCGGGGCGTCGGCCGCGGCGTCGACGAGCTGACCGAAGCGGTCGTGGGCCGGTCGCGATTCCGGGCTGGCCCAGCCGCGACTGGTATCAGCCGAAGCTCCGGGCTGCGTCCTCCACCCCGATGCTCGTCCAGAGTCGCTTCATCCGTCTCCGTCCGCGCGAAGCGGCAGCGCCTGCCTCAGGTCTGGCCGACCGTGAAGC
>JBFXAS010000095.1:0-17379 GCA_050184075.1 Gemmatimonadales bacterium
CCGCCGCGGTTCGCGGGAACAGCTGACCGAGTCCGACGGCGGTGGCCGCCGCGGCGATGCTGCCAAGGAACCCGCGTCGATGCGCGGGGCGGCTCAGGGCGAGCACGTCTCCCTCCAGTCTCTGATCACTCGATGTGGGTGGCACGTCGGGGCTGGCCCCGGGGCCGGGGGCTGCTTCCATCGTACGGCGGTCCGGACCCGGTGGCAAACGGAGCGTCCGGTCGGCTGGATCGTTCGCTGGGCGCGTCATGGTGGGGACGCCTCCGGATCGAGACCCGGACGAACCAACAAATCTACCACGAGGTGCAAGCCCACGGAGGGCCGCCCTTCGGTAGCACGGGAGGGGCCGCTCGGACGGTCCAGCATCGGGTAGCCCACGCCGACCTCGAGCGGTCCTCCCGCTCGGGGTCGCCGCGGGTCAGCCTCCGCTCTGGTCGGCGGTCTCCACCACGAAGACGACCCTGCGATTGGACCGCGCCCCGGGCATGTCCCGTTCGGCGCCCGGGACCACCTGCCGGGTTTCGCCGTAGCCCACCGCCCTGAGATTCGCCTGGTCGAGGCCGCCGCGAACCAGGTAGTCGAGCACGTTGTCGGCCCGATCCTGGGAGAGCGCCCGGTTGTAGGCGACGCTGCCCGCGGGATCGGCGAAGCCCTCCACCGTCACCAGGGATCCCCGGTAATGCCGCTGGACCACCTGCGCGAAGCGATCGAGGGCGGGCCGGGACGCCGCGGGGACACTCGCGTCGTCGAAGCCGAAGGTGATCGGGAACGCGAAGCTCATCCCGTTCTCCATCGCGACGATCTTGGCCCCGAACTCGTCGCGCAATCCGTTCAGATCCTGCCGCAGCAGGGCGACGTCGCTCTTCACGCTGTCGAGGCCGCTCCGGACCCCGGCAACCTGCTGCGAGAGATCGGTGCGGACCGACTGGTCGCCGGCGCTCGCAGCCGCTTGGCTGGAGTCGATCGCGGCCTGGACCTGGGTGCGCACGTAGCCCTTGCTGGCGCAGGCGCTCGCGGTCGCGGCGGTGAGGATGAGCACGGCAAGCTGACGTAGCACGGAGTGTCCTCCTTGTTGGTCGGCGCCCGCCGCGACCCGCGGCGGGCGGACGATCGGTTTTCGGTCCATGCGGGCGCCCGCGAGGGGGGCGGCCTCATTGGCAAGGGACGAACGAGCGGCCCGATCTTGGACGCCGCCGCCACCGGGCGCCGTGGCCCGGTTTGCGCCAGGGTGCGGCGCTCTCCATGATTGAGCCGTCCGCCGTCCGCCATCACCAGGGAGATTCGCTCGATGCTCGTCCGAAGCCCGATCTCGGTCGCACGGTGGGTTGCGCCGCTCGTGTTGCTGTTCGGCCTGCCCTTCGGCCCGGCAGCGCTGTCCGCCCAGCGCGACCAGCCGCCCTTCCGCGCGACGATCAGCACCACGGCCTACGGCGTTCCCCACGTCCGGGCCGACGACCTCGCCGGCGCCGGGTTCGGCCACGGCTATGCCCTCGCAGAGTCGGACATCTGCACCGTCGCCGACCGATGGGTGACCGTCAGGGCCGAGCGTTCGCGCTTCTTCGGCATCGAGGGGAAGCGCGACGGACGCCAGACCGTCACCAATCTCGAGAGCGACTTCTACTGGCAGTGGCTGCTCGATCAGGGCGTGGGCCTGCGGGAGCTGGAACAACCGCCGCCGGTCGGCCCGACGCCCGAGGTGCGCGAGCTGGTGCGAGGCTACGTCGCCGGCTACAACCACTATTTGGCCCAGACCGGCGCGGCCAACGTGCCCGATCCGCGCTGCCGGGGGCAGGCCTGGGTCAGGCCGATCACCGAGCGGGACGTCTATCTCCGCGCCGTCCACGTCGGCGGGATCATCACCGCCGGCTGGATCGGGCCGATCGTCGACGCCGCCCGCCCGGGCGATGGCGCCCCGGCCGCGCCGCGCCGGCAGCTCGATCAGCCCGCGCCCCGCCTCACCATGAGCAACGTGATCGCCCTCGGCCGCGACGCCACCGACAACGGCAAAGGCATGGTGTTCATCAACCCGCATTGGCGCTGGCACGAGCCGGAACGGTTCTTCGAGGTGCAGCTCACCGTGCCCGGGGTGCTCGACGTGTACGGCGGCACGTTTCCGGGTGTCCCGGTGGTGCTCCTCGGATTCAACCGGAACGTGGCCTGGAGCCACACCGCGAGCGTGCCGAAGCGGGAGACGGTCTACCAGCTCCGTCTCGCTCCCGGCGACCCGACCGCCTACCGCTACGAGGGGACCACCCGCACGATGACGCCCCGCACGGTGACGGTGCGGGTCCGGGAGGACGACGGCCGTCTGACGGAGCGCCGCCACACCTTCTGGGAGACCCACTTCGGTCCGGTCATCGCGAACGCCGGGTTCGTCTGGACGGCCGGCACGGCCTACGCCCTCCGCACCTCGATCACCGACTTCCGTTGGCTCAACCAGCACTTCGGGATGAACGCCGCCCGATCGGCCGAAGAGCTCGATCGCGCCGGTCGGGAGCATTTGGGGCTCGGCTGGCTCAACACCGTGGCCGCCGACGATCAGGGTCGGGTGATCTACGCGGACCGCTCGGCGGTCCCGCACGTCACGGCCGAGCAGCGGGCGGCCTGCATCAGCTCGGAGATGGGCAAGCAGCTCTGGGGGCGGCAGCAAGTGATCGTCCTGGACGGCTGGCGCCAGGACTGCGAGTGGGGCTCCGATCCGGACGCGCCCGTGCCGGGCATCTTTGGCCCGAAGCGATTGCCGATGCTCGACCGGACCGACTACGCCACCAACTCCAACGACAGCCACTGGGCCAACAACGCCAGGCAGCTGCTCGAGGGTTACGACGCCATCATCGGCGACGAGCGGACGGATCGGAGCCTGCGCACCCGCAACGGGCTGAGCAAGATCGAGGCGCGGCTCGCCGGGACGGACGGGCTGCCCGGACGGCGCTTCACGCTGGCGCAGCTCGAAGCGCTCACCATGAACAACCGGGTCTTTTCTGGTGAGCTCTGGCGCGACGAGCTGGTGAGCCACTGCCGGACCCTGCCGCCGCAGCGGGGAATTCCCGAGGCGTGCGAGGTGCTGGCCCAGTGGGACCTGACCGACGACCTCGACAGCCCCGGCGCGGTCCTCTGGCGGCGCTTCATGGAGAACCTGAGCTCGGGGGCCCAACCCGACGCCGAGCTGTTCACGGTGCCCCTCGACCCGACGGACCCGGTCCGCACGCCCCGGGGGCTCGACACCGCCGACCCCCGCGTCACCCGCGCCCTCGCCGCGGCGATCGCCGATCTCCGGACCAGCGGGATGCCGCTCGCCGCGCGTCTCCGCGACTACCAGCTCGAGCGGCGCTCCGGCCTCACCATCCCGATCCACGGGGGGTCGATCCAGACCGGGCAGTACAACCTCATCATCAGCGGGTCGGGATGGGTGCCGGGATCGGGCTGGAACACCGTCGTCCATGCCTCGAGCTACGTGGCTTGGGTCCAGTACTCCGAGCAGGGTCCGGTGGCCCGCTCGGTGATGGCGTCCTCGCAGTCGGACAACCCGGAGTCGCCCCACCACGCGGACCAAACGCTGCTCTTCTCCAGGAAGCAGTCGAAGCCGGTGCTCTTCGAGGAGAGCGCCATCCGGGCCGATCCCGGTGTCCGGATCGTGGAGCTGTGCGTGACGCCGGTGGGCGCGGTCTGTCGCTAGCCTGCGCCTGGCTCTGCGGCGCGGCGCAGCAGCGCGGCCCGGCGGCGGGTCTCGCCGAGCGCCGGCAGATCCGGGTCGCCGTGCTCACCTGGAATCGAGTCCGACCGCGGCGCGGTACCGCTCCAGTGCCTCGCCGAGTCGTCGGCTTAGACCCCGCCAACGACCCCGCGCTCCTGGACCCCTTGAACTACTAGGGGTAGGCGGTATCTTTACCCCTAGAACTACCTAGGGAGCGCGAATGGCCCCGGCTTCGGTCGCCGTCCTGAAGGGAAGTCTCGACGTCCTGATCCTCCGTGCCCTCGCCGAGGCGCCCACCCACGGCTACGGGGTGATGCGCTGGATCGAGGAGGCCACCGGCGCGGTGCTCCAAGTGGACGAAGGCTCTCTCTATCCGGCGCTCTATCGGCTCGAGGACCGCAGCTGGGTCGAGTCGGACTGGGGCACCTCCGAGAACAACCGGCGGGCCCGGTTCTACCGGCTCACGGCCAAGGGCCGCGCCCAGCTCAAGCTCGAAGTCGGACAGTTCGTCCGCTTCGCCGAGGCGATGCTGCAGGCGCTCGGGCGCCCGGCCTGACCACCATGTCACCGGATCGCGCCTGGCAGCGCTACTGGCGCTATCTCACCGCCCGCTTCCGTCGCGACGTCGACGAGGAGCTGGAGTTCCACATCACGATGCGGGCCCGGGAGCTCGAGGGGCAGGGGCTCTCGGCTGGAGCGGCGCGCCGTGAGGCGGAGCGGCGTTTTGGCGACCGGACCGAGGTCCGCCAGCGACTCGAGCGGATCGAGAAGAGACGAGGGCTCCGCATGACGATCGGCTTCCATCTCCAGGAACTGCTCCAGGACGTGCGCTACGGGATCCGAAGCCTCCGCAAGCGGCCGGCCTTCACCCTGATGACGGCGAGCTCGCTCGCTCTCGGGCTGGCCGCCACCACCTCGGTGCTGAGTCTGGTCGATTCCTGGCTGCTGCGGCCGCTCCCCGGCGCGCACGGGCGGGAGTTGCTCGTGATCGGGGCCTCGAACCAGGCCACCGGGTCGATGATTGCCCGGATGGTGTCGCTTCCCACGGCGCGGGACGTCGCGGCCCGCAACGACCTCTTCATCGACGTGGCGGCCGAGCGGGTCGAGGGAGCCGCCACCCGGCGGGCCGCGACGGATCTCCCGGAGCCCCGCGTCTATCTCGGCGTCACGGGGAACTACTTCTCGGTGGTGGGCATCGCCGCGTCCGCCGGCCGGCTCTTCGACGCGGAGGACGACCGCCAGCGGCAGCGGGTGGTGGTGCTCACCCACCGGGCCTGGACCGAGCGTTACGGCGCCGACTCCGCGCTGATCGGCAGCCAACTCTACCTGAACACGGTTCCGTATCTGGTGGTCGGCATCGCCCAGCAGGGTTTCAGCGGCACCGAGCACGTCATCGTCCCCGACGGCTTCGTGCCGGTCGGCGGCGTCGCGGGCTTCAATCCCTCCGCCGAGGGGCTCGACCAGAAGCGCGGTGACGGGTGGTTCGGGTTGTTCGCGCGGCCCCAGCCTGGCGTCTCCCTCGCGCAGGTGCAGAGCGGTCTCGACCTCTTGAGCGGCCAGCTGACGGTCAGCTACCCGGAGTTGGGGGACGGCTACCGCCTCGAAGCGGTGCCCGAGACCCGGGCGCGTCCGTCGCTCGAGGCGGCGCGCGGGACGACGGCTGGCGCGGTCGCGTTCTCGCTGCTGGCGTTCCTGGTGCTCCTCACCGCGATCGTCAACGCCACCAACCTGATCCTCGCGCAAGGCAGCACCCGTCGCGGCGAGATGGCCGTGCGGCAGGCGCTGGGCGCTTCGCGGGGACGGATGGTGCGCCAGCTGGTGACCGAGACGCTCCTGGTCTCGCTGCTCGCGCTCGTCGGGGGGTGGTTCCTCGCCCGAGCGGCGATCGCCGGGCTCAGCTCGATCCCGATCGACGTGATGGGCACCCCGCTCGAGTGGGGGATTGCGATCGACGGCCGGGTCTTCCTGATGGCGCTCGGGATCACGCTGCTGGTCGGGTTGATTGCCGGGGTCGGGCCGGCCCTGGTCACCTCCCGGGCCCAGCTGGAGCAGCGGCTCCGCGAAGGGGGCCGCGCCGGCGGGAGCCGTCGCGCCCACCGGGCTCGGGGAGCGCTGGTCGTGGCGCAGGTCGCGGCCTCGTTGATCGTGCTGGTCTCGGCCGGGCTCTTTATCGCGAGCGTCGATCGGGCGGCATCCGTCGACCTCGGCTTCGATCCGGAGCGGGTCCTGGCGCTCCGGCTCGACGCCAATCTCGCACGCCACGACGTCCCGGCCGCGCGGGCCGCCTTCGACCGGATCGAGCGGGCGGTGCGCGACCTCCCGGGCGTCGAGGCCGTCGCCTGGTCCACCGCCGTGCCGATCGAGCACGGCAGCGACGGGATGCTGGAGGCTCGGACCGACGCCACCAGTCAGGCGAATCGCGCCGGGAGTCTGAGCATCATGAGCGCGGACGTGGGGCCGGGGTACTTCGACGTGCTCGGCATGCCGGTCGTCGAGGGACGCGGCTTCACGCTCGCCGACGACTCCACGGCGCCCAGGGTCGCGATCCTCAACCGCCGGGCGGCCGAGCTGCTGTTTCCCGGTCGCCCGCCGATCGGCCAGACGCTGCGGTTCGCGGTCGACGGGCCACCCGTCGAGGTGGTGGGGCTCACCGAGACGTCGCGCTACCTGCTGATCGGCGAGGCGCCGCGACCGATGATCTACCTGCCCGTGGCGCAGCAGTTCCGGACCCTGATCTATCTCGTGGTCCGGACGAACGGCAGCCCGGGTCTGTTGATGGAGCCGATCCGCTCCGCCATCGTCTCCGTCGATCGCGACCTGGCGCCGGTGCGGATGAGCCCCCTCGCCGACATCATCGAGACCAGCGTGAACGGTATGTTGTCGCTTCGCGTCGCGGCCACGGCCGTGTCGGTGATCGGGGTCCTGGCCATGGCCCTCACCTTGGTGGGTCTCTACGGGATCATCGCCTACTCGGTCTCGGAGCGGACCCGGGAGATCGGCTTGAGGATGGCGCTCGGCGCTTCCAGCTGGAGTGTGACCCGGTCGGTGCTCGCGCAGGGCGGTCGCCTCGCGCTCATCGGCATCGGCCTCGGGCTCCCCGGCGCCCTGCTGGCCACCGGCGTCTTCGGCGGTCTCCTCGTCGACGTGAACGCCCGCGACCCGCTGATCTTCGGCTCCGTCGCCCTCGGCTTGGCCGCCGTGGCGCTCGGCTCCGCCTACCTGCCGGCCCGTCGCGCGTCGCGGATCGATCCGGTGAAAGCCATCAAAGCCGACAGCTGACCCATGCCGGCTGCCGGCCGGGGCGTCATCGCTCGGGTCGGCATGCTGGCGCGCGAGCAGACGGCGCGAGGCCGAACGCCAGCGCTGCCAGGTCGCATGCCAGGGCCTTGACGGGCTCGTCCTCGACGTTGCTGAGCACGATCACCACCGTGCCGTCGTCGTAGTGGGCCAAGTGGCTCGCGAAGCCGGTCACGCCGCCGGTGTGGTTTCGCTGCCGCTGGCCGAACGCGCGGATGATCTGCCAGCCCAGCCCGTAGTCGCCGAGTGACGGCGTCGCCATCCGCGCCAGCAGCGAAGGCCCGATCAGGCGGCCCGCCGTCAGCGCGCGGTCGAAGCGAAGCAGGTCGCGAGCCGTCGAGAGCAGGCCGCCGGCGGTGTAGGCGGCGTGGTCGTGATAGGCCACGTGCCGCAGCTCGCCACTCGAGCGCCGATACCCTCGCGCCCGGCCGGGCAGGATCCGCCAGACGTCGTCGTACTCCGTCCGCGTCATGCCGGCCGGCCGGAGCACCTCGCGCGCGAGCATCTCCTCCCACCCCGCGCCCCCGACGGTCTCCAGCAGGTAGCCGAGCAGGATGTAGTTGAAGTTGCTGTAGGCGTATCGCGTGCCGGGCGGGTGGCGGATCGAATCGGCGACGTGCCGAGCCAGCGCGGCGTCGACGACGGCTCCGAGCGAGTCGGCGGGCGCGGCGGGGAGCTCACCGAAGAGATCGGGGATGCCGGAGCGGTGCGAGAGCAGCTGCTCGACGGACACGGATCGCCACGCCGACGGCACTCCCGCGATTCGCTCGGGGATCGGCGTGTCGAGTCGGAGCGCGTCCCGCTCGATCAGCCGGAGGATGGCCGTCGCGGTGATCGGCTTGGTGAGCGAGCCGATGCCAAGACGGTGCTCCGGAGCCAGCGCTATCCCGAGGTCGGCGTCGGCGAAGCCGTAGGCGCGCTCGAACAGGACCGTGTCGCCCCGGGCGATCAGCACGACGCCGCTGAAAGGAGCGGTCGTCCGATTCCGGAGATAGCGGTCGATCTTTTCCGCCTGCCCGTGGGCCACGCCGGCGGTCAGGACCACCCACGCCAACAGCCCGAGCGCTCTCATGTGGCATTGGACACCGTGGCTGCGGTGCGGGTTCGCCAGACGGGGCGGCGCGGAGTCTCTCCCTGACCAAGGATCCCGAGGGCAACCTGGTCGGCGCCAGGGCGTACGAGCGCCCGCCGCCCACCTGATCCGACGGGCCGGCGTCCGGCTCGGTCAAGCCGGCTCTCGCGTGTCGGAGTCGTTACCGATCCTGATGAGGGACGGGTAGCGGCAGGTGATGCCGTCGCCCGAGGATCGACCCCGGGCGGATCGGACGATCCAGGGCACGAGATACCGGGCGGTCCAGCTGAGCTCGGCGCCGAGTCGCGCGATGGCCCCGCGGTCCGCGGGCGACGGAAGCGGTCGCGACCAGGTTCCGTCCGTTCCCGGCAGCCCGAGGGCCTCCGCCAGCGCGGCCGCGATCCGCTCGTGTCCCAGACTGTTGGCGTGGAGCCGGTCCTCGCTCCAGAGCCTCGGATCCGAAGCGACCGGGAAGCGCGCGATGTCCACCAGGATGGCGCCGCTCTGCGCGGAGGCTTCGCGGAGCCCTTCGTTCAGGGCCTCCACCCGGTGCGCGATGGCCCGGGCGAGCGGCATCACGGGCGTGATGTCGGGAAGGGTGAAGGTGAGCACCGTGGCACCCGCGTCGATCAAGGCGCGGTGCATCGCGAGCACGTCGCGTCGGACCGCCTCCGGGTCGAAGCGACGGCCGACAACGTCGTTGGTCCCGGTGAAGAGCGTCACCAGGTCCGGCCGCATGGCGAGCGCGGGCTCGAGCTGCTCGGAGCGGATCTCCACCGTTCGCTTGCCGCGCACGCCGAGATTGGCGTAGGCGAGCGTACCCTGCTCGCTCGCGATCCGCGAGGCCAGCCGGAGCGACCAGCCGCGGTAGCCGCCCGCCGGGTCGCGGTCATCGAGTCCCTCGGTCGAGCTGTCGCCGATCGCGACGTAGCGCTCGAAGGGCCGTGGGCGGCGTTCCACCACCGGGGTGCCGAGACGATCCGCTGGTGGGCCGGGCGCCGGCACTCAGGGAAGGGCGCGGGTCGGCTTGCGACCCGCGCCGTCGACCACGCGGCCGGACTTCATCACGAAGCTGACCGCTTCCAGAACCCTGATGTCGTCGAGCGGATTGCCCGGCACGGCGACGATGTCCGCCAGCTTGCCCGGCTCGAGGGTGCCGACCTCGTCCGCGATGCCGAGCGCCTCGGCGGCGTTCGTCGTCGCGGCCCGGATCGCCTCGATCGGCGGGAGACCGAGCCGGACCAGCTCGCGGAACTCGAGCACCGCGTCCTGGTGGGGAAAGATCGTATCCGAGCCGTAGGCGGTCTTGACGCCGGCCTCGAAGGCCCGCCGGATGCGGCGGTCCCGCTCGTCGCGGAGCCGCCGGCCCTTCTCGATGCTCTCGGGTGAGAAGCCCATCGCGGGACCCGCGTCGATCACGTAGTTGAGCACGTAGATCGTCGGGATCAGCCAGGTGCCGCGCTCCTTCATCAGGGCGATGCCCTCGTCGTCGATCAGGATCCCGTGCTCGACCGCGTCGACGCCGGCCCGCACGGCGTCCTTGATCCCGGCCGTGCCGATCGCGTGGACGGTGATCCGCTTGCCGTGCCGGTGGGTCTCCTCGACCGCGGCGGCGAGCTCCTCGGGCGAGTAGGTGGTGACGTTCGGATCGTCGCCGGCGGACATCACCCCGCCGGTGGCCATCAGCTTGATCCAGTCGGCGCCGTACTTGATCTCCTCGCGGATCGTCCGGCGCAGCGCCTCCGCGCCGTCGGCGATCCGGGTCGGCGTCGCGATCGCCAGGTCGGGCGCCAGGTCGTTGACGTCGCCGTGGCCGCCGGTGGCCGAGATCGCGTGCGGGGCTACGAAGAGGCGGGGACCCTCGAACGCTCCGCTGGCGAAGGCGTTCTTGATGTCCGTCAGCGCGTAGTAGGCGTCGTAGTCGCCCGGGTCCCGGATGGTGGTGAAGCCGACCTCGAGCATCCGCTGCGCGTTCCGGAGCCCGTCGAGCGCCCGCCCCGCGCTGGAGCGCTGCAAACCCATTCCCTGGTCGTCGGGGTTGATCAGAATGTGGGCGTGGAGGTCGATCAAGCCGGGCAGACAGCTCTGATCGGAGAGGTCGATCGACCTCGCTCCCTCGGGTACCCGCGTGTCGATCGACGCGATCTTGCCGTCCCGGACCACCACCACCGCGCCCGGTCGTGCGACGCCTTCGGCCACGTCGATGATCCGACCGCACCGGAGCGCCACCGTCTCCTGAGCGGGTGCCGGGGTGACGGGCACGGTTCCGAGGGCCAGCGCGGCGAGGACGCGGAGAGACGCATTCATGGTTCGGATTCCTGGGCCAAGTGCGACGGAGATGAGAGCAGCATTCTATCGCCATCGGGGCGGAGCCGCCCGTCGGGGCCTGGGGGGCTCTGGAGAGAGCCCTCTTGTTTTTAGTGTGCAGTTCAGTATAGTTTGTTGTGCAGACTTAACGGTGATGCAAACTATGGCTGAGAGCGTCGGGATGTCGGGTGCCGAAGCGCGGATCTACCGAGCCTACTGGCAGGATGGCTCGGTGGACCTCTTCGCCGGCTTGATCGCCGGGGCGATCGGGATCTCATGGCTGCTTGACCTGGTGTGGCTGGGACCGACCGCGCCGGTGTTGCTGGTGCCGTTTTGGGCCGTGCTGCGCCGCCGTGTCGTCGAGCCCAGGCTCGGCCGGGTCCGATTTCGGCCTGAGCGGATGCGGCGGATCCGCCGGGGCCATCTCGCGGCGCTCGCCGTCGGTGTCGTCGCCCTCTCGGTGGCGCTTGGGCTGTTCCTGACCACCGGAGATGCCGCGCCGGGCGAATGGAGTCGCCGGCTCGTGCCAGCGTTGCCTGGCGCCCTCGTGGGGTTGGGCTGCGGGGTCAGCGCCGTCGCGTTCGGGCTCCCGCGGATGATGGCCTATGCCGTCCTCTTCCTGCTCGCCGGGTTGGGGGCGGCGGTCTTCGACCTGGACCCGGGGTGGTCCCTGTTCGGCGGCGGGGTCGTCACGGCGCTCGCGGGCGTTGCCCTGCTGGCCCGCTTCGTTCGCGCCTTCCCGGTCCTCGATCCGGAGCTCGAATGAGCATGCGTGCCCTTCCGCTCGACGCCAAGGCCGTCGCCTCGCTGGACAAGGTGCTGCACGAGCCGGCACGCCTCAGCGTCGTCGCCTGTCTGGCCGTGGTCGACGAGGCCGATTTCGTCTTCCTGCAATCGCAGACCGGCATGACCGGTGGGAACCTCTCGTCGCACGTGCGGCGGCTCGAGGACGCCGGCTACGTCACCGTCAAGAAGGAGTTCGAGAACTCCCGCCCGCGGACCTCGTTGCGCCTCACCCGGCGGGGGAGATCGGCGTTCGAAACCTACCTCGCCCTGATGCGCGGTCTGCTGGACGCGATCGAGGGCGGGGTCGGTGGTTAGGAGGAAATGATGAGACCCGTGCCGCTCCGCCTTGGCTCCGTCCGTGTGACCGGGGCCGCGCTGCTCCAGGTCGTGGCCGCCACGTCGCTCGTCGCGCAGCAGCCTGCGCCGCTCAGCGCCGCGGCCCTCGAAGCGCTGGACTCGATCGTGACCGGTTACGTGGAGCGCAATCTCGCCGTGGGCGCCGAGCTGCTGGTCATGCAGGACGGCAAGGTGTTGCTCCATCGCGCGCACGGCCTGGCCAACCGGGAGACCGGGCGACCCTGGGAGATCGGCACCATCAGCAACATCCGCTCGATGACCAAGCCGCTCACGGGAGCCGCCGTGCAGCTCCTGATCGATCGCGGCCAGCTCTCGCTGGACGACTCGATCTCCAAGTACTTGAGCGGCTTCGACAACGACAAGTCGCGGGGGATCACCCTCCGGCAGATCGTCTCGCATCGGTCCGGTCTCCCGCTCACGATCATCGAGCGGCGGATCGATCAGTACGCGAGCCTCCAGGAGCAGGCCAACGCCGCCGGCGAGCGCGGGCCCCAGTTTCCGCCGGGCAGCAAATTCTGGTACAGCGACATCGGCACCGACGTTGCCGCGGCCGTCGTCGAAGTGGCGAGCGGGAGGCCCTGGGCCGAGTTCGCCCGGACGGAGCTGCTCGAGCCGCTGGGGATGAAGGACTCGTTCTTCGGCATCGATCCGACCGATCCACGGTTCGGGCGGATCGCAGTCGGCTACATGAGCTCCGGCGGTACCTGGAACGCGTTCTGGTCTCCGGACAGCGGGAAGGCGCTCTATCCCTTCGCGTGGGGATCACAGACCGTCTACTCGACCCCGCGGGACTACGCCCGGTTCCTTCAGCTCTGGCTCGATCACGGTCGCGTCGGAGACAGGCAGCTGCTTTCCGCGGAGGCGGTGGCCCGGCAGACCACTCCGGTGGTCACGATGTCGCTCCTCGGAAGCGACGCGCCGTTTCCGACCTCCTTCTCGGGCCTCGAGGTCTGGTACGGGCAGCTCGCCGTAGTCCACGTCGAGAAGGACCATCCCGATCGGGTCAGGGTGCTGGGCCAAGCGGGTCGGATGGGACCATTGCCTGGGCCTGGCCGGATCGGCGGCTGATGATCCTCTACGTTACCCAATCCCGTGGCGGCACCACGGCGAGCCGGCTCGAAGACGAGGTCGACCGGCTGCTGATCAATCCGGGCCGGGTCGCCGAGTCGGTGCCGAAGGCGTTTGCCGGCTACGTGGGTCGCTACGTCGCGAACTTCGGCCGCTTCGAGAACGAGGTGTTCGAGGCCAAGGTCAAGGACGGCAAGCTCGTGCTCGACATTCTCTCGGTGCTGCCGTTCGTCCTGGTGTGGCTCGAGGCGGAGCAGCGCTGGGCCGCGGAGATCGTCCGCGACCAGCTGCAGATCAGCTTCGATCCCAGCGAGGGCGGGCCCGCGCGCAAGCTCGTGTTTCACCAGTTCGGTGCCGCCTTCGACGTGCCGCGCTTCGGATCCCCCGCCGCGGACGCTCTGGCTCGTGACCGCGAGGTGTCGGAGGCGGAGCTGTCCGACGCGGTCGGCCGCTACGGCGGGCCCGATTTCGGCCACCGTCATCGAGGTCTTCGTGCGGGACGGCAGCCTCGCGATCCGGGCTCCGAATGGCGTGGTGGTTCCGCTGCGTCCGTCCCACGAGGCCGATCACTGGCACCTGCGCGAAGCGCCCGGGATCGGCATCGCCTTCGACCGGGATGCCGACGGGCAGGTGGTCTCGTTCACTCGCCGGATGGGCACGAGCACCCAGGTACAGAAGAAGCTCACCGGTGGCGGCTCGGGCGGTTCGCGGCCACCTTGAAAGGTCCGTGAGATTGCTGGCCTGTCGTGCGAGGAGGTGACGCCGAATGAGCTTCGGGCCGGGCAGGCAGATCCGAGTGATCGCTCTCGTCGTGGCGACCATGGCGCCGCTCGCCAGCGCGCAAACGCCGCGACCCGACACAGGAAAGACTAGTATGACGACGAAGACGGCTCGCGGGACGTTCGACGTGAAGCTGGCTGCGCTGCCGATCGAGGTCGGCCCGACGGTCGGCCGCCGCTCGATCGCGAAGACCTTCGCCGGCGACCTGACCGGCTCCGGCGTCGGCCAGATGATCTCGGCGCTCGGTGGGGTCGAGGGATCGGCGGGCTACGTGGCCATGGAGCTGGTCACCGGCACGCTCGACGGTCGGCGGGGGAGCTTCATCCTGCAGCATTCGTCCACGATGGCGCGGGGCGCGCCGACCCAGTCGATCACCGTGGTGCCGGACTCCGGCACCGGGGAGCTGGCCGGATTGCGCGGCTCGATGGAGATCGTCATCGAGGGCGGCAAGCACTCGTACGTCTTCCAGTACTCGCTGCCAAAATGAGCGAAGCGCTACGGCGCCGGCTTGTCGAAGCGGACCGTGAGGGGCGTGGCGCCGCGTCGGGCTCGAGCGCGGCCCGTTCGGCGAGCCAGACGGTGCTCTTGCCGGTTCCGGCGCCCAGCTCCGCCACCCGCGCGCCGTTGAGCGGGAGCGGGGTGTCGCGGAGCACCCGGGCGTCGAAGTCGCGGGTGGGATTGCGGTCGCTGTCGTATTGGGCCGACCAGCGGTCGTAGGCGGACGCGGGTTGGGCGCCGAAGAGGGTCACGGCCCGATCAGCCGGCTCAAGCTGAAGGTCATCAAGCCGACGAAGGCGCCGAGCAGCCATCCGATTTGCACGATCAGATGGAGCTCGCGGCTGATGACCCGCTTGATGATGTCCTCCATGACGGGGGTCGGAAAGCCGAGGATCTTCTGCTCGACCATCTCGGGCACCTGGAGCTTGCCGACCACCTCGGGAATTTGGGCCTGGACCCAGCCCCACGCCTGATCGCTGATCGCCTGGCTGACGCGGGTCCGGTCGTCGTCGCTCAGCCAGCTCGCGGGCCGTCCGATCGGCTGATCGAGCAGCTTGGAGGCGCCGCCCTTCACCGCCGAGGCGAGCCACTGCTGTCCCTGTTCTCCCTGCACCGCTTCGCGGAGGAGCTGGGTGGCGTGCTCCGGTGGCACCGCGCCGAGCAGCCGATCCCAGGTGAGGTCGCCGGCCGCGTCGAGCAGCTGGGCGAGGCCGTCGCGGAGGGCGGCGCGGGTGGCGTCGCTCCGCGCGGCGGACACCAGCCAGTCGCCGATCGAGGCCTGGAGGGACGCGCGGCGCTCGGCCGAGAGGCGCTTGATCCGGGAGCCGACGGGCTCGCGGAGCATCTGGCGGAGTCCGTCCTGCACCGCGCGCTCGACCCGGTTGCGCATCTCCGGCGCGGTGACCGCTTTGGCGAAGCGGTCGAAGCCCTCGCCTTCGAAGCTGTCGATCAGCTTGGCGAGCGCGTTGTCGGTCACCAGCAGCTTGGCGAAGAGCCGCTGGTGGAGCATCAGCTTCTGGCCGGCCGCGTCGAGGCCCTCGCGGAGGGCCCGCTGGATCGAGTGCTTCACCGTGGAGTCGGAGAGCATCGCGCCGAGCTTGCCGAGCGCGGTCGGCATCGCGTCCGCGATCGCCTGCTCGACGGGCGCGAACAGGCCCTCGGGCAACCGCTCGGCCAGAGGGCGGTCGTCCTGCTCGAGCTTCAGCAGCTGGTCGCCCGCCCAGGCTCGCAGGGTTCGCTCGAGTCCGGCGCCGTCGGTGATCGCCGCGGCCCACTCGTCGACCTGCTCCGCGATCAGCGCGCGGCGCGCCGGCGTGAGCATCCTGCCGACCGGCTTGCCCGCGAGCTCGGTCCGCACCCGCTCGGACCAGGTGTGCACCATCGAGCCGAAGTCGTCCGACTCGGCGTACTCCGCGGCCCGCACCGCGAGCTTCGGCGCGAGGCCGTCGACGGCGCGCGTGATCGCCGCCATCGCCTCGGGCCCGAGCTGGCTGCGGATGCTGCCGTGCTCGCGCTCGAGGATGCTGGCCATGGCCCGGTGCATCGCGTCGTCGAACGCCCCGCGGATCGGCGGCGCGGCGAGCCGCTCGGCGATGTCGCCCGCGGTGAGCAGCTTCTCGCCCACGGTCTTGCCCACGCTCTTGGCCAGGCGGGCCTTGTTCTTCGGGATGGCGCCCTGGAGCTTGAACGGCCCGAAGCCTTTCGGCTCGTGCGGGCGAAACAGCATCCAGATCGCGACGATGTTGGTCACCCCGCCGGAAATGGCTCCGCCGACGATGGTGGCGCCGGCGACCAGGAGGGTGGCAGAGTCCATGGGCATTGAGGATAAGGGGCCGCTTGCGCTCGGGGTAGCGCGGGGCCGTGGCGCTCTTGCGTACGAGCGGCCCGCGCGGTTCGTTTCGTCGATGACGACCACCGTGACGTTCCGTCTCGCCCTGCTCTCCCTCGCCGCGCTTCCGGCCTGCGGCGCGCCGCCCGCCACCGACTCGAACGCCGGCCTAACGGCCGAGCTGACGCGCGTCGCCGAGCGCTTCCGGAGCGAGCACGACCTGCCCGGCCTCGCCGTCGGGGTGATGAAGGGCGGCGTCGTCGTGCTCCGGCGCGGCTTCGGCACCACCCGGGTGGGCGGCGGCGATTCCGTCACCAGCCAGACCATCTTCCATCTGGCCTCCATCACCAAGCCGTTCGTGGCGACCGCGGTGCTCCAGCTGGTGGAGCGGGGCGACGTGGATCTCGACGCCCCGCTCCGCGCCTACCTCCCCGGCTTTCGGATCCAGGGCGCCGGCGCCGACGGGATCACCGTGCGACAGACGCTGAGCCACACGGCCGGCTTCCCCGACGTGACCGACTACGCCTGGGATCGACCCGAGTACGACGACGGCGCGCTGGCCCGCTGGGTGGCCACGCTCGCGGACTCGACCCTGATCGGTCCCCCCGGCGGGCAATGGCAGTACAGCAACATCGGCTTCGAGGTGCTGGCCCACCTGGTGGCGACTGTCGCCGGCGAGCCATTCGAGGACTACGTCCAGGCCAACATCTTGACGCCGCTCGTGATGCGGAAGAGCACCGTGCTGATGACCGACGTGGACTCGACCCTGCTCGCCTTCGGATCGGAGACCGATTCGACCGGTGCCTTCGTCCCGACGGCCGCCTATCCCTACAATCGCCGCCACGCGGGCAGCTCGACGCTCCACTCCAACGTCGACGACATGATCCGCTGGGCTCGGGCCAACTTCCATCACGGGTATCTCGAGGGCGTCTCGATCCTCGACCCGACCTCCTACGAGCGGCTCTGGCATCCCGAGCGCGACATCACCGAGGATCTCCGGGCCCGGCTCGGCGGCGAGCTGCCGTACAGCAAGGTCGAGCAGGCACTCTCCTGGTTCCTGTTCACCTGGCAGGGCCACCGGCTGGTCAACCACAGCGGCGGCGACCTGGGCTTCCGGAGCGACCTGATCTTGGTGCCGGAGGAGACCACGGCGGTGATCGTGCTGATGAACGGCGGGGGCGACGCCCGCGCGCTCGCGACCGAGCTGCTCGGTCTCGTTGTCGGCCCGGGGACGCCGTGATCGCCGCGCCGGCGGCCTCTCCTGCCCGCGGCGCGAGCGCCGGCCCGCCCGCTACTCGCGCAGCACGCTGACCGGATCGACCCGCGCCGCGCGTCGGGCCGGCGCCCAGCTGGCGAGCGCGGCCGCGACGACCAGCACGGCCGGGGCGACGAGATAGAGCACCGGGTCGGCCGTCGAGACGCCGAACACCATCTGGGCCATCAGCCGGCTGAGCGCGAGCGCGGCCGGCACACCGACCAGGAGCCCGAGCGCCGCGGCCCGCACCCCGTCCAGGACGACCAGGCGGATCACCCGGGCGGCGTCGGCGCCTAACGCCGCGCGGATCCCGAGCTCGCGGATCCGCTGCCGCACCCCGTAGCTCACCACGCCGGAGTTACCGACCCCCCCGAGGGCCAGCCCGATCGCCGCGTACACGCCGAGCAGGGTGAGGTTCATCCGGGGCTCGCCCAGCG
>JBFXAS010000096.1:0-17037 GCA_050184075.1 Gemmatimonadales bacterium
GTGCCGGCGGATGGGACGGCCACGTCGAATCGGACCTGCTGACCCCGAATCACGGCTGCCACCGTGCCCGCGCGCGGGGCGTCGAACCGGTCGAGCAGAGGGTGCGCGACGGAGACCTCGAACACGCCGGTGTTGGGAAGTCGCAGCGTGAAGCTCCCGTCATATCCCGTCGTCGCGCGATAGCCGCCCGCGATCGTGACGACGGCGCCCGAGATCGGCATCGAGCGCGTGGAATCGAACACGGTCCCGGTGACGATCGGACCGGGCGCGCCAGCGGATGGATCGGGTCCGACCAGCGAGACCTCGCCGCCCTGCTCGCTGTACCCCACCCGGGCGTGCCAGGCCGCGACGATCCAACGGCCGTTCGGCAGGCGGCCGAAGCTCATCGATCCGCCCTCGCGACCGGATGCCAGGTCCTTCTCGACGTTGAGGTACTCGAAGTCGATTCGTCGGAGCTCGAGGCTGGCGTGGTCGAGCCAGAGTGTGCCACTCACCTCGGTGCGGCGATCGACGGGGCGAGCGGGCTTGAAGGCCAGCCCGACGAGCCCGCTGTCCGCGGGCAGGGCTCGAAAACAGTGGGAGCCGACGAACTCGTCCGAGAGCACCGTTCCCGCGTCGGGCGCGTAGAAGCGGTGGTTGCTGCCTCGGCGCTGGTGGTAGCCCTTCGCAGCCAGCTCCGCCGGGTCGGCAGCGACGAAGGGGCTGACCGCCGCGCGGGTGCGATCCCGTTGAGAGCGCTCCTCCCTGACGGAACCGGCGGCGCTGTAGGTCCGCTGGTACCGGGCGACCTCGAGCAGGAAGCTGCTGTCGGTCGGGAGCATGCTGCTGGTGAGCGCCTTCTTGGCCTCCCGCCAGAGCAGCTCGGTGACTTCGGCTTCGGCGGGCGTGAGCTCGCAGCCCTCGACCCCGGTTCCACCGACGGTGAGCTCCGGCAGGGCTACCCGCTCCGTGGGCGCCGCGACCGTGAGCGGGAGGGTTTCCCGATCGGCGAGAGTGAAGGGACCGACCGTGTGACCCAAGTAGCCGATTCGGTCGACTTTGAGCAGGAAGCTACCGACCCGGCCTGGCCGGAGGACTCCGAGGCCGCGCTCGTTCGACAGGGCCCTTGCGACGATCGATCCGTCGGGATCCATGAGGGTGAGGAGGACTCCGGGGACCCGCTCCGCGGGGGCTGCGGCAACTCGGACGACGACGACCTGCGCGCGCGCCGGCGCGGCGAGCAGGCTCGCCCAGGCGACCAGCTGGACCGCCATGCGGTGCGTGTCCGGACCTGGCATGTGTCTCGGGCCTCTGTCCCCCAAGGTAGCGGCGAGGCGGGCGCGAGCCCACTCGGCCTAGCTTAGCCGGTGCGCGAGGAGCGGACCCGCGGAACGTCAGGGTTCGGTCAGGGAATGCGGCCGCCTGTTGCGCAGCCTTCGCTGGAGGTCGGACCTTGCTCCGATCACCACTGGAGGATCTCGATGCGTTCGCGCCACCCGCTCTTCACGATCTTGCTCGCGCTCGCGACGCCGGGCGCGGCCGCGTCGGCTCAATGGCCCCCCGATTCGATCACGAACCTGCAGGTCCTTCCGAAGGGCACCCCACTCCGCGAGCTGGTCGGGACGATGCGCGGCTTCGCCAGTGCGCTCGGCGTCCGCTGCATCCACTGTCATGTCGGAGACGATCCCAACGATCTCGCGTCGACCGACTTCGCGTCCGACGACCGGGTCCAGAAGCGCAAGGCGCGGGAGATGATCCGGATGGTCCAGACGATCAACCGTGATCTGCTCAGCCGGGTCCCGGAGCGCGCCGACCCGCCCGTTCAGGTCACCTGCACGACCTGCCACCATGGCGTCACCGAGCCGCGTGACGTCCGGGACCTGCTCACCGCGACCGCGCTGGCGAGCGGAGCCGACTCGGCGCTCGCCGAGTACCGCCGGCTTCGGGAGCGCTTCTACGGCTCGGCCAGCTATGACTTCCGACCCTTCATGCTCGCGAACGTCGCCCAGGAGCTGCTCGCGCGGGCGCCGGAGGCCGCGATCCGGATCACCGAGTTCAATCTCGAGCTCCATCCCAAGGACCAGGAGTCCTACGTGACCCTCGCCTCGGCGCATCTCAGGCGCGCCGATACGACGGCGGCAATCCGGGTGATGTCGCGGGCGGTGGAACAGCTGCCGAACAACCCCTTTCTGGAGGGTCTGCTGGCCCGTCTCCGGCCGCGCTGACGCCGCGGCCGGGAGCTTCCGAGGGGCGCCGATGACCCGGGGCGACGCGCGGAGTATCTTCCGCGGCCACCTTCGACCCGAGCGAGGTCTCCCATGGTCGTCCTGCGCCAAGCGATCTGGATCGGCTGCTTCGCCGTGCTGGCCGAGGCGTTGCCGCTCAGCGCCCAGACCCCGCTCCCGGCCAAGCCCTTCCGAGCCGGGCCGCACCAGCTCTTCTACTTCGAGACCGGACCGCGACGGGGGACCCCGCTGATCCTCCTCTCCGGAGGGCCCGGCTTCAACTCCGACTACTTCTGGTTCGGGCGGGCGTTTCATGAGCTGGCCCGCGACCGCTGGGTCGTGACCTACGACCAGCGGGGGACCGGCCGCTCCGCGCCGGTAGGCCCCGCGGACACGGTCACCATCGCGGACTACGTCGCCGATCTCGAGGCGCTCCGCGCGTCGCTCGGCGTCGCGAAGATCGACCTGCTGGGCCACTCCTGGGGCGGCTACCTCGCCCAGGCCTATGCCGCGACCCACGGCGACCGGATCGCGCATCTGGTTCTGGTCGGCTCGGCGGCGCCCAAGTTCTCCGAGAGCAACATCAGCTTCGACCTGGCCTTTCCGGACCGCGACATGAACACGCCGTTCGCCCGTGGGGTGGCCAGCGGCGACAGCGCGCTGGTCGCCAAGGCACTCGGGATCTACGTCACCATGATCTTCTACGACGACGCCAAGGGTGAGCGCTGGCGGGAGCTGAGCGCCCGGATCAACAATTTCAATCTCTGGGTCCAGCTCCATCTCGCGCGGGATCTGGCGCGACAGGACTATACTCCGGCGCTCGCGGGCTTTCGCTTCCCGACGCTGGTGACGACCGGGCGCTACGACATGAACGTGGCTCCGCTCACCGCCTGGCGGATCCACCAGGCGATCCCGGGATCCGAGTTCCGGGTGTTCGAGCGGAGCAGCCACATCCCGTTCTACGAGGAGCCCGAAGCGTTCACGGCGGCGCTCCGAGCGTTCCTGGCTCACTGAGGAAGGAGCACGTGATGGCCCCCATGACCGGCAAGGTCACGCCGCTGGCCGAGGCCGCGGGACTGGCGGAGTATTGGTCGCAGAAGATCCTGGCCGAGGCGAACGGTCAGCTCTTCAAGGTGGCCAAGGGCGTCGGGTCGACCAATTGGCACAAGCACGACGACCAGGACGAGGCCTTCTACGTGCTCCAGGGCCGGCTGACGATCGATCTGCGCGACGGCCCCGTGGTGCTCGACGCGGGCGACTTCTACGTCGTTCCGCGTGGCGTCGAGCACCGGCCCAAGGCCGATGAAGACGTGCTGCTCTTCTTCGTCGGGACCTCGGTGACCTCGACCCGCGACGGTGGGAAGCCCGACTGGAGCGCCAAGCCGCCGCCCGCGCCCTGAACCCCGATCCTCTGGAGCGACCCGACGTGAAGATCCGCCTGCTCAACGCCGAAGCCGTGAAGACCCTGCTCCCCATGAGCCGCTGCATCGAGCTGATGCGGCAAGCGATGAGGCTCGAGGCGGAGAAGCGAACCATCCAGCCGATTCGGCAGGCGCTGTTCCACCCGGACGGGCGCGGCCTGATGAGCATGATGCCCGGCTACACGGGTGATCCCGAATGGCTCGGCATCAAGGTCATCTCGGTGTTCCCGGGCAACTTCGGGACGGGCGTCGGGTCCCACCAAGGCGTCGTGCTGCTGTTCGAGACCACGAGCGGGTCGCCGGTCGCGCTGCTCGACGGCCGGGAGATCACCGCCATCCGCACCGCCGCGGCCACGGCCGTCGCGACCGACGTGCTGGCGCGGTCCGACGCCAGGACACTCGCGATCTTCGGCTACGGCGAGCAGGCGCACACCCATCTCGATGCTGTCGGCCAGGTCCGGCCGTTCGAGCGGGTCCTGGTCTGGGGCCGGGATTTCGCGAAGGCCGAAGCGTTCTGCGCCGATGCGAAGGCGCACGGGCGGTCCGGCGTGACCGCGGTCAGGACGGCGGAAGAGGCGGCGCGCGAGGCCGAGGTGCTCTGCACCACGACGGCCGCGGCCGAGCCCTTCTTCGAGGGACGTTGGCTTCGACCCGGGCAGCACCTGAACGCCGTCGGATCGAGCGTGCCATCGACCTCGGAGATCGACGTGGAGACCGTGGCCCGAAGCCGGCTCTTCGTCGACTTCCGCGACAGCGCCCTCGCCCTGGCCGGCGATTTCCGGCGGGCCAAAGAGGCCGGTCGGGTGACGGACGACCACATCGTCGGCTCGATCGGCGAGGTGCTCACCGGCCGGGTCGCCGGCCGGGGCGGAGCCGACGAGATCACCCTCTTCAAGTCGCTCGGCATGGTGGCCGAGGACCTGGTCTCGGCCGATGCCATCTATCGCGAGGCCGAGCGCCGCGGCGTGGGAGCCGTGGTCGACTGGGCCTGAGGCCGTCGTCGGCGACTCCCCCGAGCGCGCCCTACTGACCGGTCTGCCAGTACTGCTGCAGCCGGGTCACCATGGCGTTCGCGGCGGCGTTAGGCGCGCCGCCGTTGGCCGCGGGGTCGCCCGCGTTGGTGGTGATCAGGTAGGCGACGCCGGACGTCAGGTAGACCAGCGATCGGGACCGGTTGCGGTTGTTGCTGCCGTCGTGGGTCACCACCCGCTGCGCGATGCCGGTGAACACCACCCAGCCGAAGCCGTAGGCCGTGGACGCGTTGATCGTGCTCGCCGGGGTGGTGAGGCCTTGCGCCGCGCCCTGCCCGAGCAGGGTCGACTCCCCGGCGTCGGCCTTCAGGATCTCGTGGATCACCCGGGCCCAATCGGGGAGCGACATGTGGATCTTGCCCGAGCCGGTGGCCCAGGAGTTGTCGCACGCCTCGCAGACGGTCCAGCCGCCGGGCCCGGGGACGTGTCCGATCGGCTGATCGGTCATCCCGGCGCCGGTGGTCGGCCCGAAGCCGCCGCTGGTCACGCCTAACGGGTCCCAGAGCCGGTCGCGCATCGCCTGCTCGTAGCCGTTGCCGAACGCCCGCCCCGCGATCTCGCCCAGGATCTGGTAGGCCACATTGCTGTAGTAGTAGTCGCCCACCGATCCCACGGGCGGCTGCTGCACTGCCCAGGCGTCGACTGCGCTCCGCTGGTCGGCGAGCGTCCCCGTGGGCGTGAAGCCCGGATTTCCGATGATGGCCGACTGCATGGTGGCCAGCTGTCGCAGGGTGAGCCCGGTGAACTCGGGCCGAGCGATCGCGGCGAGCTCGGGGTAGCGATCGGTCATCAGGTCGGTCCACGCCAGACGCCCGTCCGCCACCGCCAGCGCGGCCAGGAACGAGGTCATGGTCTTGGCGTTGGATCCGAGGTGCCATTTGTCGGCCACGGTCACGGGCGTGGCGTCGCCAAAGCGGCGGACGCCGCCCACGCCGGCCGACACCAGTCCGCCGGCCCGGGTCACGATGCCGGCGCCCATCGCGGGCAGGTTGAACGCCTGGCGGATCGAGTCGACGATCCGGTTGAGGTCGCTGGCGACAACCCGGATCCGAGCCGAGCCCTGGATCCCGTCGCTGGTGGCCGTGATGGTCACCGTGCCGGGGAGCACGCCCGTCACCACGCCGCTCTCGCTCACCGAGGCGATGGCCGGATTGCTCGACTGCCAGGTGACGGTCTTGCCCTCGATCGGAGCGTCTTCGCCGTCGAGCGCCGCCGCGGTGAGGGCCTTGGTGGCGCGGTACTCCACGTCCGCGCTGTCCGGGTCGATGCTCACCGAGGCGACCTCGCTTCCCGGGAGCGCGACCACGGCGTAGCGGCTGAACGAGCTGGTCAGGCCGGTGACCGTGCGGCTCGCCTGATCGACCGTGCTGCCGGGAACTTCCTGCCACGTGCCGCCCTGGTAACGGTGGAGACGGAGCCGGCTCTGGTCGAGGCTCGCGACGGCCGTGGCCGAATAGCCGAGCCGAATGGTGGCGGGTTGGGCGAAGGTGGTGCCGTCCGGTCCGAGATCGTACGCCGTCCCGCTGGCCAGCCCGGGGTGCGCCGGTGGCGAAGCGACCGGAGTGATGGTGATCACCCTCGATTGGGCGAGCGCGCCGGCGGGAATCGTGAGCACGATGGCGCTGTCCGGTCGCGAGACCACGCCGCCGGCGGCCCCGACCGCTCCACCGTCGAGCACGGTGATCATCGCGGTGCCGGTGCGGCCCTCGGACACCGCCTGGAGCTGGGTCGTGCCGGCGGCGACGGCGGTCACCAGGCCGCTGGTGCTGACGGTGGCCGTCGTCTGCGATCCGGTCGACCAGGTGACGGTGCGCCCGGTGAGCGGGTTGCCCGATGCGTCCCGCGGGGTGGCCGTGAATTGACGGGTGCCGCCGGGCACCAGGACGGTCGTGTCCGGCGAAACCGCCACCGAGGCGACCGGGGCCGGGCCGGGTGGCGGGGGCGGCGGAGCGGGGTTGGGATTGGTCGAGCCGCCGCCGCACGCGGCGGCGAGGGCGGTCAGGGGAGCCAGGATCCAGCGGGCGCGAACGGTCATGAACGTCCTCGGGTCGAGGGCGTGGACGAGCCTCACCCCCGTGGTGGAGCGTCGCCTGCCTCTTCAAGGCGCGCGGAAACCGTGCGGGAGGGCTCATCGACGACTGGGGCCGTCCGGGGCCGGGCCGGGCGCGCTCCGGATTGCGGACCACCCGGGGTCGCGCTAGCCTGGTTCGGGCTTGGGCCGGGCCGGTGACGGGGCAGGCTCCCGTTCGGCTCGAGCCGTCGTCCGTGCCGCCAGGGGCGGCTCAGCGCTTCCGCGTCAACAGGGCGGTCACGATGAAGGGTTGGTTGCTCGCGACGCTCGTCTTCGCCCTCTCGCCCGCCGCGCTCGCCGGTCAGAGCGCGGCCGGCGTCGACCTGAAGTTCGGCGTGAAGATCCCGCTCCGTGATGGGGTCCGACTGAACGCCACGCTCTACCTGCCTCCGGGGCCGCCGGAGCCGCGTTCGGTGGTGCTCGCGATGACGCCCTACATCGCCGACCGCTATCACACGTACGTCCTGCCGGCGGTGAAGCGGGGCTACGTGGTGGCCGTGGTCGACGTCCGGGGGCGGGGCAGCTCCGAGGGCACGTTCACGCCGTTCGCGCAGGAGGCCAAGGACGGCTACGACACCATCGAGTGGTTGGCCGCGCAGCCCTGGAGCAACGGCCGGATCGCGATGATGGGCGGCTCGTATGGCGGCTTCAACCAGTGGAGCATCGCCAAGGAGCTCCCGCCCCATCTCGTCACCATCACACCGACGGCGTCGTCGTACATGGGGGTCGACTTTCCCCACCTGGGCGGGATCTGGCCGACCTACGTGATGCAATGGATCACGCTCACCACCGGGCAGACGCCCAACAACAGCATTTTCGGCGATCAGGGCTACTGGCGCGAGAAGTCCCGGGCGCTCTACCTCGGCCAGCGCGCCTTCGCCTCGCTCGACACGCTGGTCGGCAATCCGTCGGCCACCTTCCAGGAGTGGATCTCCCATCCCGACCTGGACGACTACTGGCTCTCCATGGCGGCCTCGTCGGAGCAGCTGGCTCGGATCTCGATTCCGATCTTCACCCGGACGGGCATGTACGACGCCGATCAGATCGGCGCCCTCGAGCACTACCGCCGGCACATGGCGCACGGGTCGCCGGCCGCCAAGGCCAACCACTATCTGATGATCGGCCCCTGGGACCACGGAGGCACCCGAACTCCGCGGAAAGAGATGGAGGGTCTCACCTTCGATGACGCCGCCATCTTCGACATGGGCGAGCTGGAGGCGGACTGGTTCGACTGGATCATGAAGGGCGGCCCTCGTCCGGCGAAGCTGCCCAAGCGGGTCGCCTACTACGTGACCGGCGCGGAGGTCTGGAAGTACGCCGACGACCTCGACGAGATCGGCCGTGACCCGACGCTCTACTATCTGACCTCGACCGGCCGGAGCGCGACCGACCCGTTCCACTCCGGCACCCTCGCGACCGAGCCGTCCGACTCCCCCGGCGACGTCTGGGTGGACGATCCCGTGGACACCTCGCGCGGGCGCGCGGAGGACGATTTGCCGGGCCTGACCGACGCCGGCTTCGCCAACGAGCTGCCCGGCGGCGGCGTGATCTACCACACGACTCCGTTCGCCGAGCCGGTCGAGATCAGCGGGTTTCCCAGGCTGTCGCTCTGGGTCACGATGGACGTGCCGGATGCCGACTTCTGGGTCGGGCTCTACGAGATCACCGCGGAAGGGAAGAGCATCCTGCTCGACGACGCGCAGCTCCGGGCGCGATACCGCGAAGGCAGGGAGCGGTCGGTGCTGGTGACGCCCGGGCGCCCCACCAGGATCGATTTCGACCGGTTCCGCTTCATGAGCCGGCGGATCGCGGCGGGCAGTCGCCTCCGTCTGCTGATCCGATCCCCGAACTCGATCTACGCGCAGCGAAATTTCCACAGCGGCGGCGACGTAGCGCGGGAGACCGCGACCGACGCGAGCGTGGCGCACCTCGAGCTGCTGCACGAGGGCGCCCACCGGAGCGTGCTGTCGCTGCCGATCGTGCGCGAGTCACCCTAGCGCCCGAACGGGCCGGCGCCTCAGCGCGGCGTGCGGTCGTAGCGCGACCAGTAGAAGTCTCCCAACGCCCGCTCCCCCGGCCAGATTTCGTCCATGGTACTCGCGTCGTGGAGCGTGCCCGCCTTCATCACGTAGCGGATCCGCGCCGTGTTCCGGATGTCGTCAGCCGGATTGGCGTCCAGCACCACGAGGTCGGCCAGCTTGCCCGCCTCGAGTGAGCCGATGTCGCGCTCGAGACCGAGCGCCGCCGCGGGGATGGTGGTCGCGGTGCGGAGCGCCTCGAGCGGTGTGAGACCGCCCATCGCGAGGGCCCAGAGCTCCCACTGGGCGCCCAAGCCCTGACGGTTGCCGTGGGCGCCGAGCCCGACGTTGCCGCCTGCCGCGAGAATCTGGGCCGCGGTGCTGGCGATCGCCTTGAAGTGGTAGTCCTCCTCGGGCAAGAGCCGGCGGCGGCGGGCCTTCGCGTCGAGTACCGCGTGCGGCGTGAAGCGGCGGAGCTTGGCATCGTCGTGGACGTCGTCGTGCTGGTGGAACCAGGTCTCGGCCGTCGGGCCGCCGTAGCCGACGATCAGGGTAGGCACGTAGTCGGTTCCGGCCCGCGCCAGGAGCGAGATCACGTCGCGGTACAGCGGCGCCGTCGGGATCGCGTGCTCGATTCCGCTGTGTCCGTCCATCACCATCGTGAGATCGAAGAAGGTGTCGCCACCACCCTCCGGGGTGACGATGATGCCCTCCTCGCGCGCGGCGCGCACCACCCACTGACGTTGCTCGCGGCGCGGCTGCATGTACTGCTTGATGTAGGTCGCGCCGAGCGCCTTGAGGCGGCGGACCTTGTGGCGGGCATCCTCGAGGCTGCTGACCGGGCTCGAGAACGGAGCATCCCAGCCCCAGATGATGTCGCCCGTGCTGTAGATTCTGGGTCCGATCGTGCGGCCGGCCTCGACCATCTCCGCGAGGGTGAAAATGGTTTGGCTCCGCACCGAGACGTCGCGGATCGTGGTGACGCCGTACGCCAGCTGCGCTACCAGGGCCCAGTCGCGCTCGGGCTGGATGTCGGTGTTCTCGTCATAGTAGTGCGCGTGGAGGTCGATCAGGCCGGGCATGACCGTCTTCCCGTCCAGATCGATCACCCTGGCGTCCACGGGCGTCGGCACCGAGCCGCTCGGCCCGATCGCGGCGATCCGGTGATTCTCGATCAGGATCGAGCCCCGCTCGATCACCCCGGCCTGACCCATCGTCAGGATCCGCGCGTTCCGAAGCAGCACCCGGCCCTGCGCGAGCTTCCGCGGCAGCGTCATCGAGATCCTGGTGGTGTCGGGTTTGCCACCCTCCCGCGCGCGACTCAGGGGCAGACGATAGAAGACGGGTCCCCAGCCCCAGGTGATGGCGGTCCCGTCCGCCGACCAGTCGACGAAGGCGCCGCCCTCCTCGCTCAGCTTCTTCACCGGGAGCTTCGAGCCCTCGAGCCGGACCTCCACCGGGTCGTCGCCGGCCGCCGGCATCGGCACGACGTAGACGTTGTGGTGCTGGGTGAATGCCACCCACTTGCCGTCAGGCGAAGGGATCAGGTCGTCGGCGTGGGTGAAGCGGAGGTGGCGGCGCTTGTCGGTGCCGTCGAGTCGAACCGAGACCAGGTCGGTCTGCTTGGGCAGGAAGCCGACGATCTCGGCGTCGGAGTAGTAGATCCGCTCCCCGCTGGGGTCGAACCGGGGCCGGACCAGCTGCCGCCGGATCCCGCGGGGCTTGAAGGCGGTGACGAAATGCGCGGGGCCTTCGCCGGCCGCGTCGAGCCAGCGCACCTCGTAGTAGAGGCTCTCGTTGCCGACCGCGCCCCGGAACTCGCCGCCGGAGCCGAGCAGGAGCACGAGCCGACGGGAGTCGGCGGACCAGGCCGGGTGCTCGTAGTGTCCCGGATCGCTCGTCAGGCGGACCGGTGCGCCGCCCTCGATCGGCGCCTTGTAGACGTGGCCGCCGATCGAGTCGGTCCAGCTCACCCAGGCCACCCACCGGCCGTCCGGCGAGATTGCCGGCGCGAATTGGAGTCCCGGCCCGTCGCCGATCGGCTCGGCCCGACCTTGCTCCGGCCGGTAGAGATAGGTCTTGCCGGCGGCGCCGAACGCGATTCGCGAGCCGTCGGGCGACGCGTGGGTCCAGCGCAGCAGCTTGAGCTCGACCGGTGCCTCGGCGACCCGGGCAGGGGCGGTGACCTTCGCGGTCAGGGTCTGCTCGAAGCGGGCGGTGAAGGGAATCGGGGTCTCCGCGCCCGTCGCCACCGCGATTCGTCGCAGCTTGCCCCGCGCCGAGAGGACCAGCGCGGCACCGTCCGGCGTGAACGAGTAGCCGGGCAGCAGATCGTTGACGGCCGCGCCCTCTTGTTCGTCGCGATCGAGGCCCCGGTAGACCACCCGCTCGGCGCCGGTGACCAGGTCGCGGACGACCAGAACCTCGTCGGCGTCGATCCGCCGCCCGAAGGCGAGCCAGCGGCCGTCGGGGCTCACGGCCGGCCGCACCGCGCCCCCGTATCCCTCGGTGAGCGGCAGCACCTCGCCCGAGCGGCGGTCGAAGCGTTTGATCACGGTGCCGCCCTGCTCGAACGCCTGCCGGGTGGTGAAGTAGATCCAGCGTCCGTCTGGCGAGACCACCGGGCCGGCCGGGTTGCTCTCGCCGGCCACCAGCTCGACGCCGCTGCCGCCGTCGACGTGGAAGAGGTGAAGGGTCTGCCCGGCACTGTTGTCCACCAAGGAGCGGCGCCGGGTCACCACGTACTCGCCATCCGGGGTCCAGTCGGGCGACGCGAATGCCCAGGTCTTCTCCCTGGTGAGCGCCGCCGCGTTGCCGCCGTCGGGATCGATCAGCCAGAGGTTCATCGAGCCGGAGCGATCGGAGACGAAGACGATCCGCCGGCCGTCGGGCGAGAACCGGGGCTGCATGTCGAAGGCCGGGCCCGAGGTGATCCGGGTCGCGGTGCCGCCGGTGACGGGCAAGGTGTAGAGGTCGCCCAGCAGGTCGAACACGATGGTCCGGCCGTCGGGCGAGAGGTCGAGGGACATCCAGGTGCCCTCGTCAAAGGTCTCCGCGAAGGGGACGCCCGGACCGTGGAGGGCCGCGATCGACCAGCCGCTGTCGGCGGCCGGCTTGGCTTGTCCCGCAAGCGGAGAGGCGAGCGCGGCGGCGAGGCTCAGGGTCGAGCCGACGGGCGAGAGCTTCATCGAGGTCTCCGTGGGTGGTCGCCGGGTAAGGTATGCCCGACCAGCCCAGGCGGAAGCGCCGCGCCCGAAGCCAGGCCGAGCCCGAGCCAAGCGGCCTCGGCGAGGATCACCTCCGCTGCGGATGGTCAGTCGTGGCCGCCTCCCGAGGCACTGGTCACGTAGATGTCCACCCAGGTCGTCTGCGCGACCGGGTCGAGCAGCGGTGGATCGGTCACGCTGTCGTCGGGAATCGCGAGGTGGTCGAGGGCGATCGCCCCTCGCGGGTCCTGCTGGCGGTCCGACGCCAGCGGGCGGTAGGTTCCGCCGGGCGTCGCCGAGCTGGCGGTCGCCTTCCGAGTCCGAGCCTGGGCTTGGCTCCACCCCGACTCCAAACCCGGAGTGTCCCGTGGACGACGCGGAGGTCATCCGCAGTTGTGTCGAGCGGAAGGTCAGTCAGGTCGCATCCGAGCCTTCGACTGGTTGTGGCACCGCCACCACCAGGGTCACCCTCAAGCCGGGCCTCGATTGCGAGATCGAGGATGGGCCGTGGAAGCTGACGGCGGGCATGAGCGCCGTGTGGGGCGGGAACAACGGCGGCCCGAATCCAGGGGTGCTCGGGCGCGGCGCCCTGGGGTCGTGCCTGGCCATCGGGTATGCGATTTGGGCATCCCGTCTCGGCGTGCCGATCGATTCGCTCGAAGTGGTGGTCCAGGGCGATTACGATGCCCGAGGTGAGCTCGGCCTCGCCGCCGACGTCCCGCCCGGCTATCTCGCGGTGCGCTACCAGGTGACCGTCACCAGCCCCGCGTCGGAGGCCGAGGTCCGCCGAGTGCTCGACACAGCCGACAAGTACAGCCCGTACCGCGACGTCTACGCGCGGGGTTGCGAGGTGCGTCGCGAGGCCACGATCCTTGCCAGCTGAATCCACGGCAATCAGGGCGTCGCGGCTTCGAGTCCCGGCCACCCGCCTCCGTCGCGGCGGCGCGATCACGTGGTGCCGCCGATGGACTGCCATCCACCGGCGAGGTCTCGTTCCACGGCGACGGGCGCCCGCCTAACGAACCCGGCCGGAGCCCCTCGAACCGTCATGCCCGCCTCATTGCTCTTCCTCCTGGCACTGCTTTCCGTCCAGACCGACAGCGTCGGGGTGCGGCTGCGCGCAGCCGAGCTGGCCATCGCGCGCGGCCAGGGGGATTCGGCGTGGGCGGCCGCCAGCAAGGCGGCGAACCGGCCAGGGGCGGGGCGCCTTGCGGTGCTCACGGCGGGGATGATCGGTGCCGCCACGTTCCGCCCGGAGGCAGCCGACTACCTCGAGCGCACCATCCCCGCGAACCCCGCCGCCGACGACCAGATCGCCGTCGAGGCGACCAACTGGCTGGCCGAAGTGCGCCGGCGCCGCGGCGCGGCTCGGGAGTCCGAGCTGCTCTGGCGCCGTGCCGCAACCTCGGCCGAGCGGTTGGGCTTGCGCACCACCTGGAGTGAGTCGCTCGTCTACCTCGCGGGCGCGACGCTCCGGCGCGGCGATCCCCCCGGCGCCCTGGCGATCCTCCGAATCGCCGGCGACCCGGTTCACCCGAACGGTGGCTTCGAGCGTCACGCTGTCCTGGTCGATCAAGCTCGCAAACTGACTCACGTCGAGGATCTGATAGACCTCGCAGCCGACGAAGCCCGCGCCCCCGCCGAAGGGGCCAGAGGCGTCGCACCGCAGCATCTTGGCGCCGCTCTCGGGACTGATCCCGTTCTCAGCCCCTGTCACGATGGTGGCCAGGTCGCCCTGCCAGTAGCCGGTGCCGCTCGGGATGACGGGCGAGACTCCGGTTCGGTAGGCCTGAAGCTCGAATCCCGGGTCGATCAGCTGATTCTGCCCCGGCACGAAGGGCGGCGGCTCCGGCTGCAGCGTCAGGCGGACGAAATAGTCGCGGCCCGTCTCGACGAGGGCGGGAAGGGTACAGGCCGGGCCGCTCGCACAGATGCTGGTGTATCCACCGGGCGCGCTCTGAGTGAACTGCGCCACGTTCGACCATTCCCAGCCGACGATCTCGTAGTTGGCCCGCACGGCCGCATCGAGGCGCACCTGCTGGCCGTCGAAGAAGCCGAAACGGCAGCCGCTTCGGTCCGCGGGGTCGCTGGCCCCGTTGCCGAGCCGTGCCCAGGCCGAGTCGCAGTCGATCCCGGACGGCGTCGAGCTGATCGCGGCCGCCCGCTTCGGGATCACCTCGATGAAGACGTTGCCGCCCAGGTCCTGGGCGAACGGGTCGGGGGTCTCGCCGCCACAGCCAAAGACGCCCGCGGCGACGAGCAACGCCAGTCGCGCGCCTGGGCTCAGCCCCAGGTTACCCTTCGATCTCTGAAATGACACCCTTGTCATGGTCGTGTTCTCCGCGGCTGTTCGGTTAGGCGCAGGCATCGCGACGGCGCCGTCACCCATGTCACGGAGGCGACCGGGCAATCGTCTCACTCCCATCGATCGTGGTGTCGCCGGGCTGGATGAGCAGTGGCTCCGCAAGGACGAGCGCACGCCGGGCAGGCGAGCGTGGGTGACTTCGATCCATGACGGTGCCGCCGGGCCTCGAGCCGGACCGGGGAGGGTGGAGCGGACCTGGACCTGGCCTTAGCTTAACGCCTTACCCTCTCTCGAAGGACGTGCCGCCAAGTCATGATCGACCCGAAGCACGTCGGCAAGACCTGGCCGCCTTACGAGGTCGAAATCGACAAGAGCCAGCTCCGTCTCTTCGCCAAGGCGATCGGCGAGACCAGGCCCGAGTATCTCGACGAGGCTCGGGCCCGTGAGGCAGGCTATCCGTCGCTGCTCGCGCCGCCGACCTTCGCGATCGCCCTGGCGGCCGCCGACCCCAATGGCCTCGACTATCTGCACGACCTCGGCGTCCCGATCGCCCGGCTGCTCCATGCCGACCAACGCTTCACCTACCACGCGCCGATGTTCGCCGGGCATCGCGTCGCCGTGACGCGCCGGGTGGCCGAGATCTACGCGAAGAAGGATGGCGCCCTCGAGTTCGTCCGCTTCGAGATGGAGTTCCGGAACGCGGACAGCCAGGACCTCCTGGTGGAGAGCGCGATGTTGCTCGTGGTCCGGCACGAGGTGACCCAGTGACCGACGTCCCCGCGGTCGGCGCCGAGCTGCCACCGCTCGTCCTCCCGCCCCTGTCCCGCGCGACGCTGGCCCTCTATGCGGGCGGCTCCGCCGACCACGTCCCGCTCCACATCGATTCCGCCTTCGCCAAGGCGGCCGGCTATCCCGACGTCTTCATGCACGGGATGCTGGGCATGGCGTACCTGGGCCGGCTGGTCACCGAATGGATGCCGCAGGCGGCCCTCGCAGACCTCGCCGTCCGCTTCGTCGCGATCACCTACCCGGAAGAACGGCTCACCGCGAGCGGTCGCGTCGTGGCGCACGACGTCGGCGGGGTGCCGGAGCGCATCAAGGTCGACCTGCTGCTCCAGAACGCGGCCGGCGAAACCAAGCTCACGGGGTCGGCGACGCTCGACTGCGGCCCAACCCGCCGCTGACGACTCCCGACGCGCTCGCCAGAGCCGCGCCGGTTCGCCTCGGGCGTGCTCCGAAGCCCGCCGACCACCGTCCCGCGCGGCAAGTTCCTCCATCTCGACCGTGCCGCCCGCCGGTTGCCTGCCTCGCTCGACGCACCGTAACCGATTGAAACAACGCGACTTGCCTGCTGTCGCCCGGGGCCCGCCGCCGCCCGGCGAGGGCTCGGCGCTCGGCCCGACGTCGGGTTTCGTCCCGGTTCTACGCCTCATGGGTAGACAGCTGGACGATTCGGGTTCAACAAACCGCCAAACGAGAGGGGACCGTCATGAGCACCACCAAGGAGCTGGCCAACAACGGTGTCAACGTCGAAGCCCTGCTGGGCGCCCGCGAAGCGCTCACCCAGACGCCCGAAGCCGCGCAGTTCGTGTGGCGCGCGAGGAACGAGTGGGTGAACGGCACCCACAGCCGGTCCACCGTGGAGCGCTTCTTCGGGCTGGGCGCGGAGCAGCAGCACAAGCAGGCGTACACCTTCGACGCCGACCATCCGGAGATCTTCGCCTCCGAAGACCACGGCGCGACCCCGGTCGAACTGGTGCTCTCCGGCCTGGCCAGCTGCCTCACCGCCGGCATCGCCGCCGTGGCGCAGAACCGCCAGATCCAGCTCCGCTCGGTCACCGCGACTCTCGAGGGCGCCATGGACATTCAGGGCATCCTCGGTATCGACAGCGACGTCCGCAACGGCTTCAGCGGGATCACGGTCCGCTATGAGATCGACGCCGACGCCTCGCCGGAGGAGATCAAGGCGGTCGTGGCGCAGTCGCAGAAGCGGTCCGCCGTGTTCGACATCATCACCAACCCGACCAACGTCTCGGTCGAGGTGAGCTGACCCGAGTCGGGTCGGCAAGGAGCCGGAGCGATGCGCACGACGACCGTCATCATCGGCGCGGGACAAGCCGGGCTCGCGATGAGCCGCTGCCTGAGCGAGCGCTCGATCGACCACATCGTGATCGAGCGCGGCGAGGTGGCCAACTCGTGGAAGACCGAGCGCTGGGACTCGCTCCGGCTCCTGACGCCCAACTGGCAGAGCCGCTTGCCCGGCTACGGCTACCGCGGCGACGACCCCGATGGCTTCCGGACCATGCCCGAAACCATCGCCTTCCTCGAGCGGTACGCTCAGGTCGTCTCCGCGCCCGTGCTCACCCACACCCGGGTGCGCTCGGTGCGCCGGGCGGGTGACGGCTATCTGGTTTCGACCAGCGGGGGCGACTGGCGGTGCCGCGCCGTGGTCTTGGCCAGCGGCGCCTGCAACGTCGCGAGCGTGCCGGGAGTCGCTTCGGCCGTTCCCTCGACGATCGCGACCCTCTCGCCGCTCGAGTACAAGAACCCGGATCAGCTCGCCCCGGGTGGCGTGCTGGTGGTCGGCGCCTCGGCCAGCGGAATTCAGATCGCCGAGGAGATCCATCGCTCCGGCCGTCCGGTGACCCTCTCGGTGGGCGAGCACGTTCGGGTGCCGCGCGTCTATCGAGGCCGGGACATCTTGGGGTGGATGGTCCGGTTCGGCGTGCTCGTCGAGCGCTATACCGAGGTGGACAGCGTCGTGCGGGTGCGGGGGGTGCC
>JBFXAS010000097.1:0-17004 GCA_050184075.1 Gemmatimonadales bacterium
TCGAGATCCTTGACCTGCTCCTGCCAGAAGACCCCCGGGCCGGTGCTGTAGATCCGCGGCCCGATGGCGAGCCCGGCGTCGACCATGTCGCCATAGGCGAGCACGTCGGTGGTGCCGGTCTGGGGATCTCGGGTGGTCGTCACCCCGAAGGCCAGATTGGCGAGGTAGCCCCAGGGCTGCGGGCGGTGGATTCCCCAGGCCGGCCGAATGTGGGCGTGGGTATCGACGAACCCCGGAACGATGGTCCGACCGGAGAGGTCGATCACTCTGGCACCGGATGGCGTCGAGCCACCCGCGGGTCCGACCGAGAGGATCCGGTTGTCGCGGACCACCACGTCGCCCCGCTCGATCACCTCGTCACCGCGCATCGTCACGATCCGCGCCCCGCGAAGCACCAGCGTGCCGCTCGGGCGATCGAGGTTGGCCCGGACCACCACCCGCCGCTCGAACGGCGCATAGGCCGAGCGGCTGGAGTCGCGCCGGGTCGAATCCGGCCGGGCTCGTGTCGAATCGGCCGCGGCCTCCCGGACCCGGCGCTCCACGACGATGGCCGAGTCGAGATCGTAGACCACGTGCGCATTCCCGATCGACCAGTGGACCCGGCGCCCGTCGGCGCTCCAGGCCGGGAACTGGCCACCGATGTCGGTGAGCTTCCGAACCGGCATCGCCGTGTTGGCCGGGTTCCCCACCGAGACGGTCGGGCCCTCGGCGCCCACCATCGGCACCGTCACGGTGTAGATGTCGCTCCCGAACACCGCGATGGCCCGGGATCGGTCGGGGCTCATCAGCAGGAGACTCGCGTCGGGCGGCTCACGCTCGCCGGGCACGGTCGCCCCGGTCACCTTGAGGTGATGGCGCTCGTCGGTGCCGTCGAAGCGGATCGAGACCAGCCCGCTCTCGCCGGCGAAGAGGAAGATCCGGGTGGAATCGCCGGCGAAGTGTGGGACCCGACGACCGAGCGCCGGCGCGATCACCGTCAGCTCACCACCCGCCGCCGGCACCCACACCAGCTCGTCGGCCGAGCCGGGGGCGAAGGGACCGGACGCCTCGAGATAGGCCCGCGCCGGCCCGCGCACGGCCACGACCCTGCGTCCGGAGGGATCGACGGCGGGATCTTGATAGATCCCAGCCGTCCGGCTCAACACCACAGGCGCGCGGTTGCCGCCGGTCTCGACCCGCATCAGCCGTCCGCCGGTCGCGTCGCTCCAGCTCACGTACGCGAGCCAACTCCCGTCCGGCGCCCACGCCGGCTCGGCCTCGATCTCGCTCGCCTCGGTGAGCCGCCGGGGGGTCCCGTCCGGCCAGTCCATCAGGTAGAGGTGGCCGAGCGCGCTGAATGCGAGCCGCCGCCCGTCTGGCGAGGGCACCGCGTCACGGATCTGCCTGGCGGTGAACTGCTGGCTGTCGGCGATCGGGTACTCGAACTGGACCAGCGGACCCAGCTCGAGGTCGGTGGTCACCCGGAAGGGGATCTCTCGCGGCGCCGAGCCGTCGATCGGGATCCGCCAGAGCTTCCCGCCGTAGGTAGCCACCAGCTCCCTCGAGTCGGGCGTGAAGCTCATCCCGGGATAGGCGCCGCGGGAGGCGCGCGACTCCATGTCGTCGCGCTGCACCGGGAAGGCGAGCCAGCGCTCGTCACCCGAGCGGAGGTCGCGGAGCCTCAGGCCGGTCCGGGTCTCGAAGCGGGTGGCGTACACCAGCCAACGCCCGTCGGGCGAGAGGGTCGGTCGGACCCCGGAGCCGAAGCGGGCCGTTTGAGTCTCGCGGCGGCCGGTCTCCCGATCGTAGAGCGCGAGCTGGTACTGGGGAAAGATCGCGTTGTACTGCCAGAAGCCGGTGCGCTGCTCGAACCAGATGTAGCGGCCGTCGGGCCCGAACGCGGCGCCGCTCGTGCGCAGGGTCGCTGGCTCCTTGATCAGGGCGATGCCTGCGCCGCCGTCCTTGTGAAAGAGCCAGAGCTGTGGCACGCCGCTGCGGAGTCCGGCCCGCGACGCGACGAGGTACTGGCCGTCGGGCGTCCATTCGGGCGACTGATAGCGATTGACCTTGCCCTTGGTGACCTGACGGGTCTCGCGGGTGGCGAGGTCGATGATCCAGAGGTTCTCGCCGCCGTCGGCGTCGCTGGTGTAGACCACCGACTTGCCGTCCGGGCTGAAGCGCGGCTGGGCATCGAACGCCATTCCCTTGGTCAGCTGGGTCGCCGTCCCACCAGCGATCGGCAAGGTGAAGAGGTCGCCGAGCACGTCGAGCACCAGAGTAGATCCGTCCGGGCTCACGTCCACCGAGAGCCACGATGCCTCGGTCTGCTCGAAGTGGATCGTGCGGGCGGCCTCGAGCGGCAGGTCCTTGCCCGCGCTTCGGCGCGACGAATCCGCCTGTGCGAGGAGGGCGGCGGCCGTCGCGGTCGTCACGATGGCCGAGGCGATCAGACCCCGAAGAGGAGACATCGGCTCTGGTCCCGTCTGGAAGTGAGTTGGGGTGACGCGTCTCGGCGAAGTTGCCCGCGCCCGGGCCACACCGCAACCTGAGCGGCTACGAGGCGGCTCGGTCGCCGCGCCCGGCAGCCAGAAGCGCGCTCCGCTGATAGCGGCCCGGCGTAACCCCGACGAAGCGCTTGAAGAATCGGGTCAGGTGACTCTGGTCCGCGAACCCGGTCTGAAACGCGACCGACGACACCGGGCAGCCAGAGCGAAGCAGCGCGGCCGCCCGGTTCACCCGGATCTGCTCCAGGTAGGCGTAGGGAGGGACGCCGGTCGCCTCGCGAAAGACCCGGATCAGGTGAAACGTGCTGAGCCCGGTCAGCTGAGCGAGGGTGGCGAGGCGGATCCGGGTGCGGTAATGGGCTTCGAGATAGCGGCGCACCTCGCCGACCGCAGTGTGCTCGACGGACCGTCCCTGCCGGTCGGCGGGCCGGTGCAGCCACGGACCGAGCGCCGCCAGCGCGTCGCGAAGGCGGTCCCCCGCGTTGCAGACCGGATCGGAGGCCAGGTCCGCATGGGCCGCGAGCAGGAGCCGCGCCAGCCCGAGGTCGTGAATCACCGGCCCTTGAGCCGATGGCAGGGAGTCCCTCGCCCCGGTCGCGCTCTGCCACCCGGCGATCGGCTCCACCAGGTCGGGCGCGATCAGGAAGGCGCAATAGGTGGAACCCTCCGCATCGAGTGGCGCGCCGGCGTGCACCTCGTCGGGGCGGAAGACGATCACCGTGCCTTCGCCGACCTGCAGCTCGCGCCCGCGCCAGCGCACCATGCGGCGCCCCGCGCGTACCACGCCGATCTCGTACTCGGGATGGGAGTGGGGTCGCGTGGCCAGGCCGCGAAAGCGTGCCCGGACGACGTCGATGCCGCCCAGCGCCGCCGCCCGGTCGACCGTCACCTGATCCCGTCGCTTCACTCGCTCCATCGCCGTCCGTTGGTCGGTTGCTCCTGTCTCTACGGCACGGTGGCGGGTTCCGGTTTCTGTCGAGACGGCAATATCGTTCAAGTCGAGAAGACGGCACCTCGCCCTTCGTCTCAGTCGCCCGCGGCGCCGTTTCCAGCAAGCAATCGCCTCGCGTGCCCCAGTCGGGAGGTTGGCGTGATCAGTCGAAGGCGGTTCATCGAGACCGGTGCTGCCGCGGCCGGCGCGCTCCGGTTCGGTTCCCGCCGCCCGCGGGCGCCGCTCGACCTGCTGATCCTGGGCGGCACCGGCTTCATCGGTCCCCACCTGGTGCGCGACGCCGTCGGACGAGGCCATCGGGTGACCACCTTCACCCGAGGACGGCGCCAGGTCGACCTCCCGGCCGGTGTGCTTCGCCTGACCGGCGATCGGAACGGCCAGCTCCAGGCGCTCGAGGGCAAGCGCTACGACGCGGTCGTCGACGACTCGGCCACCAACCCCGAATGGGTCCGGCTCTCCACCGAGCTGCTGCGAGGCCGGGTCGGCCGCTACCTCTTCACCTCGTCGACGGGCGTCTACTACCCCTACCTCCGGCGCGGCCTGACCGAGGCCGATCCGGTGCGGCTCGAGATCCGGGACACCAACGATCCTTCGGAGAGCTACGGCGTCCGCAAGGCGCAGTGCGAGCGGCAGGTCCTCGACAGCTTCGGCGAGCGCGGCCTGGTGGTCCGCCCCACCTACATCGTCGGTCCGGGCGACACCTCGGATCGCTTCCCGTACTGGCCCGTGCGTCTCGCGAGAGGTGGTCCGACGCTCGCCCCCGGCGACCCGAACGATCCCGTGCAGCTCGTCGACGTCCGCGACCTCACGGCGTTCATGTTGGACCTGATCGAGAGCGGGAAGAGCGGCATCTACAACGCGGCTGGGCCGGGGTCAGCGCTCACCTTCGGCGAATTCCTGAGCCGCGCTGCGCGGGCCGTCGACTCGAGCTCCCGCTTCGTCTGGGTCGGCGATCACGAGCGGCTGAAGGCACACGGCATCGACAGCGCCGTGCCGTGGATCATGCTCGAGGGCAACGACGACGGGCACACCTCGATCGACAACAGCCGGGCGAGGCGAGCCCGGCTCCGCTTCCGCCCGCTCGAGGAGACCGTTCGCGACACCCTGGCCTGGTGGCCGAGCCTGCCGGAGGCACGGCGGGCCAAGCCGCGGTTCACCATCTCTGCCGAGGCGGAGGCTGCATTGCTCGGCACGTGAGCGGGTCGGGCGGCAGGCTCTGAAGGGACGATCGACCGGCAGGACGATGGTCGATCAGAATGCCCGAGGCGAGAGTCGAACTCGCACGGGGTTGCCCCCGGCGGATTTTGAGGGGCCTGGGAAGCCTACCACTGCCAAGAATGAACCGCGACGGCCGCCAGCTACCGAGGGAAGACAAGCCTTGATAGCTGGCGGGCGTCGCGCATTCCGGGGATCGGTGGGCAATTACCGCTGGCAACAGCGGGGCAACACAGGGGGGCCCTCTTCAGGTGGTGGGCCAGGTGCCGCCGAACTCAGCGACGCGGGCTCGCTGCCTGTCGACCAGGGCGGCGACCTCTTTTCGGAGCGCCGCGAGGTCGAAGGGATCGGCGGCAGCGGGAGTGCGACGTCGCCACCACGGCGTCGACAAACGGCGAAGGGCGGCGACCAACACACGGGCCTGTTCCCCCAGCGACTTGCAGCTATCCCGCATCGCCACCAGCGTGAGATCGAGGTCTCGCTCAATCGCTTTGATCGCGTAGGTGTGCCCTGGTCCTTCCCGGGTCTCAAAACGGGTTGGCGTCGACAACTTGATCTGACGCAGGCGGGCGAGATCTTCGTCGTACTGCTCTGGCATGAGCCGAATGGCCGCCACCCTCTGGTAGAACAGCACCACGGCGGCGCAGACGTCGCCGAGCTCACCGATGCGAGCGGCGACAGCATCAAAGACCGCGGTCGAGAAGACGAGGTCGCCGGGCCTTTCTTTCTTGGTGGCAGCGAGGTACAGCATCACTCGAAAGCCCTGCTGACCGTCGTGCTCTATCTCGTCCGCCAGGACCCGCGCGAGCGAGCGGAGCTCCCTTCGCGGCTTCAGCAATCCCTCCCAGAGAAGCGTGACTCCGGCGCCGCCGAACAGACCCTGGATGAGGGGGCCCTGGTCAGCGAGCCACCGCCAACCGTCCGAGAAGAACCCGACGATGGCCGCCCCTACCTGCGCCAGAAGCGTCACCCCACGTCGTCCCTTCCGTCGATCGCGTCGCCCTTGCGCGGCTCGCTCACGCCGAGGATTTCGCGAAGCCGAGCCTCCAACAAGCGCCGAGCTTCCGTGAGGTGGTCACCGAGCTCTCGCTTGATGTTCTTGAGGACCTCGACCTCCTTGGGATAGCCCGCTGCGTCAACGTCAATGGTAAGATCGATGAATACCGCCCGGAGCGTTTCGAGGATCGCGTTGATCTGATCACACGTCTGCCGATCGAGCCAGATCGCGTTCGGCCAGTAGTAGCGCGCGAGGGCGTTGTACGCCTCGCTCGCCTCCTCAGCGTCACCCGCCATCGTCCGGCCGGCTGGCTTGGTGATCGCGGCCCAAGCCCGGAAAGCGATGTGCGCTTCCTCCAGCAGGCCATAGACTTTCGCGATCACCTCGGCTTGGCGGTCGGCCACGCGAGAGACACGAGCGTTGTGTTCGGCCGCCGTCAGGGCGAGCTCGGATCGAAGACGCTCGAGCTGGACTGCATTGACGTGCGCAAGCTGGGCCTTGTGGCTCTCCATCTGCCGGCCCAGTTGGGCCTTATGGCTCTCGAGGTTGAGTTCGAGCAGGTACCTGCCGAGTCCTTTGGCGACGAAGACCGCCGCGCCCGAGAACGCACCGCCGGCCACCAGCGCCTGCGCCACCCCCGTCCAGTCGATCGTCATGATCGGCCGTGATCTACCGTCGGAATCGGGCCCGAGCGAGGCTGAGGCTCGGCCTGGAACGGCCTCACTTCAACTCGTCTCCAAGGGCTCCCGCTTCGGACGGTGGCATCCGGTGCCAGGCGGTGACGTGAACGCCCCGTTTGAGGAAGCGAATGTCGGTGGCCCGCGGTCGCCCGAGACGCCCGGCTGCCTTGAGACTCGCGTAGTCGATCCGGTGGGTTCCGTCCAGCCAGGGGCGCAAGAGAGCGAGCGTGGTCTGTGCGAGCTGCTGGGTCAGGGCAGCGTGCTCCTCGTCATCCATGGCGTCGGTCGCCGCACCGGTGAGGCGTCTGCGCCAGTGGTCCGGATCGATCAGGTGGAGGAACACGCCAGTGACGCGCTGCAGGTACTCCCTGTGCCACTCCTCAAGGTCGGGATTGCCGCCGTCCGCTAGGTAGTCACGGCGGGCGGCTGTGAGGCAGGCGCCGAGGAACGCGACGCGGCACTGGTGGACGGTAGCCCACCCCTCGGCCAGGCCCGGATCCGCCGCATTGCCGTAGTACCTGCGGTCATCAACCGGGCGGCCATTCTTGTCGATGGCCGGTCGGAGAAAACCGATCGGTAGGCCGCAGACCCGCGCCAGGGGGTCGAGCTCGCCCCGACGAAGCTTCTGTTGGTTCCCCGCCCGAACGGATTGAACCCGCCGAACCATTGAGTCGACGAGGTTGCCGGCCAGATCGGGGAAGGCTTTCCGCACCGCCCCCTCCGGACTCAAGCCCAAGACGACCAGCGCGGCCTCGAGCTGGGCGCCGTCGACCGAGACCAGTTCGTCCTCAGGGTCGAGTCGCTTCAGGCGATGGGGTCGCCTCGCCTGCGGTAGTCGAATCTTTCGGGTCATCCGAAACCTGCCCCTGGATGAGGTGGGGCCCCGCTAGGATCAAATCTAGCGACGCCACACACGTACACGGAGGGGGCCGCCATGGCAACTGTGGAACTCACATCGAGCGAGGCGGCGCTTGCCGCTGGCGAGGGGCGCGAGCGGGTCGTCCGGCTCGTGCAACGCGGCGTGCTGGCTGGGCGCTGCGTCGGGGGCCGGTATCTGATCGACCGGGCCAGCCTGGAGCGGTGGCTCGCGCAGCGGGCGGCCGCCGACGAGCCCGCCGGCGCGGCCTGAAATGCCGAAGCGCCAGACCGTTTCCGGCCTGGCGCTTCTCGTCACCGCAGACGCCCCTCCGTGGACCGGAAAAGGAGATCGCAGTGCCCGATAATCTAGTTGACCCGGCCCGCGTCGGTCCACCCCGGTGCCCGGCTCGATTCCTCCAGCGCGGCCCGCTCCACCGGATCGCCGTGACGGCCCTCTCGATCCGCGGAGCACCGGTCGTCCTCTTGGCCGTCTGGGCGCGATCCGCGTCCGAAGAGGAGCACGACGACGCCTACTCGCCCACCAGCGCCGCGGTCGCTGTACCGGTCGAGCAGCTCGACGAGCTCGTCGGCCAACTCCGGGACGCGGGCCGCGAGGCCCGGGAGGCGGCGGCGTGAGGGGCCGCGGCGGACGGTCCGGGCGACGCCTCGGCGATCGTCGGAACAACGATCGTCTCTCGGAGCTCGTGCTCTGGCCCGACCTCCTCCTCCAGAAGTTCGACCAGCGCCTCCGCGAGCTCCAGGCCCAAGGTGTCGATCGCGACGCCGCGGCCGCCAAGGCGTTCGCCGAGCTCCGACCGAAGCTGCCGGGAGCGGCGGCTTGACGACGCGCGTTCAGGCCGAAGCGCGGCACTGCCTCTCGCTGGGCCTCTCGCTCTGCTGGATCGGCCCGCGTCGGAAAGGGCCAACCGACCCGCAGTGGCAGCGTCACCCGATCACGACGCGCGCGGAGCTCGATCGACGCCTCGGGCCGACCGACAACTTCGGGATCATCCACGCGGCGAGCGGCACCGGCGCCCTGGACGTCGACGATCTCCCCGCCGCCCGCGCCGCCCTCGCGACGTATGGCGTCGACCTCGACCAGCTTCTCGGCGGTGGACTCCGTCTCTCAAGCGGCCGGCCGGATCGCGCGAAGCTCTTCTTTCGGGTTCCGGCCGGCCGGGAGTTCGGACGGAAGGTGATTCAGGTTCCTGAGACGAGACAGTGCGCGGTCGAGTTCCGCGGTGGAGACGTGCAGGACGTGGGGCCGGGCTCGGTTCACCCCGAGGGGACCGTCTACCGGTGGGAACCAGGAAGGCCAGCGACTCGGGAGTCGATTCCGATGATTCCCGACTCGTTGCTCCGGATCTGGCGCGAGCTGCTGACCGAGGGGGCGCAAATCACTAAAGATAGTGATTTGGGCCTGACTCAAAGGCCGGCGGCAGACGCTGCCGCCGGCGGCGAGAGCGTGATCGAGGCCTTCAACCGGACCTACTCGCTTGCCGCGATCCTCCAGCAGCACGGGTACCGGCGCCGTGGCAAGCGGTGGCTCGCGCCGTCCAGCACGACGGGGATGGCGGGGATCGTTCAGCTCGAGCGCGGCGTGTTCTCGCACCACGGATCAGACCCACTGGCCATCGGCCATTGTGTGGACGCCTTCGATGCCTTTCGGATCCTCGACCACGGTGGTGATCTCCGTGGGGCCGTGAGAGCCGCCGCGGAGCTGCTGGGCGTGACGCACGCTCCTGGCTCGGCGGGCCCCACCAAAGAAAGGCTATCAATTGATAGCCTTTCCGTGGGAATCAGCGATGAAGATGCCGCCAACTGGATCGATCGGAAGGCGGCCACCGCCAGACGCCTCGCGGCGCGGTACGTCGGATGAGCGCCGCCGGCGAGCACACCACCGACACCGGAAATTGCCGGCGGCTGGTTCGCCAGTTCGGCGATCGCTTTCGCTACGATGGGGACCGGCGCTGCTTCTTCGTCTACGACGGGCGACGGTGGGTCGAGGATCTGCTGGGCAAAATGGAACGGTTCGCGAAGGCGACGGCGTTGAGCATCTACGAAGAGGCCGCCGCCTGTCCGGAGGCCGAGCTCAAGCGGAGCCTGGCTCGGTGGGCGGCGGCGTCCGAGTCCGCGCGGGCGATCGCAGCCATGCTGAAGCTGGCCCAGTCGGAGCCGGGCGTCGCGATCCGGGCCACGGCCTTCGATAGCGATCCGTGGCTCTTCAACGTCGAGAACGGTACCCTCGACCTCCGCGCCAAGGCCCTGCGGCCGCACGATGCAGCCGACCTGATCACCAAGCTGGCGCCGGTGGCCTACGATCCCACGGCGACCTGCCCGCAGTTCCTCGCGTTCCTCGATCGCGTGTTCTCGGGCGACGGTGGCCTGATCGGCTTCCTGCAGCGGTACGTGGGCTACTCGCTCACGGGGTTGACCCGCGAACACGTGCTGGCCCTCCTCTACGGCGTCGGGCGGAACGGGAAGAGCACGCTGCTCGAGCTGCTGGCGCTGCTGCTCGGTGACTATGGGGCCCGAGCGGAGTTCGGGACGTTCCTGCTCAAGCGTCACAACGAGGGCCCGCGCAATGATCTCGCGGCGCTGGTCGGCTCCCGTCTGGTCATCGGGTCCGAGGCCGGCGAGGAAGCGCGCTGGGACGAGGCCCGCGTCAAGGAGATCACCGGCGGCGACACCATCACGTGCCGGCGGCTCTATTCGGAGCTCTTCTCGTACCGACCGACGTTCAAAGTCTGGCTCGGCACCAACAACAAGCCGCAGATCCGATCGACGGGTGAGGCCATCTGGAGCCGACTCCGCCTCATCCCCTTCGACGTGGTGATTCCCGAGGCTGAGCGAGATCCTGAGCTCCTCGAGAAGCTCGCTGGCGAGCTGCCAGGGATCCTCGCTTGGGCCGTCGCGGGCTGCGCCGCCTGGCAGCGCGACGGGTTGGGCCAGCCGCCAGCCGTCCGGAGCGCCACGGCCGCCTATCGCGACGAGTCCGACCTGGTCGGGCCGTTCCTCGACCAGGAGTGCGAGCAGGCGGCCCAGTTCTCAGTGCCGGCCGGCTGGCTTTATAAAGCCTTCAGGGAGTGGGTCGAGCGCAACGGCGAGACGCCGATCTCGCAGCAGGCGTTCGGGAAGCGGTTGTCGGAGAAGGGTTTCCAGCGCGTGCGATCGACCGGAGGCCGCCGAATGTGGCACGGGCTCCGGCTCGGAGTGACGCTAGTGACAGATCAGGACCCGGTTTTCGGGAAAGTCCCTTATGAAGAGCGAGTAGAGGAAGTTACCGGAAGTGACCCTCGGAAAGCGTCACCAGCGTCACTCGACCCCGACGACGAGGCCCGGGCGGCCCAACGGGAGGGCGCCTGATGGCTCTCGTCCGTCCCGACCCCGGCCCCGCGGACCATGTTGCCCGCCTCCTGGCCGCCATGCCCGACCGTGGCCGCCGCACCGTCCGCCGGCTCGCCTGCGAGGCCAACTTGACCATGCGGGACGCCACCGCGGTCGCCAGGCACCTGCTCCTCACCGGCCAGCTGGTCCGCCCCGATGGCGGGTCCGCCCGCGGCCTCGCCGCGCAGACCGTCCTCGAGCGGCCCGACGCCGCTGCGTTTGCCAGCGGGGTGATCGACTGATGCTCCCGAAGCCACCGGCCCTCCGCCAGCGGCGGAACCGCAGCGCGACGGCCGCGACCCTGCCCAGCGAAGCCGAGGCCGCCCGGCGGACGGTGCCGCGGCTACCGGCGCGGGCCGGGGGCCCGTGGCATCCGAAGGTCGTCGCCTGGTGGCGGGCCGTGTGGCGCTCGCCGATGGCGGCGGAGTACCTCGCAGCCGATCGCGGAGGGCTCGAGATCCTAGCCGAGCTCTATCAGGGCGTGTGGAGCGCGCCGAAGGGGGCCCGGGCGCTCGCCACGCTCGCCGCGGAAATCCGGCATCAAGAGACCCGGTTCGGCTTGTCGCCGATCGACCGTCGACGCCTCCAGTGGAGCATCGCGACGGCCGCACCAGGACCCGAGAAACGGCCGGCGACGCGGCGGGCAGCCAAGCGGCCCGCGCCCGACCCGCGCGACGTGCTGCGGGTGCTCCGATGAGGGCGACCCCATGGCTCCCCAGGCCGTACACGGAAAAATCCAGGGGGACACGCGGCTTTCGGCGCGCTCCGGCTGAAGATTTGAGGCCCCCCCCGGGGGGTGGGTCAGATCTCTGGTCAGCGCACGGGCAAAGCCGCGGGCCTAGGAGAAGTTTCATGCACCATGGCCCGAACAATTGAAACCCGGCCTCGACGATGACGCCTAACGGTCCGCCGGCCCCGACGCACCTCTCGAAGCCCTCGCGCGAAGTGTGGCGCGCGGTGGCCCGCGGCTGGGAGCTCGACCCGGCTGGCTGGCTGGTGCTCCGGGCAGGGCTTGAGCAGTGGGAAACCTACCAGCGGGCGCGTGAAGAGCTCGCCAAGGCCGCGACGGTCACGGTCACCTCATCGGGGACCGGTGTGCCGCGGGCGCATCCGGCCGCCAAGGTCGCGGTGGATAGCCTTCGCGAGGCCCGGTTGTGCTTCGCGCAGCTTGGCCTCGAGCTGCCGGACCCCGCCGTCCCGGCCCGGCGGAAGGGGCGGAATCATGGCTAGGGCCCGGTGCCGCCTGGCCGGGTGGGCGCCCGCGCCCGAGCTCCTGGCGGGGCTTCGCGGCGAGCCCTGCCCGCCGGACGGGAACCCGTTCCGGCATCTGGAGGGCTGCTTCCCGAATCACGCGAGCGGTGCCTCGCCCGAGGTTCGGGCGGCGCTCGCCTGGCTGAGCCCGGCGGAGCGGCGGCGGCTCTGCCACCGCCACGGCCTCGACCCGCGCCAGCTCGACCCCGACGTCCCACCCGGGCCGCGGCCGCGCGGCCCCAACGCCTAACGGCAAGGAGTAACCCGACGATGACGATGCGTGAGAAGGTGATGCAGGCGCTCAAGGAGACGCCGCTGGCCCCCTGGTTCGCGCGGATCGAACAGGAGGAGTCGGCGCGGGCCACCGAGCGGGCTCAGCGGACGGCCTGGGCGACGGAGTACGCCGCGCTCGAGGCGGAGCGGACGAAGGTGCTGCCGGGGCTGCTGGCGGAAGAGCAGCGCCAGCTCGACGAGGTGATCGCGCTGGTGAAGGCGCGGCACCAGGCGTTGCTGGAGGCCGCCGGCCGGCGGCTGGAGCTCGACCACCGGACGGCCCGCCGGCAGGCCTGGCTCGAGCGCGAGCTCCGGCGGACGGCTGCTGCCCACCTCCGTCCGTCCGGGCCGTTCGCGGACGCGGCGCAGCGGATGCTGGCCCACCTGGGCCGGCATCTCCAGAGTGACCTGCGGGTGCAGCGGCAGGAGCTCAACCTGCTGCAGCGTGACCACCCGGCGGCGCCGGCGGGGAGCCAGCTGAGTGAGCTCATCGTGTCACTGAAGGCGCGAGTCGAGTTGGCCGAGGCGTGCGAGCCGATCGTGGCGACGGTCCAGGGCGTCATGGCCGATCTCACCCGGCTGGAGCTCGCGGACGTGGCGGACGTGCCGCCGCGGCTCAAGGCCCTCGTCGCGAAGCTCCCGCGCACCTGTCCGTGCGGGGTGGTGTTCGCCACGCTGCCACGCGAGCGCCGGGTCGGCCCCGGTGTCGAGGCGTCGCCGATGCCGGACCTCGAAGCCCTGGCGGCGCAGACGGGGGGTGCCGCGTGAACGACATGAACGAGCAGCTGCGGCGGGCGGGTGAGGACGTCGACGATCCGGCGGACGCCTGGTGGGAACGACACTACTGGGACCGCGAGCTCGAGGGACCCCGCCAGCTCGCGCGCCGCATCATCTGGCAGGCCCATACGCTCGAGGATCGCGTCATGACCTCCGACGAGCGGGAGCAGTTTACGAAGCTCCACGCCGCGTTCGTCGACCGGCTGAACGTCATCGCGGGGCGGGCGCGGACGGCGGCGACCCGGTCCCGCCTGACCGTCGCCGAGGCCCGGGCCGAGCTCGAGCAGTTCCGCCGCGCGTCGGAGGCGCCGCCGCCGCGCCCACGCCGGGGCCGCGCCCGCTGGGCGGTGTGCGTGCACGAAGCTGGCCACGCGATCGCGGCCCTCGCCCGCGACGGCCTCCGCTCGGTATCGACCCGCGAGTGCACCCCGGTGAATCGCTGGGATCCGGTCGTGCTGCTGGCTGGGGCCGCGGCGGCCCGGTTCGCGGGCTACCCAGAACAGGCGGAGCTCTCGACCGAGGACGCCGCGCTCCTGAGGGCGTCGCTCGAGCAGAGTGGGATGGGCGCATGGCTGCCGGGCTTCCGGTCCGATGCGGACGCGCTGCTCCGCGCCAACTGGCCGGCGGTGCGCGCGGTCGCCGCGGCCCTCGATCGTCGCGACACGCTCACTGGTGTCGAGGTGGCAGCACTCGCCCGCGAGGCCATGCGCCGGGCGGCGCCGGCCCACCAGCCGAACCGGGCGCTGGCGCCGGCCTGGCTGGCGCCGGCCTTCGGGCTGTGAGTGCCTGATGCGAGCCGAAACCCTCACCCTCGACGCGCGCGACGCGGCGACCGGCGAGCCCCGCCGCGTCGAGGTGCACGCGAAGCGCCTCGACGCCCTCGGCTGGATCGCCCGCTTCGACTACGGCATCTCCGCGCTGCTCGTGCTCCAGGACGCGCGCCGCGGCCGCGGGTCGGGCGAGGCGATGGACCCCGACACCCTGGCCGAGGGGATCCGCCACTGGGACCCCGCCAGGTTCGGGACGGCGCCGATCGACCCGGAGGCCGCGATTGAGGCCTACCACCGGCTGATCATCTGGATCCTCACCACGCCGGGGCTCGATCTGCCGGGGCCGATGCACCCCACCCCGGAGCCGCCCGCCTGGACGGCCGAGCTGAGCCCGCGAGACGTGCTGGAGATCGTCCGCACCGGTCGGCGGGTCAACGCGGCCGGGTTCCACCTGCTGACGCCCGAGGGCGCGAGCTTCTGGCCTGTCGAGCCCACCTGGCGCCAGCCGGCGCCCACCACGAGGTGATCATGGCACCGATCGTCAACATGCTGTCCCCCGCCGATCTCAAGAGCCTGTCCGTCAAGCTGACGCGCGCCGCGCGCCGGCTCGGCGATGCCGACTCGGCACCGGTCAAGGCCGCGGCCGGCGCGCTCGCGCGGGGCCTTCGCCGGGTGCTCCGATCCAGCCGCGGCGGGGCGCCGTCCCGACCTGGGCAGGTGCCGAAGCTGCAGACCGGCGCGCTGGCGAAGTCGGTCCGCCAAGGCGTCGACTCGGGCGGCTATCGCCGGGTCGCGGTCACGCGCTACACCGCGCCCATTCTCGAGGCCGGTGTCGACACCTCGCTCCCGCCGCGATCGGGCAAGGCGCGTCGGCGGAAGGCCGGGCAGGCCCGGCGGAAGCTCCGGATCGCGGCGCGGCCGTTCTTCCGGCGGGGCATCGACCTGGCGATGCCGGAGATGGTCGACGTCTTCGTCAGCGGGACGGCGGACCAGCTCGAGGACGACCTCGGGAGGTAGCCATGCCGATCCCTGTCCTGCTGGCTGACCTCAACCTCGCGTTCGTGTTCGCCCATGGCGAGCTCCTGCCGACGCACCTGCTCGAGCGCACCCGGGCCGGCGAGTGGATCCCGCGCCAGGTCGAGGACGATGCCGAGCTCGGCCCCTACCTCGTGCGCTTCGAGCGGTGGGCCAGCCCGGCGATGGCGGCCCGCCGGCGATCGCGCCTGGTGGCGGCCCGGGAGCGCGAGCTCCGGAGGGCGGCCGGGCCCGCGGCGCAACTCATCCCGGCCGCCCTCCTCCCGGCCCTGCTCGACGTCGGACGCCCGGCGCTCGCCGTGCTGCTCGCCACTCGGAAGGACGGATCGCATGGCCCGTAACATCGAAGTCGCGCGGCTCTTCGCGCGGATGGACCTCGACATCAAGAACGCCGAGGCGAGCACGGGGAAGATCGGCGGGGCGCTCAGCGGGCTCGCGAGCACGATCACCAAGCACCCGGTTGCGGCCCTCGGCACGTTAGGTGCCGCCGCGGCCGCCGCGGTGCTCAAGCTCGGGGACATGGCGGCGCAGTTCGAGCAGCGGATGGCCGAGATCGGCACCCTGGTCGACAAGAACAGCGTCGACATGGAGAAGCTCGCCACCGATGTGCTCGGGCTCTTCGCGAGCCTGCCGGTGGAGTCGCTCGAGGACCTGACGCGCGGCCTCTACAGCATCGTGAGCGCCGGGGTCCCGGCCGGCGATGCGATCGACGTGCTCCGGACCGCGGCCGAGGCGGCGATCGGCGGCGTGACCGACGTCAACACCGCGGTCGACGGGCTCACCACGGCCATGAACGCCTTCCAGACGCAGGGCGTGACCGCGGAGGAGGCGGCCGATGCGTTCTTCGTCGCCGTGAAGGCGGGCAAGACCACCTTCGGCGAGCTGAGCAGCTCGATCGGCAACGTCGCCGGCCTGGCCAACTCGCTGGGCGTCTCGCTCGACGACCTGCTGGCCAACACCTCGGCGCTGACGCTCGGCGGCCTCAAGACCTCCGAGGCGATGAACGCGCTCAAGGCCGTGCTCTCGAACATCGCGAAGCCGACCGCCGAGCTCCGGCGGGAGTATCCCGGGCTGGCCGCGGAGTTCGGCCTCGCGGCGCTCCAGAGCAAGGGCCTCACCGGCTTCCTGGGCGACCTGGCGGGCGAGCTGTCGGGCAACCAGCAGGCGGCGGTCAAGATGTTCGGCTCGGTGGAGGCCTTGAACGCGGTGCTCTCGCTCACGGCCGACGGCGGGGCCCGGGTCGCGCGGATCACCGCCGACATGGAGGCCAAGACCGGCGCGGCGTCGGCGGCCTATGAGGAGATGGCCGGGACCACCAAGAACACCGAGCAGGTGCTCAAAAACAAGCTCGAGGCGGCCCTCACCAAGCTCGGCGAGACCGTGCTCCCGGCGACCAACGCCGGGCTCGAGATCACGATCGGCCTGCTCAACACGCTCCAGCGGATCCTTGACGCCTTCAAGGGGAAAGAGCAGCCGATCGATTTCGGGATCGGGCCGGCCGCGGTCGAGACCCTCCAGCGGGTACTTGGCGATCCGCGCTTCGGCGGGACCGCGATCGACCTCGAGAACCTGAAGGCCGGGAGCCGGGAGTACGGGGCGCTCCGCGGCGCGGTCGAGTCGCTCCAGTTCGCGTTGCAGAACGGTTTCACCAAGGCGCTCGGGGTGACGGACGACGCGCTCGTCCAGATGCGCGCCACCGTCGAGGCCTACGCCAAGGCGCACGTGCGCTCGCTCGTCGACGCCGGCCAGTCGGCCGACGTGCTCGCCCAGCACTACCTCGACATGCTCGCGACGATCGACAAGGAGATCGCCAAGCGGAAGAACACGCCCCAGCCACCGCCGGGCCTCCGGACCGTCGACGAGAAGGCCGCCAAGGAAGCGGTCGACGCCCTGGCCAAGATCCGCGAGGCGGAGCTCGAGAGCCAGCTCGCGCTGGTCAGCACCCAGCATGCCGAGTACCTCCGCCTCACCGAGGAGCTCAACCGGGCGCTCGAGAAGCTCCGGGGCGACGATCGGCGCGCGGCCGAGGAGGCGATCAAGCGCACGACCGACAACCTGCTGCTCAAGTGGGCCGGGTTCGTGGGCCAGATCAAGACCCTGCCCGCCCGGCTCCCGGTCACGGAGCGGCGCGAGCTCGAGTCGACGGCCGAGGGCGTCGAGCTGCTCAAGCTGGAGACGAAGGACTTCACCGAGATCCTGAAGGAACACGGGCTCGCGCTCGACGAGGACGACGAGAAGAAGCTGCGAGCCAAAGCCCGAGCGAAGGAGCTCCGCGAGCAGATCAAGGACCTCGCCGACGAGTTCGGGGAGTCGAATGACGCGATCA
>JBFXAS010000098.1:0-16937 GCA_050184075.1 Gemmatimonadales bacterium
CTCAGATCTTGGTTACTGCCGCGATCACGGCAAGGTCGGATCGCAGGCGCTCGGGTCGAAGTTGGAGTTGTTCTCCTCGGGCTGCGGCACGATGAACGCAGCCTGGGGCGCCGCCCGGTCCTGCCCGTAGGTCAGGCCCTGCTTGTGGTAGGCGCCGGTCGGGAAGACCGACTCCTTGGCGCGCCCGTACTGCTTGATCATCCGCCGGAGGTCGCCGAGACGGTGTCCGGTCAGGTACATCCAGAAGGCCCGCTCCCGGAACATCAGGTTCTCGCGCGCGGTCTGGGTACCCGGATCGGTCAGCGGCGCCAGTCCGGCCGGGGCCACCGACGAGCTTCTCGCCTCGTTGAGCTTGTTGAGCCAGCCGGTCACGTCGCTCCCCTGGAGCGCCGCTTCGGCTTCGATCAACCGGGCCTCGATCCCGCTCGCCATCACGATCGGGTTGTTCTGGCCGTTGTACTTGAGGAAATACTGGTGCTGGGTGACCGCGTCGTTTCGCGAGAGCGCCGGGGCGCTGACCGGGACCCGCGGATCGTTGGCGCTCCCGAAGTCGAGGCCGTTGGTGCCCTCCTTGTCCGACACCGAGTAGATGTCGGAGGCATTCTGGAGCCAGATCTGGTTGGTCTGGCGCGCCGGCGGGTTGCCGTGAATGAACTGGTACTCGTAGCTGGTGGGCACGTTGGCCACCGCGGCGGCCGCCTGGGCAAACTGGCCCTGGTTGAGCAGGGTCCGGCCCCGGAGCACGGCGATCAGGTTGTTGATCCGGGCGTCGCCGCCGGTCGTGGCGGCCGCGCTGTTGAGGCGCTCGATCGCGGTGTCGAACAGCTGCGCGGTGCTCTGCGGCGGTCCGGTCTCGCCGGTCTCGCGGTTGGAGATCGGGACGCCCGAGCACCACATCTCACCGAGGTGGATGTAGGCCAGGCCGGCGAGGGCCAGCGCTTCGCCGGCGCGGCCGTCGCCCGAGGGCAGGACGCTCGCGGCGTACTCGAGGGCCGCCCGGGCACGCTGGGTAGCGATGAACGGACCTCCCGGAGCGGCGCCAGCGGGCTGCCCTACCGCGACGCTGTTGGTCGAGAGCAGGGCCCGGAGGTCCCACTCCCGCACGGCGGGTGGGGTGCTCGCGTGCTTGAACTCATCTGTGAAGAGACCCGACCAGATGATGACGCCGCCGCCCGCGCTGCTGGCGGAGACGACCATGTCGGATACGGCGCCGGCAAACAGCGCCGCCTGCCCCTCAGGCGAGGTGAGGTTGTCCGGCGTGATGACGTCGGGCGTGTCGGCGTCGAGAATCTCGGTCTTGGAGCATCCCGAGAGCACGACCCCGACCACCACCGCCAGCGCCGCCGCGCGGACCCATCGGTTCGAATGTAAGGCGCTCATAGTCGCGTTCATGTCCTTTCGCCTCGGCTCAGTACGCGAGGTTGATGCGGAAGATGCCGGTCAGGGGCGCCCGTTGCTGCACGAAATTGTAGTTCGAGGCGTCCTGCGATCCGGTCACGTTCTCGGGGTCCCAGCTGTTGAAGCCGAAGGTCCAGAGCGCGATGTTCCGGCCGGTGAGCGAGATGTTCATCGAGCGGGCGCCGAACCAGCCCGCCACGTTATTGGGCGCGTTGTAGGTGATCGAGGCCTCGCGGAGCCGGATGAACTCGGCATTCTCCGCGTAGGCACCGAAGGCCCGCGGGCCCGCGACCGCGCGCGCCTGCTCCTCCAGGGTGGCCGACGGGTCGTGCAGCTGCCGGCAGTTCACCTGGAAAGCGCACTGGAACAGGTCGTTGATGTTGTGGGTGACGTGGCCGCCGCGGTAGTCGAACTGGGCGCCCACACGGAGCTTGTTCTCGAACAGGCTCATGCTGGTGTTGGCCGACAGCGTGCGGGTCGGCACGGTCGAGCCGAGGAACTCGAGCGTATCGCTGACCATGACTTCGGTCGGATCGATGGCGCCGTTGCCGTCGGCATCCGAGAAGCCGTGGAAGCCCTGCCACCACAGACCGAACATCGGGTAGCCGGGGATGTTCTTGAACCCGAACCCGACGATCGGCGGCACGCCCTCGTCGAGCGAGACCAGGCGGTTCCGGTTGCCGGACGCCTCGAGGTTCAGATCCCAGGTGACGCTCCGGCTCTCGAGCAACCGGGCGAAGACCGAGACCTCGATGCCCTTGTTGCTCACCACGCCGACGTTCTCCAGCCGCGAGCCGACGCCGCCCAGCGAGTAGGGCTGGGTCCGCAGCACCATCGCGTCGGTGGTCTTCTTGTCGTACACCGTGACTTCCACGTTCACGCGGCTGTTGAGCAGGCTGGCGTCGACGCCGGCCTCGATCTCGCGCGAGCGCTCGGGCTTGAGGTTCGGGTCACCCAGGCTGCCGAGGGTGACACCCGGCACGGAGGCCTGGCCGAAGATGGCGGCGGTGACCGGGCTGGAGTAGGTGAGCGCGTCGAGCGGCCGGGGCGACTGGCCGGTCGCGCCGTAGGCGGCGCGCAGCCGGAGGCTGCTCAGGAAACCGTCGCGCGGCTCCAGCGCCACGAACGAGCCCGACACCTTGGGATAGTAGGCCGAGCGGAACTCGGAGCCGAAGGCGCTGTTGTCGTCGACCCGCAGGGCGCCGGTCACATAGAGGCGGTCGTCGAGACCGAACTGCTGCTCGATGTAGGTACCCAGCGTGATGACGTCGGTGGTCTGCTCACCCAGGAGGATCTGGGCGCCGGCCGAGAGCGAGACGATGCCCGGCGGCAGGATGTTGGCCGTGGCCGCCACGCCGAAGAGCTTGTCGTGGTTGTACTGGGCGCCGACGGAGGTCTTGCTGCTGATCCGGTCGCCCAGCTGGAAGGTGCCGGTGGCGCCGAGGTCGACCGTGTACTTGGTGTCGGTCCACCGGTTGAGCAGACGCTTGCCCTGCCGCTCGGTGCCGCAGGTCACGCACCCCTGGCCGTTGAGGACGTTCTGCTCGTCCGCGAAGGCCAGGTAGTCGAGACCGAAGGTGGCCCGGGTGGAGAGCCAGGTGGTCGGCCGCCAGTTCATCGTGGCGCTGTTGATGAAGTGATCGCCCTTGCGGAAGGACTCCTCGCCGTGCGAGTTGGCCGGGCGGGAGAAGCCATAGCCGCCGGTCTGCGAGACGATGTTCGGGTTGGCCGAGCCGAAGAGGCCGGTGCCGATGACCGACTGGAAGTTGTCACCGGTCTGGGGCAGCAGGACGTTGTTGACCACGAAGCCGGACGACAACGCCAGATCGAGATTGCTGCGCGGGCTCGAGTTCAGGTTCACCCGGAAGCTGTACTTGTTGTACTTGTTCGGGAACCGCTGGTTGTGGGGGATCTCGTCGACGCTGGAGAGGCCCCGCTCGTCGACCAGGTACTGCGACTCGACGTCGGAGAGCTTGAGCAGCCCGCGCTCGTACTCCTCTTCCGCCGACACGAAGTAGCGGAGCAGATCCGAGCCGCCGGAGACGCTGCCGCCGAGCTGCTGGCGATACCCGGTGCCGAAGGGCGTGGTCCCGGGGTCCTCGAGGATCGAGAGCTTGTGCCGCTGCGCCACCTGGCACTGGCCGAGCGCTTCCTCGTAGAGGAGGCAGTCGTCGTTCGCGTTGCTGGTCGACGCGTTGAAATAGGTCGACGGATAGGTGTAGTCGTCCTTGAGAGCGCCACCCTCCGCCCAGAAGTTCCACTGCGCCGCGCCGGAGCGGCCGCGCTTGGTGGTGACCCGAATCACGCCGTTGGCCGCCTGGGTGCCGTAGAGCGTGGCTGCCGACGGTCCCTTGACGATCTCGATGCTCTCGATCTCTTCGGGGTTCAGGTCCGCGAGCTTCGAGACCCGGCCGCCGCCGACGAAGGCGCCGACAGGGGCATCGCCGGCGACCCGGATCCCGTCGATGTAGAGGAGCGGGTCGTTCGAGAGGGAGACCGAGCTGATGCCCCGCACCCGGATCCGGGCGCCGGTGCCGGTGGTGCCGCTGCTCTGCAGCACCTGCACGCCGGCCACCCGGCCGTTGAGCACCTGCTCGAGCGTGGAGGTCGGCGCGGTCTCGACCAGCTGCTCGGTCGAGATCTTCGAAACCGAGTTCCCCAGCTCACGGGTGGCCTGCTCGCCCGTGGCCGTGGTGACGATCTCCTCGAGCTGGAAGGGCGCCGAGCGGAGCTGCCAATCCACCGTCAGCGACCCGCCGGGCGCCAGGGTCACCTCACGGGTGCCCGACCGATAGCCCAGCATGAAGATGCGGAGCGTGAGCGCCCCGGGGTTGACCCCCCGAATCGTGAACGCTCCATCCTGATTGGAGAGCGCGAAGGCCGCCTGGTTGACGACCTGCACCCGTGCGCCCGCGAGGGGGGCCCCGGACGCTTCGTCGGTCACCTTGCCGGTGATCGTGCCCTGCTGCGCCTGCGCCACCGGCGCGGCGAGTAAGCCTGCGGCGACCGCCACCAGCGCGCCGAGGCCTCGAACAACGAACTTTCGCATCGCTTCCCTCACTTCTGATGGGGGATTTGCACACACCCAGACGAATCCCGATCTCGGAGACTTCGACTGATTCCGGACGTACCTGGGCCGCTCGTGCCGGATGAACCAAGCACCGTGTATACCAACTTGTCAGACAACTTCAAACCGTTGGAGAACTTGAGCTTGCGTTTTTGGGTCGTAGCGGCCCGTGTCGAACGAACACAGTCGAATCGACACGACTTCTGTCGGGTAACTGCTGCTGACGTAACGATCTGGCGAGTATTGTATACACAAATAGATACCGCCGGACCGGAATCCCGCAAGGGGTGGGGCCCGACCACCGCGAATCCCTGGTCCGGAACTTGACGTTGTTCCTCGACGGGCGGCATCCCTGAAGGGGCGCCGCGACACGCGACCCGCTCGGTGAGGAGGACGGATGATCACCGCCGACGCCCGAAGCAGAATCACCGCTCACGACCTGGCGCTGGTGAGCCGGAGCCTGGGCGGGAGCGGACACGAGAGCGAGCAGGATCTGATCCGACTCGGGCTCGACCTGGTGCTCGACCGCCCCGAGCTGCGGGGCTACCTCCTCGACGGCAGCCTGCCCGGCCCGTCGGCCTCGCTCTTCTTCTACGTGCTCTGTCGCCATTCCCTGCTCGAAGAGGGGCTCGAAGACCGCGCCATGGCGGACTACTGCGCCGCCCTGCTCCGCGAGTTCGGCGACCATCGGCGAGCCAACCGGGTCGCCGCCGTGGACGACGCCGAGCATCACTACCTGGTCGACATCCTGGCCGATCTCGAGCAGTCGCGCGGCCCGCGTCGCTTCGCGGTCTCGGTCCACCTCGGCAACTACGCCCTCTGGGTGAGCGGCATCTTCGCCGATCGGATCCGCGCCCGACGGGCCAGGAAGGGCGGCCCCGGAATCGACTACTACGAGGCCCTCGGCCAGCGCGGCTTCGCCGACGCGAGCGAGCACGATCTGGCCGAACGGACCGGACTCGACGGACTCTATCACGAGACCGCGAGCCGATTCTCCGCGGTGCGCCGGGCGCTCAATCGGGTTCGGGCCGTCCTCCACTAGCCCGGCACCGCGCGAGCCCTCGCCTCCTTCGGCGGTCTGGTCTACCATTCCGCCATGCAACTCAAAGGCAAGCACGCCCTCGTGACCGGCGGCAGCCAGGGCATCGGACTGGCGTCGGCCATCGCGCTCGCCGAGGCCGGCGCGACCGTGACGCTGTTGGCACGCGATCCCGACCGCCTGGCCCGAGCGCTGGCGGCGCTGCCGACTCCGGCCGGCCAGCGACACGCGACCGTCGTGGCCGATCTCTCCGACCCGGACTCGGCACGGGCCACCGTGGCCCGGCACCTCGAGGCGGTCGGACCGGCGGAGATCCTGATCAACAACACGGGGGGCCCACCACCCGGCCCCGTGTTCGCCGCCAAGCCCGAGGAGTTCCGGGCCGCGTTCACCGCGCACGTGGTGGCGAGCCAGCTGCTGGCTCAGACCGTCGTCCCGGGCATGCGGACGTCCGGCTATGGCCGGATCGTCAACGTGATCTCCACCTCGGTCCGCCAGCCGATCAAAGGACTCGGCGTCTCGAACACCACCCGCGCGGCGATGGCGGGCTGGGCCAAGACCCTCTCGACCGAGCTGGCGCCCGACGGGATCACGGTGAACAACGTGCTCCCCGGCGCCACCCGTACCGGCCGGCTCGAGTCGGTGATCCGGCTCCGGGCCGAGCGCACGGGCGTCGAGGCGGATCGGGTGGCGGCCGAGATGGAGGAGGAGATCCCGATGGGCCGCTTCGGCGAGCCGCACGAGGTGGCGGCCGCGGTGGCGTTCCTGGCCGGCCCGGGGGCGTCGTACATCACCGGGCAGAGCATCGCGGTGGACGGCGGCCGGATCGCCAGCATCTGAGCACCAACCGCGGACCGAGAGAGGACGGCGCGTGAAGCGGATCGCGAACCTGATCGGCGGGGAGCTGACCCCGCCCGCCGAGGGCAAGTACCTCGACAACCTGAACCCCGCGACCGGTCGGACGATCGGTCAGGTGCCGGACAGCGGCGCCGCCGACGTCGGCCGGGCGGTCGAGGCCGCGGCGCGCGCGTTCGATGCCTGGGCGGCGACCCCGGTGGCGGAGCGCTCCCGGATCCTGCTCCGGATCGCCGAGCTGATCGAGCGGGACCTCGAGCGCTTCGCGGCCGCGGAGTCGCAAGACACCGGGAAGCCGCTCGCTCTCGCCCGGACGCTCGACATTCCGCGAGCCGCCGCGAACTTCCGCTTCTTCGCCACCGCGATCCTGCACACGGCCACCGAGGCCCACGCGACCGACCACGCGGCGATCAACTATACGCTCCGGCGTCCGCGCGGAGTCGCCGGACTGATCTCGCCGTGGAACCTCCCGCTGTACCTGCTTTCCTGGAAGATCGCGCCGGCGATCGCGACCGGGAACACGGCGGTGGCCAAGCCGTCGGAGCTCACGCCCACCACGGCGCACCTGCTCTCGGAGCGCTGTCTCGAGGCCGGTCTGCCCGCGGGGGTGCTCAACATCGTCCACGGTCTTGGCGGTCGGGCCGGCGCCGCGCTGGTGGAGCATCCCGAGGTTCGGGCGATCTCCTTCACCGGCGGGACGGCGACGGGTGCGGCGATCGCCAGGACCGCCGCCCCGATGTTCAAGAAGCTCACTCTCGAGCTGGGCGGGAAGAATCCGACCCTGGTCTTCGCCGACGCCGACCTCGACCGGCACCTGCCGTCGCTGGTGCGCTCGGCGTTCGCCAATCAGGGGGAGATCTGCCTCTGCGGCTCCCGCATTCTGGTCGAAGCCAGCCGCTACGACGAGTTCGTCGAGCGCTTCGTGGACGCGGTGCGTCGCCTCAAGGTGGGCGACCCTGCCGCGCCGGACACCGATCAGGGCGCGGTGATCAGCGCCGCGCACCGGGACAAGATCCTCGGCTATCTGGCGCTGGCTCGCGAGGAGGGCGGCACGATCCGCTGCGGCGGCGGCCCGCCTGCGTCGCTCCCCTCCGGATTCGAGGACGGCTTCTTCGTCGAGCCGACGGTGGTGACCGATCTCCCCATGGAGTGCCGCACCAATCAGGAGGAGATCTTCGGGCCGGTGGTTTCGGTGATGCCCTTCGCCGACGAGGCGGAGGCGGTGCGGCTCGCGAACAGCTCACGGTATGGGCTGGCCGCGTCGGTCTGGACGGCCAGCCTGGAGCGCGCGCATCGGGTGGCGGAGCGGGTGGCCTGCGGCACCGTCTGGGTGAACTGCTGGCTCCTCCGCGACCTCAGAGTGCCGTTCGGCGGGATGCGGGAGAGTGGGGTCGGTCGCGAAGGCGGTGACGAGGCGATCCGCTTCTTCACCGAGGCGAAGAACGTCTGCATCAAGCTCTGACGGAGGGCGAATGAGCGAGCACCGGAGCAGCCGCGCCCCGAAGCCGGTGGGCGCCTACCCGCACGCGCGGCGGGTCGGCCAGCTGCTCTTTCTCTCGGGGATCGGGCCGCGCAAGCCGGGCACCGACGAGATTCCCGGCAACGTGACCGACGGGGACGGCCGGCTGCTCCGGCACGACATCGTCCAGCAGACCCATCAGGTGCTGGCGAACGTGCGGGCCGTGCTGGAGGACGCCGGCTCGAGCTGGGACCGGATCGTGGACGTGACGGTCTTCCTCACCGACATGGCCGGCGACTTCGCCCGCTTCAACGCGGTCTACGCAGAGTATTTCTCGGAGCATCAGCCCACCCGCACCACGGTCGAGGTCGGCGCGCTCCCCACCCCGATCGCGATCGAGCTCAAGGTCATCGCCGAGGGCGGCTGAGCGGTCGGCTCAGAGCTGCAGCATCAGCCCGAGCCGCGCCGTGCTCGACTGGATCGGGACCCGGGCCGGGCCGCCCGGCACCGCCGTCTCCCGATCGAGGCGGAGGAACTCGTAGTCGATGGTGAGCCGGACCCCGCGATCCCGGGCGCCGTAGCTCAGTCCGAAGCCCAATAGCAGCCCGAGATCCGCGGTTCCGCCGCCGGAGAAGCTGGCGCCGCCCAGCGCGCCGGCCCGGAGGCTCGCGTCCGCGCCAGCCGCGATGCCATAGTCGCCACGGAGCCCGATCCGCGCCGCTCGGAACGACTGCGCGGCGAGCTCCGGTGTAGCCCAGCGACGAATCCCGCCGACCTCGATGCTGACGACGCTCACGAGGCGGAGCCTCGCCGCCGCGTCGATCTCGGCGAGCTCGAAGGGCTCGAGCCCGTGGGCGGCGCCGCCGCTCTCCGAGAAGTCGAGGCGGCTCCCCGTCACCGTCAGACCGAGCCGGCCGACGGCCAGGTCGAGTCGACCGGCGAATCCCTTGCCGTCGAACGACAGCGCGGCGGTCTGCTCCCGATACTGGCTGCCCGCGCCGAAGGCCGTGAGCCGGAGACGTTGGGCCGCCAGCGGGCTCGCGAGCGACAGGGCGAGCAGCAGCCCGGCCGCGGCGACCCCCCGGCGAGCGACGGGCCTCGTCATCGGCCCTCCTCCGTGGCCAGCGACCGGTCGGCTGGCGTGATGGTGAGTCGGACCAACGCGCGCCGCCGTTGGTTCTCCGCCGCGATCCGCTCGTTCTCCCGCGCGATGTTGTCGCGCACGATCCGGTTGTAGCGGATGTTGGCTTCCGAGGGCACCGGCGCCGGCTTCCTGAGCATGGCGAGGATCCCGACGCCAAGCGAGGCGACGCTCACGCCGGCCAGCTCGCGATGGGGGCCGCCGCCGAGCGCCCCGTTCTCGAGAGCGAGCGACGCGCCACCGGTCACGGCGCTGGTGATCAGCGCGACGCCCAGCGGACGCCAGCTCCGCGGCGGCACCACGGTCTCCGACAGGAGGTCGTAGCCCGCGAGCGAGGTTACGTGAGCCAGAGTGTCGACCGCGCTCGCCCGCACGGCAACCCGCACCGAGCGGGAATAACGGTCGCGGCCGGAGCTGGCGTCGATGACCAGGGCGTACTCGCCCGCCGGGGCCGGTCCACCGCCGATCCGGCCGTCCCAGCGAACGGCCATCGCGCCTTCGCCGGTCAGCGAGTCGATCGGGACCGCGTCGCCGGCCCCGGTGAGCCGAACCTCGACCCGCGCCGTCCGCGTCACCGTGAAGCGCAGGTCGGCGCCACCGCTGCCGACCACGAAGCTGGCCGAGTCGAGCCGCGGGCCGCGGACCACCAGGACCTCGCGGAGCGCCAGCGCGTGCAGGCTGGTGATCTTGGGGCTGACCCGCTCCTGATCCAGGCTCCAGTCCGGGTCGAGGAAGAGCGCCTGCTTGAACGCCTCGCGGGCCTGCCGGGCGCTGTCGAGCGAGGCTTGGGCGAAGCCGAGCAGCTGCCAGGCGAGCAGCTGGTCGGCCTCGTCGAGCCGGGCCTCCATCGCGCGGTTGGCGAGCCCGATGGCCCGGCCGAAATCGAGGTCCTGGTAGGCGATCCGCGCGTCGCGCACGAGCGGATGGCTCTGCGCCGCGAGCGGAGCCGCCGCCAGCGCGGCGAGCGCCAGGCTCGAGAGCAGTCGTCTCATGGCGACCTGACCGGCTCCAGGGTGAACCGACGGGTGGTCGGACCGTTCACGACGATCCGCTCGCGGACGGTGCGGTAGCCTTCCCGCTCCAAGCGGATGGTGTGCTCGCCGAAGCCTACCATCCGGACGACCGGCGACTCGCCGATCAGCTCGTCGTCGAGATAGACGGTCGCGTAGGAGCCCTCGACGCCGATGGTGAGGCGGGCGCGCTCGAGGCGCGGGCGCTCGGCCGGATCGCGCAACAGGGGCTCCGACGAGGGCCGGTTCCTCAGCCGATCGAGCACGGGGCGACGACGCTCCGCCTGGGGCGGCGGCGTTTCCGCGGGCGGCGTCGGGACGGCATCGGCGCCAACCCGTGGTCCATTGCCATCCGGCCCCATCACGGTGGCCGGAGCCGCCGGCCGCGTGGTGTTGTTTGACAGCGACGTAGCGGCGGAGGTCGCGGGTGGCGTCACCGAGGTCGGGTCCGCCGCGGCGGAATCAGCCGGCGGAGCGAGCGCGCCGGCGCGAGGCCGGGCGGCGTTGGCGAGCGCCAGCGCGATGGCCGCGGCCGTGGCGACCAGCGCGGCGCCACCCAACCAGGCTCTCCGGCTCCGACCGGCCGGCGCTCGGCCGGGCGCCCTGGCTCGGGGGGGCCGCGCGACCGAGCCCACCGGAGCCGCGAGCGGCATCGTCGGCGCCGCGTGCGGGAAGGCGGCGGGATCGAGCGCGGCCACGAACTCTTCCAGGTTGGCGAAGCGCTGCTCCGGCTCCTTGGCGAGCGCCCGCTCGATCGCCGTGACCAGGCCCGGCGGCAGGTCGGGCCGCGTCACCCCGAGCGGGGGCGCCGGGTCGTTCAGGTGCTTGAAGATCAGGGCGAAGACGTCGTCGCTCTCGAACGGCGGAGCGCCGGTGAGCATTTCGTAGCCGACCACCGCCAGGGCGTACTGGTCGCTCCGCCCATCCACCGGCAGCCCGCGAGCTTGCTCGGGCGCCATGTAGGTAGGCGTGCCGATGATGGTGCCCGTGCTGGTCAGGTTGGTGGTGGCCTGCACCGCCTTCGAGATCCCGAAGTCGGTCAGGATCACCCGATCGCCGCCCTCGAGCATGATGTTGGCGGGCTTCACGTCGCGATGGACGATGCCCTGCCGATGGGCGTGGGCCAGCGCCTTGGCGGCCTCGACCAGGATCCGGCGCGCCTGCTCGAGCTCGAGCTTCGGCCGGTCGGCGAGCAGATCCTCGAGGCTCTGCCCCGGCACGTAGCGCATCACGAAGTAGTGGAGGTCGCCCTGGCTCTCGACCCCGTAGATCGGAATGATGTTCGGGTGATCGAGTCTGGCCGCGGTCCGGGCCTCGCGCCGGAACCGCTCGACGAAGCTCTGGTCGCCCGTGCTCGGCAGCACCTTGATCGCCACCTGACGGTCGAGCTCGAGGTCGTCGGCCAGGAACACGGCCCCCATGCCGCCCTGGCCGAGCAGCTTGCCGATCCGATAGCGTCCGGCGAGCGCCTGGCTCAACCGCCGCTCGATCTCGCTGGGGCGGGCACCGCCCGGCGCGGGTGGATCGGTCACCGCCACGCCGCCCAACGCGTGGCCGCAGACCGAGCAGAACCGACTGAGGTCGGGCAGCTCGCTCCGGCAGGAGGGACAGTTGATCACGGCCTCGGCCCCTGCCCCGCCAGCCAGGCCGAGAGCGATCGGACCGGTCCACCGACGGCCGGCGCAGGCGTCGGCGCGGTGCAGCTGGCGCCGATCGCGGCGCAGATCCCGTATCGGGCGGGCGCCCCACCCTGATCGACCACCACCAGGTAGTAGTCGCCCGGCGGCACCGTCACGGTGATGCTCTCGTCGGAGTCGTCGCGCTTCTGGGTGCCGTCCACCAGGCTGGGCGTCGGACCGGCGGTGAGCAGGAAGAGGCCGAGATCGGTGCGGTCTCCGCCGATCACCGCGGGCACGGACGAGGGCGCCATCGCCACCCGCGCGCTCAGCTGTCTCGCGGTGGCGCCCGGAACCCGGATCTTGAGCCAGTCGATGTCGTAGGGATTGTCGATGCTGAGACTGTCGACGAAGGGCGTGGCGAGCGTGATCCCGAGACCGGGCGTGAGGAAGTTCTGGTCCGCGAGGTCGCAGAGGTCGTCTTCCTCGAAGCGATCCGGGCCGATCGCGGCGTTGACGGTGAAGTAGCCCTCCACCACGAGCATCGAGTAGGCGCCCTCGATGGTGAACTCGGAGACCAGGTCCACCGACGAGGCCGGCAGGCGGCCGAGCGCGAAGACCAGCTGATCGGCCGGGGTGGCCCGCGGCGAGAGCGCGAGCCCGCGGCAGGCCAGCACCCCGGGGCCGATCGCCCAATCGAAGAGCCGCGGCGGGCCGCTCGGGTTGTTGGCCGACGCGAGGAAGGTCCGATTCCCGCCGCCCTGCCCCGGCGGATCGATCACGACGGTGAGCGGGCGATCGGGCGTGGGCGTGGTGAAGCGGTACCAGTCGTAGCCCACCGAGTCGGCGCGGAGATCCTCGAACGCGAGCGCCGGATTGACCACCTTGAGGATCGGCTCCGGCGGGATCGGATGGAGCTGATCCAGTCGGAAGGTCCAGGGCGTCGAGTCGTTGGGCTCGTACTTGTCGAGCGGCTCGACGATGGTGGAGTCGTCGGCGGTGAGGAAGACGCCGGGTCCGACCGCGAAGAGCCGTCCGCTCCTCGCGGGCGGCGGCACCCAGAAGCGCATCGAGCCCAGACCGAAGCGCTCGCCCTGGAAGCTTGCCGTGTCGGCGAGGAGCGGCGTGCCCTCGAGCTGGGCCACGATCAGGCCGCCGATCCCGACCCCGTACACCGTCACCTGCTCGCCGAATCTGACCTCGCGGGGCCGGACGCTGTCGACCTCGAGAAGGTCGGCCACTCGGAGGCTCAGCGTGCCACTCGCCGCGGCCTCGAAGGCGTCGGCGCGAGCCTCGATGGCCACCGGCAGATCGCCGGAGAGGATCCCCGTCACCTCGGCGGTCCGGTAGCCGGTGGCGGTCACGCTGGCCTTGGCCGGCGCCGCGCTGGCCCAGCTGACACTTGCGTTGGGCAGCTCGAGCGAATCCGCGCCGCGGCGCTCCCAGACTCTCGCCTCGAGGCGGGCGCGGGTGCCACGGAGCAGCACGGCCGAGCCGACGGTGGAGTCGGCGGCGCTCACCACGGTCACGAAGACCCCGGCGCTCGAATCGCCGGGATCGGTACAGCCGCCCGCGAGCAGCAGGATCAGGGGCGCGACGAGCGCCCGGGCCGGAACGAGATGGGGTCGGGACATGGCCACTCCGGGACTCGGAGTGGCAAATGACATGCCCACCTAACCACCTGTTTTTTCAACGTGTTAGAGCGTTCGAAGCAGGGCGCGGACCGGGCTTGCGTCAAAAAGTTGCAGTTTGAGGGGCAGGGCGACCAGCTCGTAGCGGCCCTCCGGCACCCGGTCGAGCACGATTCCCTCGAGAATCGCCATGTCGTGAGCCAGAAAGCGCCGATGAGCCCGCAGGTCCTTGCAGTCGAAGAGATCGACGCTCGGCGTGTCGATCCCGATCAGCCGCACGCCCGCCTGGTGACAGGCGTCGTCCAGCTCCGGACTGAGCGCGGCGAAGTCGGTCGAGAAGTGGTTCGGATCCGGATAGGTGCCGGTCGCAAAGAGGAGCCGCGGCTCGAGCTCGCGTCCCTGGATGATCTCCGGCCCGATCCGCTGGTTCCGGCCGACCTCCGCGCGGATCACCCGGCATGGGCCCAGGTAGTAGTCCAGGGCCCGGCTCGCGATGTCGGGTGCGTCGACACCGTAGTGGCTCGGCGCGTCGGCGTGGGCGCCGAGGTGGACGGTGGCCCGGAGGGTCGAGAGGGTCACCGTGTCGCCCTTGGCCAGGTCCTGGATCACCTGGCGCTCGGCCGGGGTGTCGCCGGGCCAGACGCCGAGCGAGGGCGTCACCAGCGGGGTGATGTCGTAGAGCATCGGGCTCACATCCGGTGTCGGATGGCCCAGAGATCCGCAAAGAGCGGCTTGAAGAGCGAGGCCTTGAGGAACTCGACCCCGGCCGAGCCACCGGTGCCGTGCTTCGCGCCGATGGTCCGCTCCACCAGCTTGACGTGCCGGTAGCGCCACTCCTGGAAGCCCTCGTCGAAATCCATCATCAGCTCGAGCAGGAGCACCAGCTCCGGCTGCTCACGATAGGCGCGGAGCAGCTCCTCCTGGAGCTCCTCGTTGGGCGCGGCGGGCTCCCGGACGTCGCGCTCGAGCAACGCCGCCGGCACCGTGAGGCCCCGATGGCCGAGGAGGTGGTAGAAGGCGTCGATCAGGGTCGGCTCGCCCAGGCGACGCTCCACCCGGTCGGCGCCCCGGTCGACGGTGATCTGGCCGAGGACGTTGGGGCGCTTGTAGCCGAAGAAGAACTCGAACTCGCGGAACTGATAGGACTGGAACCCCGACGCGGTGTCGAGCCGATTGCGGAAGGACGAGAAGGAGAGCGGCGTCATCGTCTCCAGGATATCGAGCTGGGCCACGAGCGTCTTCATGATGGTCCGGATCCGCTTGAAGGTGGCGATCGCCCCGAAGAGGTCGCCGGCCCGGAAGTTCCGGGCGATCTTCTCCGCCTCGTGCATGGTCTGCTTGAACCAGAGCTCGTAGGTCTGGTGGATGATGATGAAGAGCATCTCGTCATGCTCGGGGGGCTCGGAGCGGGGAGCCTGGAGCTCGAGCAAGCGCTCGAGCTGGAGATACGACGAGTAGGTCAACGGCATGGCATCGGGTGCTCCGAGGGTCGTCAGGTGAGCCGCCACAGCGCGGCGAGCAAGGCGAGCGCCGCGACGCCGGCCGCGCCGAGCGCGACCCGGCGGAGAATCCGGTCCTGGCGCCGGGCGCGCTCGCGGGCTTCGGCGTAGGGAATCAGCGAGAAAGAGATCATGCCGTAGAGCGGCCGGTACCACCCCGGCAGCAGCCGATGGAGCAGCTTCTCCAGCCGCTTGCGCCAGAGGAACCGGGTCGAGGCGACGTGATCGCGCATCTCCACGAAGTTGGCGAGCGCGAGGTCGGCGATGGCCTCGGCGTTGGGCTTCCGCTCCCGCTGATAGCCGGCGAACGCCGCACCCGGGTCGTCCCGGTGCGCGCGGAGCGCGGCCACGAACGCGACCGCGTCCTCGAAGCCGGCGTTGGCGCCCTGCCCGTAGAACGGCACGATGGCGTGGGCGGCGTCGCCGATCAGGGCCACCCTTCCGTCCAGGCACCAGGGGTAGGTCCGCACCGTCACCATCGCCCCGGTCGGGTTCTCGAAGTAGGTGCCCTCGAGATCGGGAATCAGCGGAATCGCGTCGGGAAACTCGCGCTCGAAGAAGGCCCGCACCGCGGCCGGCGAGCCCAGCTCCTCGAAGCTGTTGGGCCCGGTCATCGGCAGATAGAGGGTGACGGTGAAGGAGCCCTCGGGGTTCGCCATCGCCATCATCATGAAGCCGCCGCGCGGCCAGATGTGGAGGGCGTTCCGCTCCAGCCGCGGCTTGCCGTCCGGGTCCGGCGGAATCAGCAGCTCCTTGTAGCCGTGCTCGAGATACGCTTGCGCGTAGTCCTGATGCTCCCGGCGCTGCATCGCCGCGCGGACCACCGAGTAGGCGCCGTCGGCGCCGACGATGATCCCGGTCGAGGACTGGCGATCCTCCCCGGTCCGGGCATCGACGTGCTCGACCGTGCCCCGCTCCAGATCGACGTCCAGGGAGCGCCGATCGAACCGGAGCCTCACGTTCGGTGATTCGGCGGCCGCCTCGATCAGCACCCGATTGAGCTCGCCGCGGGAAAACGAGTTGATCGCCTGCCGGCCTACGCCGTACGCCTGGTAGCTCAGATTGCCGGCCTGATCGTGGATCATCCGGCCGTAGAGCGGCACCGCGAGGCTCAGGATCCGATTCTCGAGCCCCAGACGATCGAGCGCGTCGAGTCCTCGCGCCGAGATCGCGAGGTTGATGCTCCGGCCGCCGCCGACCGGCCCGCCCCGGGGATCGCCCCGCCGTTCGAGCAGCTCGACCTCGTAGCCCTCGCGGCCGAGCATCGCGGCGAGCATCGAGCCCACCAGACCGCCGCCGACCACGACGAAGCGGTCCATCTCAGGACTCGGTCAGGTCGGTCAGGATCCGCGCCAGCCGCCAGACCTCGTGGAAGCTGTTGTACAGCGGCGCGGGGGAGAAACGGATCACGTCGGGCTGACGGAAGTCCGGCACGACCCCGCGCGACCGGATCGCGTCGAAGAGCTCGCGGGCCCGCTCCCGGACCAGCACCGACAGCTGACAGCCCCGCTCTCCCGGGTCGCTCGGCGTGATCAGGTGCAGCCGCTCGCTCCCCAGCCGATCCAGGAGATAGGCGAGATACCCGGTCAGGCGCTCGGACTTGGCCCGGAGCGCCGGCATGCCCGCGCGGTCGAACTGATCGAGCGAGGCGAGCAACGGCGTCGAGGAAAAGACCGGCGGGTTGCTGAGCTGCCAGCCGTCGGCACCTTCCCTGGGAACGAAGCTGGCGTTGAGGTGGAGGCGGAACCGGGTGCCCGGATCGTTGCCCCACCAGCCGGCGTAGCGCGCCAGGTTGCGGTCGCCGCCGTGGCGCTGATGCACGAAGCAGCCGCCGACCGCGCCGGGACCGCCGTTCAGGTACTTGTAGCTGCACCAGACCGCGAAGTCGGCGCCCCAATCGTGCATCCGGAGCGGCACGTTGCCGACGGCGTGGGCCAGATCGAACCCCGCCATCGCGCCGACCTTGTGGGCCGCAGCGGTGATCCGGGCCAGATCGAAGCGCTGCCCGGTGTAGTACTGCACCCCGGGCAGCATCACCAGGGCGACCTCCGAGCCTTCGTTCTCGAGCACCCGTTCGATGTCTTCGGTCCGGAGGCAGTACTCGCCGGGCCGCGGCCGGAGCACGAGCAGCGACGTGTCCGGATCGAGCCCGCGCGACTGGAGATGGGTGGTGACCGCGTAGGTGTCGGAGGGGAACGCGGCGTCCTCGATGACGATCTTGT
>JBFXAS010000099.1:0-16342 GCA_050184075.1 Gemmatimonadales bacterium
GGTCCAGCTTCATCAGGACGGCATCGGTCCGCGACTCCGAGGGGCAGACGGGCCGATCCAGCGAGCGGCCCGACTGTACAATTATCTCCGCCAATTCTGTGCAATTTGAGGCCGCCAGCTACACCAGTCGATGTCCTTCGTTCGAGGCCCAACTCGCGGCAGGGCGAGGGAAGGCCGACCGAGGCGACAGGGACTCGCCGACCACACGCCCCCGCCATGGCCCGGCTTCAAAGCGGCGGATCGAAACGGGGTGGACGCTCGCCGGCGACGAGACGTGAGTCGGGCGGCGCGAACGATGAAGGCACGCCGTGCGGTCGGCTCACTCTGAACAACAGCGTGGCAGTCGTGGTGGCTTCAGGCGCCGTATGCTTTCGGCAGCCTTGTCCCTCGCCGTGCTCGTCAGGGCGCGGGCACGTTCTTGAGTCGCGGCGGCCGCTGCGCGCACGGCCTCGGCATGTCGAGCCGCCTCGTCTCGAAGTCTCTGAGCCTCCTCCCGAGCACCAGCCTTTGCTGCGGAAATGGCAGCCTGCGCGGAGTCGGCAAATCGTTCTCGAGCCTCGCCAACCTGACTCGCCATTGCGGCCACGGTTTCGCTCAGGTCGCCTGCGGAATTCAGTGCATCGTCGCCGATGCGATGGGCAACGGCTTCGAGGCTCCGGTAGCTTGCTGAGACACTGCCCATGCCCTCTGAGCGGACTCATCGAGGACTCGCTCACGGTCGGCGGCCTAAGATACCAGCCGCTCGGTTTCGGCTCTAGCGTTGGCTGGCATCGCGGCGAGGCTGGCAGGGGACAGTTGCCGCGAGTCGAATGCCGCGGAGGGCGCCTTCAGTCTCGTCAGAACAGCCCGAAGACCGGTCGTCCTTAGCAGCGCCTGGGAGGCGAGGTCCGCGATTTGGGCAGGAGCGAGCTGTCCCTTATTTGCGATCTCTCGGCTAAGGACCCGGGTAGCCAGGCTGAGGCGTGCGAGCTCGCGCTGCGAGCCTGAGAGGCCTACCTGAACCAGCAGGCGCGGGATGCCTTGTCCCTGGGTCGCGAGCACCGCCATTTGGGCCCGAACGTGTGGACGTGATCGTGCATGAGGACGTATCCTATCGGGATGCGAACCACACTCGTTTGTCTCGTCGCCCTGGCCGGGCCCCTCCAGGCGCAGGCCCCAGATTCCACGCTGGCCCGTGCCGGCTCCGCCCTGGCTCTCCGGAGCATTGGTCCCGCCCTCATGGGCGGCCGGATCTCCGACATCGCCGTCACCCCCACCGACCAGACCACCTGGTACGTCTCCGCCGGCTCCGGCGGCGTCTGGAAGACCTCCAACGCCGGCGTCACCTGGACCCCGGTCTTCGACGCCCAGCCCTCCTACTCGATCGGCGAGATCACCCTCGACCCCGCCAACCCCAGCACCGTCTGGGTCGGCACCGGCGAGAACGTCTCCGGCCGCCACGTCGCCTGGGGTGACGGGGTCTACCGGAGCCGCGACGCGGGCCGGACCTGGCAGCGGATGGGCCTCCCCAACTCCCAGCACATCGGCCGGATCCTGATCGACCCCCGGGACAGCGACGTGGTGCTGGTAGCGGCCGAGGGCCCGCTCTGGTCCGCGGGCGGCGATCGCGGTGTCTACCGGAGCGAGGACGGCGGCACCACCTGGACCGCCACGCTCCTGATCGACGAGAACACCGGCGCCACCGACCTCGAGTTCGACCCCTCCAACCCCGACGTGGTCTACGCCGCCGCCTACCAGCGCCGGCGGCACGTGGCCGGGTTCCTGGCCGGCGGCCCCAAGTCCGGGATCTGGAAGTCCACCGACAACGGGAAGACCTGGCGGCAGGTGAGCACGGGGCTCCCGAAGGGCGACATTGGGAAGATCGGCCTGGCCGTGACCCCGGCCGACCCCGACCTGGTCTTCGCCACCATCGAGGCCGGCGAGGAGGAGCGGGGCTTCTACCGCTCCCGCGACAAAGGAGAGAGCTGGGAGAAGCGCAACTCCTACATCTCCGGCGGCACGGGGCCGCACTACTACCAGGAGATCGAGGCCTCGCCGGTCGACCCGGCGCTGGTCTATCAGATGGACGTGTTCGTCCAGGTGACCCGCGACGGGGGCAAGACGTTCGACTACCTCGAGAGCGGGCACGACAAGCACAGCGACAACCACGCGCTCTGGATCGACCCGGCAGACGGGCGGCACCTGCTGGTGGGCACCGACGCCGGGCTCTACGAGAGCTTCGATCAGGGCGTCCGCTGGCGGCACTTTCCCAATCTGCCGATCTCGCAGTTCTACAAGGTGGCGCTCAACAGTCGGGAGCCGTTCTACGACATCCTGGGCGGCGCGCAGGACCTGGGCACGCTCCACGGGCCGTCGCGCACCATGAACATGGACGGGATCCGGAATCAGGATTGGTACGTGCCCTACGGCGCCGACGGCTACGCGGTGGCCTTCGACCCGCGGGATCCGGACCTGATGTATCTGACCTGGCAGGAGGGGAACCTCTACCGGAAGCACCGGCGCAACGAGGAGGCGGTGAGCATCAAGCCCGAGCCCGCGCCGGACGACCCGCCGGAGCGCTGGAATTGGGACTCGCCCTTCCTGATCAGTCCGCACGACCCTGCGCGGATCTACTACGCCTCGCAGCGGGTCTGGCGGAGCGACGACCGCGGCAACAGCTGGACCGCGATCAGCGGCGACCTGACCCAGGCGCGGAACCGCTACGAGCTCCGCTACATGGGCCGGGTCTGGAGCGTGGACGATCTCTACGACCACGGCGCGATGTCGAAGTACGCCACGATCACCACGGTGGCCGAGTCGCCGGTCAGGGCGGGCGTGCTGGCGGTGGGGACCGACGACGGGCTGGTGCAGGTCTCGACCGACGGGGGAGCGAGCTGGACTCGTGCGGCCGCGCTTCCGGGGGTGCCGCCGTTCTCATTCGTCAACCGGGTCGAGCTGTCGCTCACCGACGCGTCGACGATCTACGTGGCGGCCGACGCGCACAAGACCGGGGATTTCTCGCCCTATCTGTTCCAGAGCACGGATCTCGGGAAGACCTGGCGCTCGATGGCCGGCGACCTGCCCGCGGGGACGCTGGTCTACGCGATCCAGCAGGACCACGGGCGGCCGAACCTCTTCTTCCTCGCGACCGAGACCGGGCTCTACTGGACGCCTAACGGTGGCGCGAATTGGCATCGGCTGAAGGCCGGGGTGCCCACGATCTCTTTCCGGGACCTGAAGCTCCAGCGCCGGGACAACGATCTGGCCGGGGCGAGCTTCGGGCGCGGCTTCTACGTGCTCGACGACTACACGCCGCTCCGGGAGATCGCGGGCGGCACCGCCGCCAAGGAGGGCGGGCTCTTCCCGGTACGCGACGCGTGGTGGTACGTGCCCTTCCAGGTGGCCCAGGCGCCGGGGCGGCCGACCGCGGGGAGCGACGATTTCACCGCGGACAATCCTCCGTTCGGGGCGCTGCTCACCTACTGGCTGCCGGAGGCACCCACGACGGCGCGCGAGGCGCGGCACGCGCGGGAGAAGGCCGTGCACGAAGAGGGCGGGGACGTGCCCTTCCCGGGCTACGACCAGCTCCGGGCCGAGGCGCTCGAGCAGGGGCCCAAGGTGCTGGTGACGATCGCCGACGGGTCGGGGCGGGTGGTGCGCTGGGTCGAGGGGCCGGCCAAGGCGGGGATGCATCGGGTGAGCTGGGACCTCCGGGGGCCCAACCCGAACCCCGTCGACCTGAGCGCGCCCGGGTTCCAGCCGCCGTGGGACGCTTCGTCCAAAGGACCGCTGATGGCGCCCGGCCGCTACACCGCGAGCCTCGCCATCGTCTCGGCCAGCGGGGTGCGGTCGTTAGGCAGCCCGCAGTCGTTCCAGGTGAAGCCGGTGCCCACGCTGCCGGAGGGCACGGACGTGGCCCAGGTGGTGGCGTTCCAGCAGGAGGCCGCGGAGGCGCAACGCCAGGTGGCGGCGGCGGGGGCCAGGATCGGCCGGGTGCGGGAGCAGCTCCGGCACCTGCGGGCAACGCTGCTCGAGACGCCCCGTGCCGATCAGGCGCTTTTCGCGAGGATCGACTCGGTGGCCGCCAGGGTGGCCGAGCTGAGTCTCGCGCTCCAGGGCGACCCCGCCCGGCGGCGGCTCGACGAGTCGGACAGCCCCTCGATCGCCTCGCGGGTTTCCTCGGCCACGAACAGCTGGGAGGCTCGTCAGATGCCGACAGCCACCCAGCGGCGGGACCTCTCGCTCGCCACGACGGGGTTGGCGGCCCTGACCAGAGATCTCGACGCCTTGGTCGCCGGCGATCTGGCGCGGCTCAAGGCGGCGTTCGAGGCTGCAGGAGCGCCCTGGACTCCCTGAGGTCCGGTCTCCGCCGCCGTTTGACTCCGCCGGAGCCGCAGCGGATCTTTGGGCCGTGACCGTCCCGACATCGCTCGCGGCCGCCCTCGCCGACCGCTATCGGCTCCAGCGTCAGCTGGGCGCCGGCGGGATGGCCAGCGTCTACCTGGCCCACGACCTGAAGCACGGCCGCGACGTCGCCGTCAAGGTGCTCCGCCCCGAGCTCGCGCGAGCGCTCACCGACGAGCGATTCCTCCGCGAGATCGGGATCACGGCCCGCCTCAACCACCCCCACATTCTGCCGCTGCTCGATTCCGGGGTGGCCGGCGACGGGGAGTTTCTCTATTACGTCATGCCGGTGGCGTCCGGCGAGTCGCTCCGCCACCGTCTCGACCGCGAGGGGGCCCTGCCGCTGCCGGACGCGCTGCGGCTCGCGATCGAGATCACCGACGCGCTGTCCGCCGCGCACGCGCTGGGCGTGGTTCACCGCGACATCAAGCCCGAGAACGTCCTGATCTCCGGCGGGCACGCCGTCGTCGTCGACTTCGGCATCGCCAAGGCCGTCGGCGACGCTCGCGACGGGGCCACGCTCACCACGGAAGGCGTCTCGCTCGGGACGCCGGTGTACATGGCGCCGGAGCAGGCGGCCGGCCAGCGCGACGTCGACCATCGCGCCGACATCTACGCGGTGGGCGCGACGCTCTGGGAGATGTGCGCCGGCGAGGCGCCGTTCTCGGGCACGCTCCAGCAGGTGCTGGGTCAGAAGCTCGGTGGCCCGGCGCCGTCGCTCGCGACGCGCTCTCCCGCCGCGCCCGCGGCGCTGGTGAAGCTGGTGGCGCGGTGCCTGGCGATCGAGCCGGCCGAGCGTCCGGCCACGGCGGCCGATCTGCTGGCGGAGCTCCGATCGATCGCGGCATCCGCGGCCGGGGCCGCACCGTCGGGCCGGCGAACACTCGTGGCGGCGGGCGCCTCGGCGCTCGCCGTGCTGGCGGTGGCGTCGATCTTCATCGTCCGGGATCGCCGAGCCCGCTGGGTGAGCGAGACCGCGATCCCCACCATCCAGCGCCTCTTCGAGGCAGACCAGCTCGACTCCGCGTTCGCCGTGGCGACCGAGGCGGCCGCCCGCGCGCCCGACGACCCCTCGGTCGCCCGGTTCTGGCCCCTCATCTCCCAGACGCAGCAATTCCTGAGCGCGCCGCCGGGGGCGACCGTCACCCGAGCATCGCTGGACGACACCTCGCGGTGGATCCCGATCGGAACGACACCGACCGGCGAGGTGCGGATCCCGAACAACGCCTGGTTCTATCGCTACACCAAGCCGGGGTATCGGACGGTCACGGTGATGGGAGCACGCCTGGGGGGCTCCTACGTGCCCATTCCCGACCCGGTGGAGCTGAGGCGCGACACCGACCCGGATACGGGCATGGTGGCCCTCTCGGGCGCTCACCTCCAGGGCACGCTGTACGGCCTGACCGGGGAAGACAGCTACGAGCTCGCCGATTTTCTGATGGACCGCCTCGAGGTGACCAATCGGCAATACAAGGCGTTCGTGGACGCCGGCGGCTATGCCAGGCGTGAATACTGGGATTCGACCATCGTCCGCGAGGGTCGGCCGATCCAGTGGGACGAGGCGATGGCGCTCTTCGTCGACCAGACCGGCCGGCCCGGCCCGGCGACCTGGGTCGGCGGCGCACCGCCCTCCGACCAGGAGGATTTTCCGGTGGGCGGGGTGAGCTGGTACGAGGCCCGCGCGTATGCCCGGTTCGCGGGCAAGGAGATCCCGACGGTGATCGAGTGGAACTCCGCCGCGATTCCGGACGCCGCGCGCTGGGTCGTGCCTAACGGCCGTTTCGAGACGACCGGACCGGAACGGGGAGGGGATCCCCGCAGCGTGAGCCCTCGTGGCGTGTTCGACATGGCGGGGAACGTTCGCGAGTGGACCGTCAACGCCCGCGAGCCGGGGAGCCGCTACATCCTCGGTGGCGGGTGGTCGGATCCGACCTATCTCTTCGCCGAGCTGTACACCCAGCCCGAGCTCGATCGCTCGGCCATCAACGGCATCCGGCTGATCCGCCGGCTGGGCCCCGGCAAGGATCTGGCCCGCGCCGAGGCGCCGATCCCTGGCCTGACGCGCGACTACGCCAAGGTGACGCCGGTGGACGACGCGACCTTCAGGGGATATCTCGCGTTCTACGACTACGACCACACCCCGCTCGACGCCAAGGTCACGTCGCGCGACTCGAGTGACACCGACTGGATCCGCGAGGACGTCACCGTGGCGCCACCGGTGCCCGGTGACCCGCTGCCGGTGGTGATGTTCCTCCCGAAGCACTCCGCGCCGCCCTACCAAGCGGTGGTCATCTGGCCGGCGTCGGACGCGCTGATCATGTCCGACCCGAAGCAGCTCCCCACCTGGATCCTCGATTTCATCGTCAGGAGCGGGCGGGCTGCGGTCTATCCGGTCTATTCCGGCGTTCTCGGCCGCGGGCTCGGCCCGGCCAGCGGAGCGTCGGGCACGGTGGCCAGCCGCGACCTGATGCTGCGCCGGGCCAAGGAGATGCGCCGGGCCATCGACTACGCCGTTTCGCGCCCGGACGTGGACAGCACTCGGCTGGCCTACGTCGGCGCCAGCTGGGGGGGACGGTTGGGGGGCGTCGCGATCGCGATCGAGCCGCGCTTCAAGGCCGCGATCCTCTACGTGGCCGGGTTGAGCATGAGCCCGATTCGGCCGGAGGTCGATCCCGTCAACTTTCTGCCGAGGATCCGGGTGCCGGTCCTGATGCTGAGCGGCAAGTACGACAGCGTCTTTCCGTATGAGCTGTCGCAGAAGCCCTTTCACCGTCTGCTGGGAACCAGGGAGGCGGACAAGAAGCTCATTTCGTACGAGGGGGGGCACTTCCTGCCCCGTCCGGAGCTGGTCTCGGAGTCGCTGGCGTGGCTCGATCGCTACCTGGGGCCGGTCGCGCGGCCTGCGCCCGATGGCTGACGCCGGCGCTCGCGATCCGGCACGACACCATCGTCGCAGTCGGGTCGGACTCGGACGTGCGCGCCTTCGCCGGCCGGTCGACCAGGGTCGAGGACCTCGAGGGGCGGCAGCGCCGGGTCGGTCCGCCGGCACGCGACCGCTTCCCGGCTTACCACGATCGGCTGACCGACACGACGGCGTAGTGGAGCCAGGCGAAGGTGTAGACGGCGTCCACGTCCGCGCCACCCTCGACCAGTCGATACCCGGCCTGGATCGACCACCGCTCGCCGAGATCCCGCCCGAGCTTGAGGGACACGTCCTCGGCGCGCCCGGGTCCGCCGGCGATCGCGTCGGCGTCGAGGCTCAGGTGCCACGGGTGAGCGAAGCGCCACTGTCCCGCCAGATGGACCAGCGGGACGAAGCCGAGGTCGTCCTTCCGGCTGGCGGTCGTGCCCTGCTCGAGGGCGATCGTCGCGTCGCGGATCTTCGCCGTGAAGCCGATCCAGGCGGTTGTGCGCGGGCGCTCGTGGAAGCGATAGCGATAGGTGAGGCGGTAGGAGTTGAAGGTATAGGTGGCCTTGGCCGACTGGCCAGCCGCGTAGCTCTCTCCGGCGAACTGGATCGGAGAGGGTACCGTGCCGGTCTCCGTGAGTGAGAAGGGCGCCAGCAGGAGCCGGAGGGCGTGTCGAGGGCTGGGCTGCCAGGTCAGGTAGACACGTCCCGAGGCCCAGGGGCCGGAGCCGGCCAAGTCGACGAGGGAGAACCGGGTGGCCGAGGCGTCGTTGGGGATCCGGACGTCGTTGTAGCTCTGCCAGGCCGCGCCACCCTCGAGCTCCACGATGAAGTTTGCCGGTGGCCGCTGCGCGAGCGCGGTGCTCGTGATCGCCAGCATGGAGCAGACAAGGGTCAGGGTTCGGTGCGGCGCCATCGCGGTCCTCAAGTGGTAGCAAGCGGTTGGCGTTTCGCGACGAGGGGTCGCCACGGCCACGGCTAGACACGATCGAAGGGTATGCCTGGCGGCTCTAGCCTGGCAACGGGTCGGCGCCCGCCTTGAGACTGGGGATCTCGCTGCTGCCGATCGGCCGCTCCGCCGAGGCGACGCCTCTCGCGAATGGGCGGTGTCGTCAGGCCCAGATCACCGGAACGCGGTAGGGCTCGAGCTGCCGGTCGGCGGTGACGAGGGTGAGGCCGTCCGCCTGCGCCTGCGCGACGAGCATCCGATCGAATGGATCGCTGTGATGGGTGGGGAGGTCTCGCACCGCGTCGGCATGACCCATCGAGACCGCGAGCGGCGTGAACTCGCTTTCGTCGACGGCCGCGGCGAAGGAGCCGGGGAAGCGGAGCTTCCCCAGCCGCACCTTGATCGACGCCTCCCAGGCCGACGCCGCGCTGACGTAGACCAGGCTCGCGCGGGAGATGGCGCGCTCGGCGGCCCGATCGATCCGCCGCGGGTCGCTCCGCCACCACAGGAAGACCTGCGTGTCCAGCAGGAGCTTCACGAGGCCGGGCCCCGCGGCTTCGCAGGACCGCCGTTGAACTCAGACAACTCCTCGGCAGGCAACGGCGCGTCGAAGTCGTCGGCGATCCAGACCAGCCCCTCCCAACCGCCCGGCGTGCGGCCCCGCTCGACGCCGGCCAGCGGAACCAGGCGGGCCAGCGGCTTTCCGGCTTTCGCGATCACGATCTCCTCCCCCGCGGCCGCCCGCTCGACCAAGTCGGACAAGTGGGTCTTTGCCTCGTACAGGTTGAATGTTTCCGCCACGAGCCGCTCCGGTTTGGTCAACTGAACCAATCTACGGTGTGCGCGTAGATTGGTCAATTAGACCAAATCGATTGACTCGGCGCCCGGAACGTGCTCCGGGTGGGAGCTGGCGACCGGGTGCGCAACAATCTCGGTCGTGGCCCATCGCGTGGGAGAACCGAAGCATCGCAGAGCGGACCGATCCTCTGCAGGGCTCGGTTTGGAGCACCGTTCGATCGAGCCAAATGAAGTTGGGAGCAACCGGGGGCGGGGTTACGCCTCCTCGTGGATCTCCACGAAGCAGGCGGGCAGGTCGATCGAGAGCGGTGGGACGGAGATGTCGGGCTCCCAGGCGAGGCTCTGGTCCACGATCTGGGGCGAGGTGTCGGCGGGCCGCCAGACTTCGACCAGCCTGGCGTCGAGGTCCACGATCCAGTAGGTGTCGACGCCCGAGCGCTGATACCGCCGGCGCTTGACGATCCGATCGAAACGCGCCGTTCCCGGCGAGAGGACTTCGACGGCGAGGCGAGGGACGCCGGCGTCGGTCCACTCGCGGAGCGGGCGCCCGGCCTCGGTCTGTACTACGAAGAGGTCGGGCTGGACCAGCTGGCCCGCGGCCAGGTCCAGGTCGGCCGGGGCCGACATCAGGTAGCCTAGACGGTGCGCGCGAACATAGGGGTCGAGCCGCCGAAAGAACGCCGCCACCGCCAGTTGATGGAGCGGTCGGGGGCTCGGGCTCACCAGGAGCTCGCCGTCGACGAGCTCGTAGCGGTTGCCGTCGTCGGGCAGGGCCAGGACCTCTTCGCGGGTCCAGCAGTGGGCCAGGTCAGGCATGCCCATACGCTACGCTCGGCGGCTGTCGGTTGGCAACTCGGCACCGTCCGAAGCTGGGTGCCGCGGCCCGCCGGCCCGTAACCATTTCACGCCGAACCGCGACCCGAACCTCGCCGTCGACTCGGCGTTGACCGAACTGGTCACCCCCTCTATCCGATGGGTGACGCTCGGCCGACGCTCGCGGGATGGCCGCCCTCAGCCGGGGTAGAACGAGGGCAGCCTGAGGCTCCGCATGGTGTGAAGGCCCGGCCGCGCCGCCAGGACGGCCGGAATCGTGTTGACCGTGATCGACGCCGTGGCGATGTCGCCCTGCACCCCGCCCGCGATCTTGGAGTAGAGCGGCGGCGAGCCCGTGATCCGGACCGCGTCGTAGGACTCGGGGGCGCCGAGATAGGCCTCCATGTGGAGGGTGATGATCGGCTTGCCGTCGCGGTAGCCGACGCCGTCCTGGATGATCCCCGCCACCTGGCCCGGCTCGACCGTGAGGAACTGGCTCGAGGTCCGCTCTGCGGCCATCTTGGGCTCGATCTCGTCCGTGATGCGCTCGAGCTTCCAGCCCATCGCGTCGGCGATCATGGCGATCGACTCCGTGAGCCCGACGTGGCGCACCGTGCCGGCGTCCACCCGCTTCTGGAACGCCGCCCGGCTGAGCCCGGCGCCGATCTTCTGCTGGAAGGGGAGCCGACGCACGCTGGCGTCCTGGATCCGGTCGACGTGGATGGCGTCGACCCGCTCGCAGACGGCGGTCAGCGCGATCGGCAGCGCGTCCATGGTGAAGCCCGGATTGACCCCGGTCCCGACCACCGCGACCTTCGCCTTCCGGGCCGCGGCGTCGATCCGCTTGGCGAGCTTCTTGTTGGAGTAGTAGGGATAGGCCAGCTCTTCGGTGGTGGAGACGACCGGCACCTTGCGCTTGAAGATGCTCGCGAGCTGCTCCTCGATCGACGCGAGCGAGGAGCTGGTGCAGAGCGCCACGACGTCGGGCTCGGTCTTCTTGATCGCCTTTCCGATGTCGTCGCCCACTTTGACGCGGAGCTTCTTCCCGAGCTCGGCCACCTCGCCCAAATCCCGGCCCACCTTGGCGGGATCGATGTCGACCGCCCCGACGATCCGAAGTCCCTTGCGGCTCGCGACCTGTCGCGCCACCGCCACACCGATTGGTCCCAGCCCTACGTGGAGGACCCGAATAGCCATTGCTGTATCTCCGTTGTTGCGCGGTTTGGCCCCCGAGTGCCGCGAGCCGGGGCCGGCGGTGGGTGCCCGAGCGAAGCCACCGCCCAACGGTACCTCGTGAAGCGTGAGTCGGCCACCGGGCGGCGATGGCCACGTTCGACCGGTTGAAGCCGGAGTCCCCGGGGGGTCGGGTGGCGCCGTTCGACCTTGCGTTGGTCCACCTGGGCCTCGGGGACCATGGGCGGGCCCTCGACTACCTCGAGCAGGCGCGGGCGGCCGATTTCCAGATGCTGCCGTGGCTGGGACGGGACGCCATCTTCGACCCGCTACGCGGCGAGCAGCGCTTCGCGGCCCTGATGAGGCGGCTCAACTTCGCAAACAAGGACGGCGGTGCCTGCCGGGCTCGGTGCGCGGACCGCTCACCGTGTCGATCGAGAGCTCGCCGCCTGCTCCGCCCTCGTCGCGAGCAGCCGGAGCTCCGCCGCGTACACCTTCCTGAGATAGCCCGGCACGACCAGGCCCTGGAGCCACCCGGCGAATCCCCGCACGGGGTGGCTGGTGTCGAAGGTGACCCGCGAGCCGGCGGGTGTCGGGTCGACGGTGAAGGTGGTGACGATGCCCGAACCCTCGACCGTCTCGACCAGGACCCGGCCGGGCTCGGGCTCGGTCACCAACGCACGGCTCACCTCGCGGCGGCCGAACGCCTTCATCGTGAATCGGATTCGGGTGCCGGCTCCGTGCCCGCCCTCCTCGACGACGAGGTCCTCGAAGTACTCGGGCGGCAGGATGCTCGGGTGTCCCTGCCGGTAGTCGGCGATCAGGTCGTAGACGACCGGAGGCGGGGCGGCCACGTCCTTCGACGCGGTGACTCTGAGCGTTCTCATGGCAACTTGGAATGCGCAGTGGACCGGCGGGTCGCGACAGCCTCTCCCCCCGTCGGGGACGGAGGAGGGGGTGGTCCGGGCGGCGGTGGCGGTGGAGGCGAAACCGTCGCTGGCGGGTCGGCCTCGGTCACCACGATCGGGGCGCTGTACCCCCGGATCGCGGCGAGCGGTCCCGACCTCGTGCGCGGGTAGCCGTCGACGTCGGGATGGATCGCCTCGATCCGATAGCTCGTCCCCACGCCGCCGTGCATCAGCCGCACGGTCGTGGTCTTTCGTCCCTGGTCCGCCGGCGTGAAGGTCAAGGTGAGCGAGCCCTGTGGCTCACTCGCCGGGTCGATCACCGTGATGGTGGCCATCCTGCGATTCCGATAGACCGTGGTGGCGGGCGACCAGTTGGGCGCGTGCAACCGAACCGTGCCGGTGAACTCGGTGGCGCGCTGGCCGGTCGGGCCGACCGCCGTGACCGTGACCGGGATCTCATCCCCCGCCAGGTACGTCGAATCCGGCGCGGTGACCAGGAACCCGTCGGCGCCGCCCACGGTCAGACGGTGCCGATCGCCGGGGACGTGGGTGATCGCCTCGCCGGCCACGGGCGCCGGCACCGAGCGGTCGAAGGCGCTGACCAGGAACATGATCTGGCGGAAGTAGTCGCTCTGGTAGTAGTAGGCCTGCAGTCGCGGCGACCAGCCGTCCCGTCCCGCTTCGAACGGGGGCGGTCCGACCCAGTCGAGCGCGGCCCGGTACATCGACGAGCGATAGTGGCTGTAGGGCAGGTGGAGGAGCGTGCGCCAGTCTCCGTTGGGCGCCGGGTTGGGCTGGGTTTGGACGAAGACCCGGGTCACCCAATCGGCCGCCGCCTGCCAGGTATTCCCGGACTCCGCGTCGCGATAGCGCCAGAGGTCGACGCCCCGCTGCCAGGCGGCCTGCATCAGGACCTGCGCCGCGTAGTACTGCGCCAGCGCGTACGGCGGCGCCCCCTCGCGGTCCCAGAACCGCGACGAGCTGCCGTTAGGCAGGAAGGCGTCGTGGAGGAAGTGCTGCCAGGAGTACGGATTCTGGATGCCGGTCGGTCTGGTCGCGTGGTCGTCGAAGGCGATCGGATAGAAGCCGTCACCGGCACCCCAGCGGATCAGGATCGGGTCCTCGAGGAGATAGCCGAGGGCGCCGCCGTAGAAGATCGGGACCTGATCCTCCGGCACCACGTAGAGGCGGCCGAGGCCCTGATAGGTGGACCATCGCGGGGCCCCGCCCCAGAGCCGGGCGCGCGGCCGGTTCAGGTCGACGCGCTGGCGGAGCCATTGCTCGATCGCCGCGCGATCACCTGACGAGAGGGTGTGGTAGACGAGGTCGTAGGCGAACATCATGGAGAAGAGCCAGGCCCCGTCGAACCCGTCGAACCAACCATTGGAGAGCGCGCCGACCGGCCCCCCGCCGGCCGCGACGAAGGCCCGCATCACCTCACGGGCACGGGTGGCATAGGTGAGGTCGCCGGTGAGCGCGTACGCCAGGCCCAAGGAGGCGAGCGGAACGCCCACGTCCGCCCCGCCATCGCGCCGACTCGCGGCCTTCGGGCCCGCCCAGTCCTGATAGTTCCGCTCGGTCAGCGGTCCGCCGTTGAGATGTCGCCCCGCGCGGGCGCTGTCGGCGTAGCGGTGGACGACCAGCCAATTCTCCCGCACCGGACCGGGCTGCTGGATCATGTCCTTGAGCAGCGCGATCTCGGTCGGGTTGAGGAGAAAGCCGGGGTGACCGTTGTTCGCCTGCATGGTCGAGCGGGGGAAGTCGACGCTCGGACCTCGGGGCTCCTGGATCGCGGACGCCGGCGCGACCGTCAGGCCGGAGCCCGCCAGCAGGCCGGCGACGAGGGCGATCCCGCGGAGCATTTCGAGGGCACGCCCGTCGCCAGGCGCTGTCGATCGAACGGACGGGCACGCCAGCTCCTCGACCGGGCCGGCCCCGCCTCGCCTCGCCTCAACCGCCACGCTCGGGCAGCTCCGGCGCTCAGCCCGCCGGGGCCGCGGCGGCCGAGTAGTTCACCATCCAGTTGATCCCGAACCGGTCGGTGAGGCTGCCGAAGTAGTCGCCCCAGAACTGGTCCGCGATCGGCATCGTGATCGTGCCGCCCTCCGCGAGCCCGCTGAAGACCCGATCGGCCTCCGCTTTGCTCGACGGGTGGATCGAGATGCTGATGTTGTTCCCCTCGACGCGCGGCGGGCCCATTCCCTCGATCAGGTCGCTCGCCATCAGCATCTGGCCGTCGGGCAGCTCGAGGCCGACGTGCATTACCAGCTGCTGCTGCTCGGGGCTCAGCTGGAAGCCGTCTCCCTGGGGCATCGAGCCGAATCGGTGGATCTCGGTCAGCTTGCCCTGGAGCACCTTCTCGTAGAAGCGGAACGCCTCCTCGGTCTTGCCGGCGAAGTTGAGATAGGGGTTGATCTTCATGGCTGGGTCCTCCCGCGGTGGGGTGCGAACGACGTGGAAACGGCGACGGAGAAGCTGGGTCTGTCGGGCCAGGCGCGCCGAAGCGGATCGAGGCGCCGTCCGGGAGCCGGAGCGGCGCCACCGTCCGCATCGGTTGCCGCCGATCCCGGACGGACCCTACGTGTCGTCATCGCAATCTGTGCCGCCCGGGTAACAGCGCGGCGACGGCCGCCCGCCGCCCGCCGCCCTAGCGCCGGAGCACCGGCAGGACGAGGTGCGAGGGTTGCCCCTGAGAGCGATAGACGGTCTGGGTGGCCTTCCAGTAGTCGGACGGCTTGGCGGTGTAGGTGTCGACGAAGGTCTGCGGGTTCCGGTCGTAGGCCGGGAACCACGAGCTCTGGACGTGGACCATGATCCGATGGCCGGCGCGGAAGGTGTGGAACCGATCCCGCAGGCTGAACCGGATCGGGGTCACCTGCCCGGGCACCATCGCCTCGGGCCGCTCGAAGCCGTTCCGGAAGCGGCCGCGCATGATCTCGCCCGCCATGTGCATCTGGTAGCCGCCCATCGGGACTTGGCAGAAGCGCGAGGGCTCGGCGCCTCCCGGGTAGACGTCGATCAGCTTGACCACCCAGTCCGAATCGGTGCCGGTGGTCGAGACGAAGAGATTGGCGAGGATCTCGCCGGCCAGCGTGAGGTCCTCGGTCAGGGGCTCGGTTTGGTACACCAGCACGTCGGGGCGAGTCGACGCGAAGCGCTGGTCTTCGACTTTCCAGAGGTGGCCGAGGGTGGTGCGGATCTCGGCGGAGAAGGGGACCGGGCGGCTCGGGTCGGAGACATAGCTGTCCGCCGCCGCGGTCCCACTCGCCGTTGGCGCGGTGAAGGAGAGGGTTCCGTCGGCGCCCAGGTAGAGCGACCTGGGCTCGACCCCGGCTGGCGGCCAGGCCGCGAAGCTCCGCCACTGGTTGGTCCCGGTCTCGAAGACGGTCGCTTCCGGAGCGGCCCAGCCGCCGGCGTCCCTGAGGTGCTTCTCGAAGAAGGGGAACTGGACGTCCCGCTGGAAGTCGTGGGAGGTGGCCTGCCCGAAGTCGACGCAGCCGAGGTTCTCGCCGGTCATCGCGCGCCAGCCGCCGTGGAGCCAGGGTCCCACGACCAGGGTGTTTTCGATCGCCGGGTTCTCCCGCTCGATGGTCTTGTAGATCGACATCGGGCCGTAGAAGTCTTCGGTGTCGAACCAGCCCGCGACGTTGAGGATCGCCGGGCGGATCGATCCGAGGTGCGGCTGCGCGGCCTGCCGCTTCCAGAACTCGTCGTAGTTGGGGTGCTCGATGAAGTCGCGCCAGGCGGGGACCTGGCCGGCGAAATATTGCTCGTCGATGTCCTGGGCCGAGCCGGCTTCGAGGAAGAAGTCGTAGCCCCACGGGGTGCCGTAGTCGAAGCGCTCGGGCCGGCTCTCGGTGGGGCCGGAGCGGACCCGGGCGTTGCCGGAGAGCCAGCTGAAGGCGTACATGATCCGGAAGGCGCCGTTGTGGTGCCAGTCGTCGCCGATGAACATGTCCGAGGGCGACGCCTGGGGCGAGGCCGCCACCAGGGCCGGGTGGGCGTTCACCATCCCCATCACGGTCTGCCAGCCGGAGTAGGAGATCCCCCATTGGCCGACCCGGCCGTTGTGGTTGCCGACGTTGGCCAGGATCCACTCGATGGTGTCGTAGTTGTCGGTGGCCTCGTCCACGGCGCCCGCGGCTACCCCCGCCGAGTCGGCGAGCGCGCGCATCACCTCGAACTCGCCCTCGGAGCGGAACTTCCCGCGCACGTCCTGGAGCACGAAGATGTAGCCGGCCCGGTCGAACTCGGGTGAGGGGCCGAGCACCTCGCGGTAGTCGTCGGGGCCGTAGGGTGCGATCGAGTACGGCGTCCGGTAGAAAATGACCGGATACTCACGCGCGGTGCTGTCCTTCGGCACGTAGATCTGGGTGAAGAGCGAGGCGCCGTCCCGCATCGGGACCATGG
>JBFXAS010000100.1:0-16327 GCA_050184075.1 Gemmatimonadales bacterium
GTCGAGCAGGGGATGTTCGCCGGCGCCGAATTCGACCCGGTGACCGGCAGCGCGCGGCAGCGACGCGACGCGCCCTTCCCGATCTGGTCGTCGACTCAGGGACGCCTGCCGCTCTACTTCCGCGCCGACCTCACCGCCCGGGCAACCTGGAGGGTCGGCGGGGTCGGGATCGCGCCCTTCGCCGGGGTGATCAACCTCACCAATCGGCGAAACGTCACCGGCTATCGGGCGCAGCCGGGCGGCCTCCAGGGCACCATCGAGTACCTGCCCCGTCGCCAGCTGCCGCGCGTGCCGGTGCTCGGCGTGGACTTCACGATCGGTCAGGAGCGGCGATGATGAGGCGTGGCTGGCGCGGGTTCGTCCGGGCGTTGCTCTCGGCCCTCGCCGTCGGCTGCGGCGAGCCTGCGGCACCCGACATTCCCGATCTCACCGACGGCGCGTTGCTGGTCTTCGGGGTGCTGGTGGCCGACTCGAGCCGACAGGTGATCGTCGTCGAGCAGACCGACGGACTGCCGATCACCCGACTCGACGCGGTGCTCTTCGAGGTGGGACCGGACGGCAGCGAGAGCGCCGTCGCGGTGGCCACGCCGGTCGAGGGACAGGGCACCGGCTACGCGATGCTCTTCGAAGCGGAGGTCCGGCCGGGACGCCGCTATCGTGTCACCGTGACCGCGCCGGGCAGGCCGAGCGCGTCGGCCGCCACAACGGTCCCCGGCGACTTCGCGATCGAGACGCTCGACGCGGCGGGCGACCCGCCCGGCTCGGCCGGTCTCGAGGCCCGCTGGAGCGCGAGCGCAAACGCCTATCGCTACATCGTGAACGTGCGGGCCGAGCCGGACTGCGTCACCAACGCGCCGGTCTGCGAGGGCTTCGGCCTGCCCTGGGCTGGGGTGACCGCGGAGCCGAAGATCGACACCGTCATTCCGCCGACGGCGATCCCGGCCGATCGGACTCGCGGGGTCGAGGTGGCCGTCTACGCGGTGAACCGGGAGCTCTTCGAGTACTTCACGACCGGGGTCGGCGGACCCTTCACCGTGCAGCCCAAGCAGAACATCCAGGGCGGCTACGGCGTGCTCGGCGCCTGGACCCGACGAGCCCGCACGATCGCCCGGTAGCCGCTACGGCACCGCCGTCCCGGGCGCCAGGTGCTCGTCGTACCAGGACACGATCCGCCGGTGGAAGTCCAGATAGTCCGATTCCCGCGCCATCGGCGTGCCGTGCCCGCCCTGCATGTAGTTGACCCAGACCACGTCCTTCCCGAGCCGCCGGAGCGCGTAGTACATCTCGCGGGTGTTGTCGGCAGGGACGTTGGAATCGAGCGCCCCGGTGAGGAGCAGCAGCGGGGTGGTGATTCGGTCCGCGAACATCACCGCGGAGTGCTCGACGTACTTCTGCGGCTGCTCCCAGAGCGTGGCGCCGATCCGGTCCTGGCTCTTCTCCGCCGCGTGGGTGTTGCGCACGCCGAGCCTCGGCGAGTCGGTGTAGAAGCTGATGATGTCGACCTTGCCCGAGATGTTGATCGCGGCCTTGAAGCGCTTGGTCTGGGTGATCAGCAGGTTGGTCGCGTACCCGCCGTAGCTGATCCCCTGGACCCCGAGTCGGCTCGAATCGGCGATGCCGCGCTCGATCAGATGGTTGGCCGCGGCGGTGACACCCTTGAGCCAGGCCTCGCCGGGGTGGCCGATCTCGAGACTCACGGACGGCTTGACCGTGACGTAGCCCGACGCCGCGAGCAAGTTGGCGATCGGATCGAAGGTGTCGTCGAAGAACTGCTCGTAGACGTAGAAGACGGTCGGATGGGGCCGACCGGGCCGGTAGTCCGGCGGATAGTACACCACGCCGTACTGGCGCTTGCCGTCCACGTCGAGGTAGTCGATCAGCTCGGTGCGTCCGAGCGCCACCTGGTCGAGCGCGGGATTGGTGGCGACCAGGCGCCTGAGGCTGGCAACGTCGCCCGAGGCGGCGAAGAGGTCGTCCGGTCGATTGGGGTCGGCCACCGCGAGCACGGCCACGCTGCCGTTTCGGGCCAGGGTCAGATCGTCGTAGCGCCGGCCGTCCTTCACCAGCTCGTCGAGCCGCTTCGAGCCCCGGTCGTAGCGGGCGATCCCGCGCTCCCACCGACTCCGCGCGGAGAACGTGAGGTAGACCGACTGGCCATCCTCACTCCATGCCGCCACCCGATAGCGCGGGGCGGTGAGCGAGTCGGTGGTGTCGAGAAACATCTCCCGCTCGCCGCTCAGGCCGTCGACGATCCAGAGCCCTTGGGAGTTGCTGGCGATGAGCTCCCGGCCGTTGGCGCTCCAGCGAACCGGTGTGAAGCGCTCCCGGGCGCGCGCGTCGCGGGCGGCCGTGGTCGTGTCCTCGGGAGCCTTCGACTCGCCCTTCGCGCCGGCCAGCTGACGCCGCGCGGTGTCGGTCGCCTCTCCAGCGAAGAGCTTCCCGTCCTTGGCGTAGGCGTAGCGGAGACCGTCGCGGCTCCACACCAGGTTGAGCCCTTTGGTCGAGCCGAGCACCGTGAGCGGCTCGGCGGAGCGCCCGGAGCGCGAGAGCAGCCGGGTCTCGGTTCCGAAGATCACGTCGTAGTCGGTCTTCGGGGTGATGTCCTCCTGCCAGACGATGGTGCTGTCGTCTTCGGCGAGCCGCCAGTTCGTGATCCGGCGCTCCGCCAGGAGCACGTCGACGCGGCCGCTCCGTCGATCGTAGCTCGCCACCGAGCGGACCGATCCCTCCCGACGAAGGTCGTCCCACGCGAGGAAGGGGTCCTTGCTCGACTGGACGAAGATCGGTCCCTCGGTCATCGCCGCGAACCGCTTCGAGACCCGCTCGTGCCAGGCTCGGCTCCGGAGGTTGAAGAGCACCCGATTCCCGTCACGGCTCCAGGCGAGATCGCTGTTCTCCGCGAGGTAGCGATCGGCCGGCACCTTGGCCCAGGTGACCCGGCCGCTGGCCCGGTCCCAGAGCGCGAGCGCCATGGCCTCGCCCTCCTGCGCCACCACCGCCAGCGTCCGGCCATCCGGCGACCAGGCCAGCGCCCGGGTGGTCCGCGGCTCGGGAAAGACGGCCCGCCGCTCCCCGGTCGCGGTGTTGATCGCCCAGATCGAGACGCCGGCCGGTCGGAGGTAGGTGGGATCCATGTCGTGGCGGTGATCGACGCCAATCAGGTCGCGCCGCACGAGCGACGTCGCGGCAAGCCAGGCGCCGTCGTCGGAAAGGTCGCGGATCGTCCAGGCGGCGACCTGGAGCGAGGTCTCGGCGGTGAAGCGGGGGCGGTCCTGGCCGTGGAGGGACGGGGCGAGGACCCAGCAAAGGACGAGGAGGGTGAGGCGACGCATACCCTGCTCCGTTCGTTGGCCAGGCGTCAGCGCGCCGGCTCGATGTCGACCTGGATCGAGCGCCAGTGTCCCTGACGGAAGCGGAGCACGCTGAGCGCGCAGCGGGTCATGTGTCCGAGCAGGATCGCGGTCCAGATGTCGGTGGGCTCGAGCGGGCGGATGCTCTGGATTGCGGCGCAGATCCCAAGCGGGACCACCAGCTGGGAGACCAGTGAGATGTAGAAGGGGCTCTTGGTGTCGCCGGTGCCCTGGAGCCCGCCGGTGTAGGTGAGCGCCACGGTGATGAAGAAGCCCGAGACGCTGAGGAAGGTGAGCAGCTGGATCGCGATCCGCACCACGTCGGGATCGGTCATCCCGAAGACGCCGAGCAGGACGCGGGGGATCGAGATGAAGGCGAGGGCGACGATCGCGGCGCCCCCGATCCCGATCCGGGCGGCGACGTGGACGGCCTGGATCGATCGGTCGGGCTGCTTCGCGCCGAGATTCTGGCCGGCCACGGCGGCGGTCGCGCCCATCAGGCCGATCGAGGTCCAGGTGATCAGCGAGAAGAGCTCGGTGTAGCCGATCGCGTAGGCCGCTTGCGCCTCGGCGCTCTCTCTGAGCGAGCCGACAAAGCGCAGCAGGAAGACCCCGCCGATGTTCATCACCACGCCCTGCAGCCCGGTCGGCAGCCCGAATCGGAACAGCTGCCGGATGATGCCCCAGTCGGGCCGCCAGCTGCCTCCGTGCGGGAAGCCGACGACCCACTTGCCCGTGATCAGCCGGTGGAGCGCGAGCAGGCTCAGGATGCCGCCCGCGATCACGGTGCCCATGGCCGCGCCCATGGTGCCGAAGGCCGGGATCGGACCGAGGCCCCGGATCAGCACCACGTTCAGGACGATGTTCAAGACGGTGAGCGCGATCCCGTAGCGGAGCGGGGTCTTGGCATCGCCAGCGGAGCGGAGCGCGCCGCCCAGCATGAAGAAGGTCAGCATCCCGAAGCTGAAGACGAAGATCGTCCGAAGATACGGGAGCGCTTCGGCCTGCACCTCCGGGGTGGCGTTCACGAAGCCAAGGAGCTTCGGCGCGAGGACGTAGCCCAGCGGGGCCAGGACACCGATCGACATGGCCGCGGAGGTCAGGAAGGCCTGATAGACGGTGCGATTGGCCTTCTCGACGTCGCCGGCGCCGGCGAAGCGCGCCACCAGGACGCCCATCCCGGTGAAGAGCGAGCTGATGAAGACCATCACCACCAGGAAGATCTGCCAGGAGACGCCGATGGCCGCGTTGCCGGTGAAGCCGACATAATGGCCCACCATGGCGTGATCGATGATCCCCTGGAGACCCCCGAGCACGTTCTGCAACATGGTGGGCCAGGCCAACTTCCACACCGCGCTCCCGATCGGGCCCTCGACGAGCGAGCGATCGAACGACTTGCGGGGCGGCCGGCCGGTCATCGACCGACCGACCGCGAGCCACCGGATCGGATGATCGTGGGGAGTCGGTCTCGCTGGTGGGGGCTCATCGCTCGGGTCTGAAGATGGAGGGCCACCGCCCGACCCGCCAGCCGAACGCGTCTCCCTGTCGGCCCGGGTCGCTTCGGCCTATCCTACCTGGCGCGGCGCTCGAACCCCGACGACCCGGGTTGGCGGCGAGTTTCCCGCCGCCCTGGAACCGATCCGACCACCCGGAGTCCCGCTCGCCCGTGAGCCCGATTCGCCACATCAGTCATGGAGGGGCGCCCGACCGGACGCTCGCGGGCGACCTGCCACCGGGCCAATGGCGCTACTCGTCGCGGCTGGCTCTGGTGCTCTCGGGCGGCGGCGCCCGGGGCGCCTATCAGGTCGGGGTGCTGACCGGGCTCGCCGAGCGACTCAAGGGGCTCGAGTTCCCGATCGTCTCCGGCGTCTCGGCCGGGGCCATCAACGCGGCGTTCGTCGCCGCCCATCCGGGCCCGCTCGAGACCACGGTCACCGACCTGCAGGCGCAGTGGCGGCGGCTCACCAGCGACGCGGTCTACCGGGTCCACCCGGTGAAGCTGGCGGGCTCCGCCAGCCGCTGGCTCTTGCGGGGCGTCACCGCTCGCCGCCGGGGTCCCGCCGTGATCAAGGGCCTCGTCGACACCGAGCCGCTCCGGGAGTTCTTGAAGGGCTGCCTCGACATGGACGGCATCGCCGCCAAGCTGGCGATGGGCTCGCTTCGGGCGGCCGCGCTGAGCGCGGTGTCCTACTCGACCGGGCAGACGATGACCTTCGTGCAGGGTGGCCGGCAGTTCGCACCCTGGCAGCGGGTCCAGCGGGTGGCCGTCCACGCCCGGCTCACGATCGAGCACGTCCTGGCCTCGGCGGCGATCCCCCTGCTCTTTCCCGCGGTCAAGCTCGGCGAGGATTACTTCGGCGACGGCAGCGTCGGCGCGACCGCGCCGCTGGCCCCGGCGATCCATCTTGGCGCCCGGGGCATCCTGGCGATCGGCGCCGGTACGCCGGCGCACTGGCGACCGGCGATCACGGAGTACCCCAGCACCGCCGAGGTGATGGGCCTTCTCTTTCGCTCGATCTTCATCGACGCGCTCGACACCGACGCGGAGCGATTGGAGCGGATCAACGACCTCCTCGCCGCCTTTCCGCCCGGCGCACAGCCCCCGGCGGGCTTGGCCCCGGTCGAGCTGCTCCTGATCCGCCCGTCACGCAATTTGCGGGAGCTGGCCGCCGGACGGGACGGGCTGCTGCCCCCAGCGATGCGGCGGATCGTGCAGGCGATCGGCGGCGGGCGTGAGGCGGCGGGCGAGTTTCTGGCCTACCTGTTGTTCCATCCGGAGTACACCTCGCCCCTGATGGAGTTCGGCTACGACGACGTCGCCACCCAATGGCCGGCCATCGCGCGGTTCTTCGAGACGATGGAGCGAAAGCCGGCCCCCGAGTTGTGACCGGCGGGTCACGGGGCGATCTTCTCTGCCCCGTCACCCAGCCTCGGAGGCCCTCGATGACTCGTTTCGGTCTCGCCGCGATCATGCTGCTCGGCGTCGCCCTGCCCCTCCAGGGCCAGCAGGCGCTCGACACGATCCAGATCCGGCCGGTCAAGCTGACCGACGAGCTCTACGTGCTCGTCGGCGCCGGCGGCAACATCGGCCTCTCGATCGGCGACGACGGCCCCTTCATCGTCGACGACCAGTTCGCCCCGCTCACGGCGAAGATCCAGGCGGCGATCGCCGCGCTCTCGCCGAAGCCGGTGCGCTGGGTCCTCAACTCCCACTGGCACGGCGACCACACCGGTGGCAACGAGAACTTCGGCACGGCGGGCGCGCTGATCGTGGCGCACGACAACGTGCGGCGGCGGATGAATCCGGCGGAGTTCAAGGAGCTGATCGGACGCTCGCAGCAGGCGCCCGAGGTCGCGCTGCCGGTGGTGACCTTCAACGACGAGGTCACCTTCCACTGGAACGGGGAGACGATCCACGTCTTCCACGTTCCCAACTCCCACACCGACGGCGACGCGATCATCCACTTCGTGGGCGCGAACGTGATCCACATGGGCGACACGTTCTTCAACGGCCGCTACCCGTTCATCGACACCCAGAGCGGCGGCAGCGTGCAGGGGATGATCGCGTCGTCGGACCAGATCCTCGCGATGAGCACCGCCACCACCCGGCTGATCCCGGGCCACGGCGAGGTGGCGAGCCCCGCCGAGCTCCGCGCCTACCGGGACATGCTGGTGAGCGCCCGCGACGCGATCGCGCCGCTGGTGGCGCGGGGAATGACCGAGGACGGGGTGGTGGCCGCCAAGCCGACCGCGACGCTCGACGCCACCTGGGGCCAGAGCTCCGAGCGATTCGTCCGGAGCGTCTACCAGAGCCTCACGGCCAGGCGCTAGCCGTCACTCTTCCCGCAGCACCACCGCCGGGTCGGTCCGGGCCGCCCGGCGGGCCGGCACGACCGCGGCCACGAGCGACACCAGCAACAGCGCGGCCGCGGTGGCCGCGAAGGTGAGTGGGTCGATCGGGTCGACCTCGAACAGGACACTGGTGAGGAGGCGGGTGAGGCCGACCGCCGCGAGGAGCCCGATCAGCACCCCGCCGCCCGCGAGCTTCAATCCGTGCGCGGCCACCAGCGCGAGCACCTGCCCGCCGCTCGCGCCGAGCGCCACTCGGACGCCGATCTCGCGAACCCGCTGGGCCACCGAGTACGCCAGCACGCCGAAGAGCCCGAGGCCCGCGAGGCCCGCCGCGAGCGCGCTGAAGACCGTAAGCAGCTTGCCGACGATCGCCGTCGGGCCGAGCGCGGCTTCGACGAAGCCCTCCACCGTCTCCACCCGGTCGAGCGGAACGTCGGCGTCGAGCCCGGCCACGATCCGGCGGATCGGCTCCACCATCGCACGCGGCGGGCCCAGGGTCCGGACCAGAACCGAGAGCGAGCGACTCCCTGTGCGGCCGCTCTGGTGGAGCGGCACGTAGATCTGGATCCGGGACGGCGTCTCGAGCTCGTAGGTGCGAACGTTTCGGACCACGCCGATCACGGTCCGGTAGATCCGCGCCCCGGCCATCTCGTGCCCCTCGCCCTCCGACTCGTAGGAGACCCGCTTTCCGATCGGATCCTGGCCCGGCCAGAACCGCTCGGCCATGGTCTCGTCAACCACCGCCACCAGATCGCCGCCGTCGCGTTCCGCGCCGGTGAAGAGCCGCCCGCGCACCAGCGGGATCTCGAGCACCTCGAAGTACTTCGGGCTGACCATCTGAAAGGCGACCGACGAATAGCTCGACCGCTCCGCGGGATCGAGGCCCTCGGGAATCAGCCCCTGCTCCCAGCTCCGCCCCGAGAGCGGCACGCTGTTACTGGACGCCGCAGCGACGACGCCAGGATAGCGGCCGAGCTCTTCGAGCAGTCGGTCGTGGAAGGCGAGCACCGGTTCCTTGTCGGGATAGCGAACGGCGGGAAGCGGCACCAACGCAGAAATCACGTTGCGGCCGCTGAAGCCCTTGTCGACCTCCTGCAGGTTGCGCACGCTCCGGATCAGGAGACCGGCACCCGTCAGCAGCACCAGCGAGAGCGCCACCTCAACCACCACCAACGCGGCCCGGAGACGTTGTCCGGGGCGGCCGACCGTGCGGTTCCCGTGACGGACGTCGTGGGACGCAAGCCGAGAGGCCCGCCACGCCGGGATCAGCCCGAAGAGGAGCCCGGAGAGCGTCGCCGCGAGCAGCGCGAATCCGACGACCGGGGCGTTGATCCCGATCCGCGCGACCACGGCGTCGGGAAGCTGCGCGGCGACCAGGGGTACCAGCAGCCGGACGCCGAGAAGGCTGAGCGCCAGGCCGAGCAGGCCGCCGACCGCGGCGAGCAGGAGGCTCTCGATCAGCTGCAGCCCGATCACCTGGGAGCGACTCGCGCCCAAGGCGATCCGGACCGCGTGCTCGCGGCGTCGGGTCTCCCCGCGGGCGAGCACCAGGCTGGCCACGTTGGCGCAGGCGATCAGCAGCACGAAGCCCACCGCGCCCATCAGGACCAGCAACGTGGAGCGGGAGCGGCCGACCGTCCGCTCGGTGAGCCAGGAGAGCGTCACGATCGCCTGAGCCGGTCCTTCTTCCGCGATCAGGTCGCTCCGGATTCGGTCCAGGTCCGCCTGCGCCGCTTCGAGCGTGACCCCGGGCTTGAGCCGACCGATCGCCCACCCGCCCTGCGAGCAGCCACGCTCCTCCCAGCACATCCGTCGGGAAAAGTAGCCCATCGGCAGGAAGACCTCGGTCTCCGGCGAGGGGTAGGTGAAGCTCGCGGGCATCACGCCCACGATCTCGAAGGGCTCGCCGTCCAGGGTGATGGTCTGGCCGATCGGGTCGCGGTCGGGATCGAGCCGCTCGGTGGCGAAGCGAGCCGACACCACCGCGATCGGCGCGGCGCCGGCGTCGGTCTCGTCGGGCTCGATCCACCGACCGCGGGCCGGTGGGACGCCCAGGGTCCCGAAGAAGTCGCCCAGCACGATTCGACCGTTCACCACGACCGGACGCTCGACGCCGGTCAGGGTGTAGCTCCGATCGGCGCTCAGGCCGAACGACTCGAACGTGGTGTTGCGGCCACGCCAGTCCGTGAAGTTCGGAACCGAGGTGGAGATCGAGAATCCCTCGGGCCCGGAGTTCCGGAGATCGGGCCGGACCAGCCGCTCCGGCTCCCGGAGCGGGAGCGGCTGAAAGAGCGTCGCGTCGACGACGCTGAAGATGCTGGCGTTGGCGGCCACGCCCAGGGCGATCGTGGCGATCACCACGATGCTGAAGCCCGGCTGGCGGGCCAGCGCCCGGGCGGCCTGGCGAAGGGCGGTCCATCCGAGCATCCGTCGCGCTCCGAGGGGTCTGGGACTCTGGTGGGATACCCGCCGGACCCAGACTGCTGGACCACCAGTTGTGTGCGAATGCCAACCCGGCGCCCCGCCGGTGGCCACCGGTGGGCGAATGAAGGCTTCCACATAGCGACCCGACACTCCACCACCGCCCGGGACGTAGGTTCAGGGTGACGGGGCTCCCGTCTTGTCCCCACCTACCGTCCGGCCGAACGGCGCCGCCCGCGTGCTTCCGCGCGGTGGGCCGACCCGTTCCGAGTGAGTAGATTGTCTGCCCTATGTTCTTGGCCGCCTTGAGTCTGCTGCTCCTGCAGGACACCACGCGGGTACACGATGGCCGGGCGAATCAGACCGCGGTGGCGCCGCCCAGGGTCGAGGCGGTCGCCGTGGTCGACGGCGTCCTGGACGAGGCGGTCTGGTCCCGGGCCGCGCGCCTAACGGGTTTCAGCCAGTACCAGCCGGTCGACGGCCGCCCGGCGGAGGAGCCGACCGAGGTGCTGGTCTGGTACGCGCCGGACGCGATCTACTTTGGAATCCGCGCCCACGAGCGCCACGGCAACGTGGTGCGCGCCACCGAGGCCAACCGCGACAACATCGGCAGCGAAGACCAGATTCAGATCCTGCTCGACACCTACAACGACCGCCGGCTCGCCTTTCTCTTCGGCGTGAACCCGCTCGGCGTCCAGCAGGACGGCACCCGGAGCGACAACTTCGGCGGGGGCGCGGGGGGGCGCTTCCAGGGTGGGGGCGGGGTCGGCGCGATCAACCCGCTCGAAGGCAACGTCGATCTGAATCCAGACTTCATCTTCGACTCGAAGGGACGGCTGGTCGACCGCGGATACGAGGTGGAGATCCGGATCCCGTTCAAGAGCCTCCGCTACCAGGAGGGCGGGGAACAGACCTGGGGCATCAACGTGCTCCGCCGGGTCCAGCACTCCGGCTTTCAGGACAGCTGGACCCCCGCGGTGCGGGCCAACGCCAGCTTCCTCGGCCAGTCGGGCACCCTGGTCGGGCTGCGCGATTTGCGCCGGGGCCTCGTGCTCGAGGTGACACCCACGGCCGTCGGCCGGGCGGACGGCAGTCGTGCCGCGGACGGCAGTTGGGACTACGACGCCTCGCGCGACATCGGGGCGGACGTGCGCTGGGGCATCAAGCAGAACCTCAGCTTGAACGGCACCGTCAATCCCGACTTCTCCCAGGTCGAGGCCGACGTGGGACAGGTGGTGCTGAACGAGCGCTTCGCGCTCTTCTTTCCCGAGAAGCGGCCCTTCTTTCTCGACGGGCTCGAGCTCTTCGATACCCCGAACCAGCTGATCTACACCCGACGGATCGTCGACCCGAAGGCGGGCGTGAAGCTGGCGGGCAAGATCGGCAGCGCCAACGTCGGCACCCTGATCGCGGCCGACAACGACGACCTCTCGGCCAGCGGCACCGAAACCCCGATCTTCGGGATCGCGCGAGTGCGCCGCGATCTCGGCCGCAGCTCGACCCTGGGGGGCATCTTCACCACCCGGGAGTCCGGCTCGGACTACTCGCGGCTGGTCGGGGGCGACCTCCGGCTCTACCACTCCAAGCTCTATTTCGTCGAGCTGCAGGCGGTGCAGTCCTGGACGGCCGACCAGAGCGGCGCCCGGAGCGGCCCGCTCTTCCAGGCCGCCTGGGATCGGACCGGCCGCACCTGGGGCTTCCACTACAACGTCCAGGCGGTGGCGCCCGAGTTCGAGGCCGCGGCCGGGTTCGTCAACCGGACCGGTGTGATCAACGGCAACCTGTTCAACCGGCTTTCGATCTACGGCTCGGAGGGGAGCTTCCTTCAGACCGGCACCGCGTTCGTCAGCGCGACTCGGGTCTGGCGCTACTCGGAGCCGGGGATGGGCCCGATCGAAGGCAGCGAGTCGATCTTCCCGTCCGCAACGCTCCGGGGCGGCTGGCTGGTCAACGGCAGCATCGCGCATGGCTTCTTCGACTACCTGCCGGAGGACTACGGGTCGTACACGGTCGAGCGCGCCACCGGCGGCGCGACGGACACCACCGCGTTCACCGTCCCGGGCACGGAGCGCGATCAGTGGACGGCACGGCTGGGCGTCACTACGCCTACGTTCCGCCACTTCACCGCGACGGTGAGCGCCGCGCTCGGGCGGACCCCGATCTTTCTCGAAGCCACGCCGGGCACCTTCAAGCGGTTGGACGTGATTCTCGACCTCCGCCCGACCGCGGCCCTCCGCGGCGCGTTCCAGCTGACCCGATTCGCGATCGACCGCCGCCGGGACGGCTCCGAGTTTTCCTCCGAGACCATTCCGCGGCTCAAGGTCGAATATCAGCTGAGTCGGGCCGTCTTCTTCAGGTTTGTGGGGCAGTACGCGGCCCGGAGGCGCGCCCCCGCGGAGGATCGAAACGGCAACCCGATCCTGATCGGCGGAGTCAGGGACCCGGGGGCGGTCTCGAACGACTTCACCATGGACTGGCTCTTCAGCTATCGGCCGATCCCGGGAACGCTGGTCTACCTCGGCTACGGATCCGCCTCGAGCGAGCCCGAGGAGTTCCGCTTTCGCGACCTCCGTCGCACCAACGATGGCTTCTTCGCCAAGCTGAGCTATCTCTTCCGGATGTAGCTCGATTGACGTCCGCCCAACGAGGGTTCACCATGTTTCGCATCCGTACCGCCGTCCTGACGCTCGTCTTCGGCGCCGCTGTGGCCGGGTGCCGCTCGGGCAGCAGCGACCTCACTGCGCCCGTGATCGAGGACGTGGAGTTCGATCCGTCGCTCGACGTCGACCTCGACCAGAGCCACGAGACCTCGAGCGGGCTCTGGATCCGCGATCTCACCGTCGGCAACGGCGCCGAGGTGGTCGGGGGCTCCACGGTGGGGATCTATTACAGCGGCTATCTCTCGAACGGCCTCAAGTTCGATGAGCGCGTCGCCCCGGCGGCCCCGTTCACTTTCACGGTGGGGGGCGGCGCGGTGATTCTCGGGGTGGACGAGGGCGTCCGCGGGATGAAAGTCGGCGGCATCCGCCAGCTGATCATCCCACCCTACCTGGGGTACGGCCCCAGCCAGTTCGGGGCCATCCCGGGCAACTCGGTCCTCGTCTTCCGGATCGAGGTCCTCTCGGTGCAGTAGCGCGCCCCAGGCCGGCTCCCCGCCATTTGACGCGCCGGCGGGGAGCGCGGATCTTTTGGCCAGCCGGCTCTACAGGTCGTCCCCATCCAGCGAGGCACCATGCCCACGGACCGTCGTGGCTTCCTTCGAACGGCCGCGATCGGCGGCGCCGCCCTGATGCTTCCCAGACCCGCGCATGGCGGGCTCTGGACTCCGAGACGGAGCGCGCCGCTCAAGATCCTGATCCTGGGCGGGACCGGCTTCATCGGGCCCTACCAGGTCCAGTACGCGCTCGACCGCGGGCACTCCGTCACCCTCTTCAATCGCGGGCGGACCAACCCGGGCCTCTTCCCGACGGTCGAGAAGCTGGTGGGCGACCGGGCCAGCGATCTCTCCGCCCTCGAAGGCCGGAGCTGGGACGCGGTGATCGACAACTCCGCCACCAACCCGGACTGGGTCGAGCGCTCCGCGAGTCTGCTCACGAAGTCGGTGAAGCACTACGCCTTCGTCTCGACCCGCTCGGTCTACAAGGAGACGAGCCGGGTGCCGATGACCATCGACGCGGAGGTCTTCACCCCGGAGAACACCCCGGTCAAGCCGGGCGACCGGCTGCCCTACGGCCTCGCCAAGATCCTCTCCGAGCGCACCGTGGCGAAGCATTTCCCCGGTCGCACGCTGGTAGTGCGTCCCTCGCTGATCGTGGGTCCCGGCGACCTCACCGACCGCTTCACCTACTGGCCCGTCCGGATCGAGCGGGGCGGCGAGATCCTCGCCCCTGGCGACGGCAGCGACTTCGTCCAGGTGATCGACGCACGCGACTTCTCGGAATGGGTGGTGCGGCTGGTGGAGCGGCAGGTGACGGGCACCTACAACGCGCTCGGCCCCGATGGGTCCTACTCCTTCGCGGAGCTGCTCTACGGCATCAAGTCGGTGATGACCAGCGATGCCCGCTTCACCTGGGTGGACACCGACTTCCTGCTCGAGCGCGAGGTGCGGCCGTACCGCGAGATGCCCGTCTGGCAGCCGTCGCGCGACGGGCGCGAGGGCTTCGGGCGCTTCGACATCTCGCGCGAGCTCGCGCTCGGACTCACCTTCAGGCCGCTCGCCGTCACCGCGCGCGACACCCTCACCTACTACCGCTCGCAGCCGGCCGATCGGCAGGAGAAGCTCCGCGCAGGAATCAGCGCGGAGCGCGAGGCCCTGGTTCTCAAGGAGTGGCACGCCCGCGGCAAGTAGCCGCAGGCACAGGCCCGCCCTAACGGAGCTTGGTCGCGAACTCCAGGGTCACCGCCAGGGTCGAGTGCTTGGCGCCGATCAGGCGTCCGCCACCCAGCACCGACTGATCCGGCGCGATCGGCACCAGGCTCCGCGTCCAGCGGACCCCCACACCGACCGAGCCGGCCGCGATCGTCCCACCGACCACGAACCCGGCGTCGCCGTTGTTATAGCGGGCACTGGTGCCGTCGGTGGGGTTGCAGGGCCGGACGATCCGCGGGGCCTCTCGGTCGCTCAGGGGCTCCGGGGTAACCTCGATCGGCGTCGCGAACGAGCAGCTCAGCCGCACGGCGACGAAGGGCCCGCCGTAGATCCGCGGCGTGCCCCAGCCACCGAGGGCGCGGTCGAGGCGCGCCTCGATCAGCAGCGGCGCCTCCAACCAGGTGAAGGACGCGGTCTGCCGCTCGCTGATCGGGTCGCAGAGCACGTCCGGAAGGCAGGGCGGGATCACCTGATCGGTGACGCCCACCTGTTTGCCCGACACGGCCACCTCGGGCCGGAGCCGAATCGATCCCATCACCGGGACGCTCAGGAAGGCACCCAACGAGCCGCGGTACTTGGCGTCGACGAGCCCCGCGCCCGTCACCGTGTTCCGGTTGGGCCCCCCGATCAGTCCGAGCTCGACGGCGTTGGCGGACCTGACGTAGCGGCGGTAGCGATCGGAGCCACGGCGCTGGGCGTCGACTGTGGCGGGAGTCAGGATCAGGCCCGCGAGCAATGCGGGCAGGATGGCTCTGGTCATGAGGCAACAATCCGGCGTTCGAGGGGGAACGGCTTTTCTGCCAACCTTCCTGTTCGACCCCCCCGGCACCGGAACCGTTGCAGGTTTCCTAAGTCCCTTACATACAGCGAGTTGGCCGGACCGGGGTCGGAGCGTTGATATCGGCCCACCATTTGCTGACCCGGGTGGTGTCCCGCCGGTCACCAAGGGCCTCGAGCCCGACGGAGTGGCCGGCCGAGCGATCCACCGCCCAACCTCGAGCCCCATGACGGCAACCGCTCCGGCCCAGAGCCCCCTTGCGCCTCCCGTCGCCACCCCGGTCCTCGACACGTTCAACGCGGTCCTCAAGAAGGCGATCGAGGTCGACGCGTCGGACGTCCACCTCTGCGCCGGCGGCCCCTTCCGAATGCGGGTCCGGGGGCAGATCGTCGCCGTCAATGGCGCGCCGACGCTCAAGCCGGCCGACATGGCGGCCATCGCCAAGCAGATCCTGGTCGGCGCCCGGAAGGCGACGCCCGACACGGCGGACGCAGCGCTGTCGGAGCTCAAGGACGTCGACTGCTCGTACTCGCTCGACGGCGGCGGTCGCTTCCGGGTGAACCTCTGCAGCCAGCGCGGCTCGCTCGCCGCGGTGCTCCGCTCGATCCCGATCCACACGCCGACCTTCGAGCAGCTCGGCCTGCCGCCGGTGATGCGCGACATCACGATGGAAGATCGCGGCCTGGTCCTCGTGACCGGCGTGACCGGCAGCGGCAAGTCGTCCACGCTCGCCGCCATGCTCGGCTATCTGAACGGGATCAAGCCGAACAAGATCGTCACCATCGAGGATCCGATCGAGTTCCTCCATCGCGATCAGAAGTCGATCATGATCCAGCGGGAGCTGGGCTCGGACACCGACTCGTTCGCCACCGCGCTCCGGGCGGCGCTCCGACAGGACCCCGACGTGATCATGGTGGGCGAGATGCGCGATCGCGAAACCATCGACATCGCGCTCAAGGCCGCGGAGACGGGCCACCTGGTCTTCAGCACCGTTCACACCACGGACGCCGTCAAGACGATCTCCCGCCTGGTGAGCGTCTTCGACGCCGACGAGCAGCGGATGATCCGGCTCCGGCTGGCCGAGTCGCTCCGCGCCGTCGTGTCGCAGCGGCTGCTGCCCCGCAAGGACGGCAAGGGACGGGTGGTCGCCGTGGAGATCATGCGGCGAACCGCGACCATCGAAGAGTGCATCGCCGATCCGTCGCGCACCACGGAGATCATCGACCTCCTGGCCGAAGGCAAGATCGAGTACGGGATGCAGACCTTCGACCAGCACATCATGGAGCTCTACGAGCAGGACGTGATCACCCTCGAGGTGGCCAAGTCGGCGGCGACGAGCCCCGCGGACCTGGTCCGCAATCTGGAGTTCCGCTAAGCTCTTCGAGTGACCGTCATCGGCGCCGACCGGATCCGAGCGCGGATCAGGGCGGCGCCAAGCCGCTCGGTGCCGGCGCTCCGGCCGATCCGACGCGCGCTCTCGCGCGAGCTCGCCGACGCGTCCGGACGCGAGGTCCTCGCCCTCCTCCACGATCTCGACGCGCTCGCGCCCGAGGTGCC
>JBFXAS010000101.1:0-16145 GCA_050184075.1 Gemmatimonadales bacterium
GAAGATCCCGGCCCGCCGGAGAGGTAGACGATGGGCGGGCCGGGCCGCTCGCCGGTCGAAGGCCGGCGAAGCACGGCGAGCTCGATCGTCCGCGAGCCCGGCGACGCACGACTCTCCGGAACGCTGAGGAACCCGAGCTCGGCGCCGGGGCTCGGGTCGTCGGCAGGGACTCGCTCGATTCGAAAGCCGAGCGCCTCGGTCGACGCCCGGGGTCGGTCACAGCCAGCCGCGGCGCTCATGACGAGGGCGAGCGCGGCCAGCAGCAACCGATTGAGGCACTGGTCCCGCAGTCTCACCTCGACGGGCCCCTTAGCCGTTGCGCGGACGATACACCAAATCGGGGCTTGATCGTGCCAAGACACCCTCCAGTCGGCCAAGACGTAAGGCGTTGGAGGACAATCGACTGCGACTCCAGGGACGAAGATGCTCCAGTCCGGAACCGCCGAAGTGCTTGACTGGCAAGAAAGTTGCCGTTAGCTAATAAGACACTGGTCTGGTGGGGGACCAGGTCGTCGCTCGCCGAAGAGCTTCCGCAACGTTCCCCGCCGGTCTTTGAGGAGGACAGATGCATAACCGACAGCAGTGGGTCAAGCCAACTCTCGTTCGGAAGCCCGTCCAGGAGACCTTCTCCGGGCTGGGCGCTCCGCTCGATGGGCGTGGCGAGGTTCAGAGCTGAGCGTTCAGGCACTCAACTCTGAACCGTCCGAACCCCCTGGGCTCCGCTCAGGGGGTTCGGTACTATGAGGGGGCCCGCTTTCCAGAGAGGCCCCTGGCCGTGCAATCGACCGATCCGGGATCCGATCGGTCCGGCTCCCGAGTCTACCTCGTCTACGGGATGCGGACCGTCTCCGACCTGCCGCTCCCCGGCTGGCCGCTCGCCGATTCGGACGGCGACGCCGACCTGATCATCAGCCGCACCAGCATCGACGGTCCCGGGGTGGACGGCCCGCGGCACACCGCCCGGTGGCAGGTCCAGCCGGGCCGTCTGGGGTTGGCGGTGCAGGGAGTGGGCCGCTATCGGGTCGTCGATCCCGGGGTGCTCGAGGTCGATCCCGATCCGAACGCGGCGGCGGAGGACGTGCTCCTCTATCTCACCGGGGCGGCGATGAGCGCGGTTCTCCACCTGCGCGGTCGCTACCCGCTCCACGCGAGCGCGGTCGGAATCGACGGCCAGGCAGTCGCGATCGCCGGGCGCTCGGGCGCCGGCAAGTCGACCCTCGTGGCCACCCTGGTCGCGCGGGGGGCGGAGTTCGTCACCGACGACGTTTGCGTCACCACCGAGCTGAGCGACGGACGCCACGGGATCTGGCCCGGGCCCGCCCGCGCCAAGCTCGACCGGCGCTCGCTCCGCGCCATGGAGAGCGCCAGCCACGATCTGGCGCCCGCCGGCGGCAACCGCGGCAAGTACCACCTGCCCCTCGGCCTCGATCGCGAGCGGCCCGCGCCGATTCCGCTCCGTGCCGTCTACCTGCTCACCGACGACGAGGGTCCGATTCGCCTCGAGGTGCTCCAAGGGGTCGACGCCGTCACCACCCTGATGCAGGAGACCTACTTCGCCGAGTACGCCGGCGCGCTGGGCGCCGGAGAGCGGTGCTTCCGAGCCGCGGGGGCCGTGGCCCAAACCGTGCAGGTCGCTCGTCTGCTTCGCCCGCGGGCCATCGAGCGGGTTCCGGAGCTGGCGGAGCTGATCGAGCGCGAAGCCCGGCGCGGCTGATCGCGACTCACCGGGGGAGACGAACGTGGGACGAACCGAGTGGATCGAGCCGACCACTGTGGTGTCGCGGAACGAGGAGCCGGTCGCGGTCGAGGTCGATCGCACGGTGGTGATGCTGAGCATCGCGCAGGGGATGTACTATGGCATGGAGGGCGTCGGCCGGCGGATCTGGGCGCTGCTGGAGACGCCCCGCACGGTGGCGTCGCTCTGTGATCGGCTGATGGAGGAGTTCGAAGTCGACCGCGCCGACTGCGAGGCGGACGTGCGAGAGTTCCTCGAGCAGCTTCGGCAGTCGAGTCTGATCCGAGTCCATGACGTCCCGCCTGATTCGACTGACGCGCCTGCCGGCGGCTGAGCGCTCGATCCTGCTCGAAGCGATCGTGGCGCTGATTGGCGCGGGACTGCTCCTTCGTCTGATGACCTTCAAGCGACTCGCGCCCAGACTGGGCCGGCACATGGGCGAGAGCCCCGAGCGGCTGGACCCCGGGCCAGCGGAGACGGCGGGGCGGATCCAGTGGGCGGTCGAGACGGCCGCGCGCCACCTGCCCTGGAAGCCCGTCTGCTTTCCCCAGGCCATCGCGGCCAAGTGGATGCTCGGCCGTCGCCGGATCGCGAGCACGCTCTATCTCGGGCTCGACCCCAACGCCGACTACGACGCGCACGCCTGGGTTCGGGCGGGCGCCCTGATCGTCACGGGCGGACCCCGTCGCGGACACACGATCGTGTCCTCGTTCGCCTGAGCCCGACTACCCCATGAGCGGCATCTGCGGGATTTTCCGACTCGACGGCCCACCGCTCCAGGCGAGCGCGGTCGCTCCGATGGTCGACGCGCTCCGTCCCTTCGGCCCCGACGGCGTGTCGTGGGCCGACCCGTCGGGCACGGTCGCGCTGGGCGCGGTACCGACCCGGGTGACGCCCGAGGATCTCTTTCATCACCCGCCCGTTCGCTCCGCGGACGGCGCGCTCGCGCTGGTGGCGGACGTGCGACTCGACAACCGCGACGAGCTCGAGCCGGCGCTGGGGATTTCGGCGGCGGCGGCGCGGGAGCGCTCCGACGCGGACCTCGTGCTGGCCGCCTATCAGGCCTGGGGCGACGCGGCGGTCACCAAGCTGGTCGGGGACTTCGCCTTCGCGCTGTGGGACGGACGCCGGCGCCGGCTGCTGTGCGCCCGGGACGGGATCGGCCATCGGCTGCTCTACTACCACGCCACCGACAAGCGGGTCGCCTTCGCCACGATGCCCGGCGCGCTGCTGGCGTTGCCGGACGTGACCGCGCGGCTCAATCAACAGCGGATCGCGGAGTCGCTGGTGCTGATGCAGGATCCGGTCACCACCTTCTACGCCGGGATCGAGCGACTCCGGCCCGGGCACACGATGTCGATCGGGGTCGAGGGGACGCGGTTCGAGCGCTACTGGTCGCCGATTCCGGAGCGGCGGATCACCCTCGGCTCGGACGACGAGTACGTCGAGGCCTTTCTCGAGGTGTTCGACCGGGCCGTTCGCGCCCAGACCCGCTCGCGGCTCCCGCTGGGCGTGATGCTGAGCGGTGGGCTCGATTCGCCGTCGATCGCCGCGACGGCCGCGCTGCAGCTCCGAGATCGCGGGGAGCGCTTGCGGGCGTTTCACGCCGCGCCACGCGCCGGCTACAGCGGCGCGACCCGGCCCGGCTGGGTCGCGGACGAGTCGAGCGAGGTCGCGATCGCGGCCAGCCGGTACGACAACCTCGATCTGGAGATTTATCGTCCGACGGGTGGCTCGCTGCTGACGGGTCTGGAGGAGGTCTTCCGCTACGCCGGTCTTCCGCCGCGGAACCCGAGCGCCGGCGACTGGTTCGACGCGATCTACGGCTCGGCCAAACGACAGGGCATCGGCGTGATGCTCGCCGGGCACAAGGGGAACGCGACGATCAGCTACGGCGGCGTCCGCTCCCTCCGTGACCTGGCGCGCGAGGGCCGGATCGGGCACGTGGTGCGGGAGGTGCGCGCGGTCGCGCGGGCGACCCGGCAGTCGACCTGGGCGGTGCTGCGGGAGCAGATTCTCGGCCCGCTGGCGCCACGTTGGATGGCGGCGGCGCACCAGCGGCTCCGCGGTCCGCAAGGCGCGGCGCTCTGGTCGTCCACCTACTCCGCCATCAGTCCCGAGCTCGCGCGGAGCACCGGGGTGGACCGTCGCGCCCGGGAAAGCGGGGTGGTCGGCCTCGAGGCGGCCCGCGCCGGGGAGCTGGAGTACCGTGCCATGGCGCTGACGGCGGCGGCCGACGCGCCGGATCTCGACAATGCGGCCCGGGCCCAGTTCGGCATCGAGACCCGCTCCCCCGCGTGCGATCTCCGGGTGGTGGACTACTGTCTGGCGATCCCTGGCTCGCAGTATCTCAGGAACGGCGTGAGTCGCTGGCTGATTCGCCGCGCGATGCGGGATCGGCTGCCGAGCGAAGTGGTCGACCGCACCACCCGGGGCGCCCAAGGGGCGGACTGGGCGGAATGGATGGTGGAGATGCGGGACGAGTTCCGGACCGATCTGGCGCGATTCGAGCGTGAGGAGAGCGTGCGGCGGTGTTTGGACCTGCCCCGGATTCGGAGCCTGGTGGAGCAGTGGCCCGAGCGGCTCGGGCCCGCCGAGGAGATGGCCTATCATCATCTGCTGCTGCGGGGTGTGACGATGGGGCGGTTCATCCTGTGGTTCGAGCGGACCCACGGAACCGGCGCGGGCTGAGCCGATGGCGCCGGCACGGTGGCGGGCAAAGTGGGTTCCCCTGCTGGACGGTCTCAAGCTGGTCTGGCGCAGCGCGCCCGGCTGGACCGCGGCGCAGATCGGCCTGCTGCTGGCGCTCTCCGTGCTGCCGATCGCCGCCCTCTATCTCACCAAGGCGATCGTGGACGCGGTGGCCGCGGCGCTCGACTCCGGGGGTGCCGAGCGCGGGCCTGTCATCACCCTGATCCTGCTCGCCGCGCTGGTCGCGGCGCTGAGCGCGGCCCTGCGCGCCATCGTCACCCTGGTCACCGAAGTGCAGGCCGGGCGACTCGGCGACCTGGTGCAGGACATGCTCCACGGCAAGTCGGTCTCGGTGGACCTCCAGTACTACGAGAGCTCCGAGTACTACGACACGCTCCATCGGGCTCAGGAAAATGCGCCCTACCGTCCCACCAAGATCGTGACCGCGCTGGCGCAGGTCGGTCAGGGCGGGCTCTCGCTGATCGCCCTCACGGGTCTGCTCCTCACCTTCCACTGGGCCCTGGTGGCGATCCTCCTCGGCGCGGCGCTGCCGGGCCTCTTCGTCAAAGCGGCCCATTCCAACCGCCTCTACGCGTGGTCGGAGCGACAGACCCTGACCTACCGGCAGGCCTGGTACGTCAACGCCCTGCTCACCACCATGGAGTACGCCAAGGAGGTCCGGCTCCTCGACCTGGGCGGGATGCTCAGGGCCCGCTACCGGGAGCTCCGGGCGCGGGTGCTGCGCGAGAAGATCGCGCTGGCCACCCGGCGGACCTTTGCGGACCTGCTCGCGCAGGTGGTGGCCGTGGCGGCCGTCTTCGGCTCGATCGCTTTCATCGCCGACCGGGTGCTCGCCGGGGGGATCACCATCGGTGGGATGGTGATGTACTTCGGCGCGTTCCAGCGGGCGCAAGACTTTTTCCGCGATCTCCTGGCCGGGCTCGCGAGTCTCTACGAAGACAACCTCTTCCTCCGAGACTTCTCCCGCTTCGTCTCGCTCGAGCCGGCGGTCGCGGACCCGCCGTCTCCCAAGCCGGTGCCCCGACCGATCCGGGAGGGCATCGAGTTCGATCGGGTGAGCTTCACCTATCCGGGCACCCCGACGCAGGTGCTTCACGAGCTTTCCTTCACGGTGGCACCCGGGGAGCATCTCGCGCTGGTCGGCGAGAACGGCTGCGGCAAGACCACGCTGGTCAAGCTGCTCTGCCGGCTCTACGACCCGACGTCGGGGGCGATCCGGATCGACGGCGTCGACCTGCGCGAGCTCTCGGTGAACCAGCTCAGGGCGGCGCTGGCCGTGGTCTTCCAGGACTACGCCCGCTACCAGTTCTCGGCCCGCGACAACATTTGGATCGGCAACACCGCGCTGCCGCGCGACAGCGAGCGGATTCGCGAGGCGGCGGTGCGCACCGGCGCCGACGCCGTGATCTCCGCCCTGCCCAAGGGATACGACACGGTCCTCGGCCGCCAGTACGAGGATGGATCCGAGCTCAGCATCGGCCAGTGGCAGAAGGTCGCGCTGGCGCGGGCCTTCGCGCGGGACGCCGAGCTGATCATCCTCGACGAGCCGACGGCCGCCCTCGATCCGCTCGCCGAGGCGGAGGTGTTCGATCGCTTCTACGAGCTGGCCGAAGGACGGACCGCGATCGTGATCAGCCACCGGCTCTCCACCGTGCGCCATGCCGACCGGATCCTGGTGATGGACGAAGGTCGGATCGTAGAAGTCGGCCGGCACGACGAGCTGATGAGCGGCGGCGGGCTGTACGCCCACCTCTTCGATACCCAGGCGCGGCCGTATCGATGACCAGCCAGCGGGCCCTCCGGTATTGGCTCCGGCATCTCGCCGGCCGGGAGGATGGGCGGGCCGGCGCCCCGACGGCGACGGAGTGGGGCGAGATCGCCGCGTTGGCCGAGCTGCACAATCTCCGCCCGCTCACCTATCGGCGGGTGACGGACGGGCCGTTCGCCGAATCGATCCCGACTGAGGTGGCCGAGGGGCTCCGGTCGGCCTATCTGGAGACCGCGGTTCGCAACGGGCTGATCCTCAAGCACTCGGCCCGGGCGATCACCGCGCTGGCCGCGGCCGGCATCGAGGCGATCCCGCTCAAGGGCCTCCACCTCTCCCGCTTCGTCTACCCGGAGCCGGCACTTCGCGGGATGGCCGACGTCGACCTCCTGCTGCGGCGCGATCGTCTGGCGGAGGCCGAGCGGATCTTCGTCGAGCAGGGCTTCGGGCCGCTGCCGCGGCCGGACCTCGACGAGTTCTGCAGCTGGTCGAATCATCTGGCCAAGCTGATCAAGCAGGGCGAGCCGGTCTTCGAGCTCCACTGGCACGTCGAGCGCCCGCTGAGCTCCTTCGAGATCGACCTCGACGGGCTCTGGGCCAGATCGACCCCGGCCGAGCTCGAGGGAGCGCCGGTGCGCACGCTGGCCCCCGAAGACCTGCTGCACCACGTGGCCCTGCACGGCGCCTACCACCACAGCTTTCAGCGCTCCGCGTTCCGGATGATCGTCGATCTCCAGGCAATCCTCGCCGCGTGCGGCCCGTCGCTCGACTGGCCGGCCCTGGTGGAGCGCGCCAACGCCTGGGGCACGGCGCGCTACCTGTACGTCGCGCTCCGGGTCGCCGGCTCCGTCCTGGAGCTGGAGCTGCCGATGAACGCGCTGAGGGAGCTCGAGCATGGCAGGGAGGAGGAGCTCGTCGCCGGCCAGGCACACGACTTTCTGCTCGGCCTGGGCGCCGAAGTGCCCGACACCTACCTCACCCTCGCCCGGACGACGGGGCTGTGGGAACGGGGCAAGCACATCTTGCGACACACCTTCCCGGCCCGCCCCGAGATGGAGCGGATTTACGCGCTGGCGCCCGGCGCCTGGCTGGCGCCCCGCTACGTCGCGCGGCTCGGACACCTGATCGCGACCCGCACCGGGCTGCTGCTCAGCACCCTGACCGGGCGGGAGGTCCGGCGGGCCGCCTTCGATCGGGAGAGCGCCCGCCGGCTGATCGATGACTGGACCGGGAGCCGACCCGGCCCGCCGGGTGACTGACCCAGCCTAGCGATCGAGCGGCGGCACCGCCGCCAGCAACAGCTCGAACAGCCGGTCGAACGCTGAAGAACCCGCCGTTGGCCGCAGCGTCCCACGGCTCGAGGCCGGTCAGGCAGACGGCTGAGGAGCGGGTCTTGGCAAACCCGCCGATGGAGAGCGAGAGCGGATCGTCGGGCGGCGCCTCCCGCTCGCCGGGGTGGGCGAGGGTGTCGCCCCCGCGCCGCGATCGCGGCCCAGAGCCGAAAGATATCCCGCCGAGCTCAACCGCGGTGCTTGATGAAGCTCCCATCGTTGAGCTCGGCGAGCGCGCGCTGGATCTCCGCCCGGGTGTTCATCACGATCGGCCCGTACCACGACACCGGCTCCCGGAGCGGCTGACCGGACACCAGCAGGAAGCGGATTCCCTCCTCGCCCGCCGTGACGACCACCTCGTCGCCCCGGTCGAACATCACGAGGGTCCGGTTCTCCGCGGCGGCGGCGGGCACGATGGTCTCGGTCAGGTTCTCGTCGAGGGTCTCCGTCGGCGCGGCCACCGGGTCGGACGCGTTGGCGAACCGACCCGAGCCCGCGAACACGTAGGCGAACGCGCTCCGCGAGGTCTCGATCGGAATCCGCTTCTTCTTGAGTGGCGGGACCCAGATGTCGACGTACTGCGGGTCGGCGGCGATGCCGTCCACCGGCCCGGACACGCCCCAGACGTCGCCGCAGATCACCCGCATCGCGGTGCCGTCGTCGTCGGTCACCTCCGGCACGTCGCCGGCCAGGATGCCCTGATACCGTGGCGTGGTCATCTTGTGCTCGGCGGGGAGGTTGGCCCAGAGCTGGAACCCGTGCATCCGGCCCGCCTCGTCGCCGTGCGGCATCTCCTGGTGGATGATGCCGCTGCCAGCCGTCATCCACTGGACGTCGCCGGGGCCGATCGCGCCCGCGTTGCCGAGGCTGTCGGCGTGGTCGACAGTGCCGGCGAGCACGTAGGTGATCGTCTCGATGCCCCGGTGCGGATGCCAGGGGAAGCCCTGGCGATAGCGCTCAGGCTCGTCGTTGCGGAAGTCGTCGAGCAGCAGGAAGGGATCCAGCTCCTCGGTGTTGCCGAAACCGAACGCGCGGCGAAGGTGGACCCCCGCCCCCTCCAGCGTGGCCTGGGCCTGGACGATGCGCTTGACGGGCCTGATCGACATGGCTGCTCCTTCGTCTCCGGGACTGCCCACGGGCCCCCGGAACGATACCACGGCCGCACCCGCCGAATCGGGGGTGCCACGGTAGCGAGGGGCCGCTCGCCCGAAGCAATCCCGGAGCCGAGTCGCGAGTTCCCGACGTTGCGGAATAGTGCTATGTCAGTGGCACGGAAGGTCGCGGCCGCACCCGACCCACCGGGCCGGCGATCGCCCGGAGACGACGAGCGCGGGCGGGGCCTTCGCGATCGAGGAATGGCCGATCGCTCCCGGCTGGACCAGATCTCTGCCTGGACCTGACCGCCACTCCGGCGAGTGAGGACCCCCCGCAATCCGGTAAGTGAGGATCCTGTCCAGGGGCAGGCTGGCGTGTGAGGATCCTGTCCAGGAGCAGGCCAATGAGGCCCGACCGGCGGCGTCGAGGCGGTGCTCAGGGAGGTCGGCCGGGAGGGCCAGCACCCTGGTCGGTCCCCGCAATCTGCCTGAGCGGGAATCCGAAACGCCGCTTTGGTCCAGAACCTGACCCCGTTGTCGGCCAAATAATACAAACGCGAGTGAGCACTATCAGTTTGACGCCGCCCCGAAAGTTGAGCCGCGGGCCGAAGCCGGGCGGGATCGTGTCGGTTTTCGGTCTTTTTACGGGCGCAGCTCTTCGATCGCCCGCACCCGCCAGGCGACGAAGGCCATCGGCCTCCCGATCTCCGCTCGAAAGACCCGACGCGAATCGAGGGTCCGGAACTCGACCGTGCCGCCCCGACCGAAGAGCTGGCCCGTGTAGTGGGACCGGACCAGCTTGAGCGAGTCGCGGGGCACTCCCCGGGCGACCAGCCGTTCCAGGACCAAGGGCTCAGGCCCCGGCGAGAGGCTCTCGGCGAGTATCGTGGTGACCAGAAACAGCGCCGGGAGGCCCAAGGCGAAGAGCGCCAGCCGACCGCGGCGCGAGAACGGTACCGCCCGGGGCGCCTCGGCCGGCCACAGCGCGGCCCGGAGCCGCGGCAGGTCCCACGCGACCAGCACCGTCACGAGCACGGCGTAGCCCAGGCTCACGTACTTCACGCTGGGGAATCCGAAGGCGAATGTCAGCGCGGTGATGTTCACCACGACGGGCAACAGCAGCAGCGCGCCGATCGTCGCGGTGCGATTTGAACAGCAACAGGATGCCCGGCACCAGCTCACCCAGACCGATGAAGATCGAGTAGGGCATCTTCCACCCGAAGAAGGCCCAGACGAAGAAGGTGCCGTCGACCGTGGCGCTGTCGATCGCGAAGGGACCGTGATGGAACTGGCCGCCGAGGAGCTTCGTGGCGCCGTAGACGATGTACACCGCAGCGAGGAACCAGCGGATGATCCTGATCCAGGGAGGAATCGGACGCGGCGCGATCTCGGTCACCAGGGTGCTCCGGGGGTGGGTCGGACTGGACGGCCCGAACTTGCCGTCGGCGCCACTCCCATGCAAACGGACCCCGCGGCTCGGCGGTAGATTCCCGCCCATGTCCAATTCGACTTTTCGCCGCGTCGCGATCGCGGCACTGCTCGGGGCGAGCGCCGGGACGCTGTCGGCCCAGCGTCCCCAGCTCGCCAACGCGGTCAAGACCTTCGTCTCGGTCGACGCCGACGTCGTGGCCCTCACCAATGCGCGCCTGATCGACGGCACCGGTCGTGCGCCCGAGGAAGGCCGCACCGTCGTGCTTCGGGACGGCGCCATCGCCGCGATCGGCGGTCCGGGGACGAGCGTGCCCGCCGGCGCGCGGGTGATCGACCTCTCGGGCAAGACCGTGATTCCCGGTCTGGTGATGGTGCACGAGCACCTCTACTACCCCACCGGCCCGGGGATCTACGGCAACCTGACCGAGTCGTTCATCCGCCTCTATCTCGCCGGGGGCGTCACGGCGATGCGGACGGGCGGCAACATGAACGGCTACGCCGAGCTCAACGCGGCGGCCGCGGTGGCGCGCGGCGAGAAGGCGGGCCCCTGGATCGACGCCACCGCGCCGTATCTCAACGGGCCGAACCGATTCGCCCAGATGACGGCGCTCGCCACGGCCTCCGAGGCGCGACGCTTCGTCGACTTCTGGGCCGACCAGGGCGCGACTTCGTTCAAGGCGTACATGCAGATCAGCCGCGAGGTGCTCGGCGCCGCGATCGAAGCGGCGCACGCTCGGGGCCTCAAGGTCACGGGACATCTCTGCTCGGTCACCTACGCGGAGGCCGCCCGGCTCGGCATCGACGATCTGGAGCACGGCTTTCTCGCGGCCACCGACTTCGTGGCCGGGAAGCAGCCGGACCAGTGTCCGGCCGGCGGCGCCGGCCAGCAGAGCATCGCGGGCCTGGAGCCGGACGCGCCGGCCTTCCAGGCGTTGGTCGACGAGCTGGTGCGGCGCAAGGTGGCCGTCACCTCGACGCTCACGGTGTTCGAGACGTTCACGCCGGGGCGTCCGGTGCCACCGGGGCTCGAGGTGCTGCTGCCCGAGCTCAGGACCCAATTCGAGCAGATGCACGAGCGGATCCAGAAGAGCTCGCAGTCGCCCTACGCCACGCTCTTTCCGAAGAACATGGCGCTCGAGCTGGCCTTCGCGCGGGCGGGCGGCCTGCTGCTGGTCGGCACCGACCCGACCGGCGGCGGCGGCGTGATTCCCGGCTTCTCCAACCAGCGGGCCATCGAGCTCCTGGTCGAGGCCGGGCTGTCTCCCGTGGAGGCCATCAAGGTCGGGACTCTGAACGGAGCGACCTATCTCGGCCGCGCCGACCAGATCGGCTCGATCGCGGTCGGCAAGCAGGCCGACCTGGTGGTGATCGACGGCAATCCGGCAGCCGACATCTCGGAGGTCCGCAAGGTGGAGCTGGTCTTCAAACAGGGCATCGGCTACGACCCGGCCAAGCTGATCGCGTCCGTCAGCGGCCGGGTCGGGCTGTTCTAGGGGGACCGGGTCGATGCGAGCGCGCCGATCGCTGGCGGTCCTGGCCGTCCTGGTCCTCCCGAGTTGCCGCCCCGTCGCGGCGCAGCTGGCCGAGGTGCCGGCTGCCCTCACCGAGCGGACCCAGCAGCTGTTCCAGTCCGGCATGTTCGCGCCGCGGGAGCGTTTCGGCCCGGCGGTGTGGATCGAGGGCGGGGTGGCCTACACCACGCTCGAGGCGTCCGCCACCGTTCCCGGTGCCGCAGACATCGTCCGCTACGACGCCGCGACGGGCGCCAGGTCCGTGATGATCTCCGCCCGCGAGCTGACGCCGGCCGGCGCGTCGAGGGCGCTCGAGGTGGAGGACTATCGACTGTCGCCGGACGGGTCTGCGGCGCTGATCTTCACCAACTCGCGCCGCGTCTGGCGCAGCAACACCCGCGGCGACTACTGGGTGCTCGACCGCGCCGCGCGCTCGCTCCGGAAGCTGGGCGGCCCGGACGCGGCCGAAGCCACCTTGATGTACGCCAAGTTCTCCCCCACCGGAGACCGGGTCGCCTACGTTCGCGAGGGCGACCTCTACGTCGAGCCGCTCGGCGCCGGGCCGATCACCCGGCTCACGACCGGCGCCGACTCGCTTCACGTCAACGGGATGACCGACTGGGTCTACGAAGAGGAGTTCGGCCTCCAGGACGGGTTCCGCTGGTCACCCGACGGCGCGCGGATCGCCTACTGGCACTTCGACATGACCGGGGTCGGCACCTTCCGTCTGATCAACGACACCGACTCGCTCTACCCGAAGGTGATCCCGATCCAGTACCCCAAGGTCGGCACCACCAACTCGGGCGTTCGGATCGGCGTCGTGGCCGCGGGAGGCGGCGCGCCGGTCTGGGTGGACCTGCCCGGCGATCCGCGGGACCGGTACGTCCCGCGCATCGAGTGGGCCGGTCCGACGGAGCTCGTCGTCCAGCGGATGAACCGGCTGCAGAACACCAACGACGTGATCCTGGCCGACGTCGCCACCGGCGCCGCCCGAAGCGTGTTCACCGAGCGGGACGAGGCCTGGGTCGACGTGTTCGATCCCTTCACCTGGCTCGACGGCGGCACGGCCTTTCTCTGGCTGAGCGAGCGCGACGGGTGGCGGCACGCCTATCGGGTGACGCGCGACGGCGGCGAAGCGACCCTGATCACGGCTGGCGACTACGACCTCGTCTCGATTCAGGGCGTCGACGAGGCGCGCGGCTGGCTCTACTTCATCGCGTCGCCCGAGAACGCCACCCAGCGGTACCTCTACCGCAGCCGGCTGGACGGGAGCGGCAGGGCGGAGCGGGTCACGCCCGCGGTCGAGCCCGGCTCCCATCGCTACGACATCGCCCCCAACGGCCGGTGGGCCTTCCGCACCTACTCCCGGCTCGAGGTGCCACCCTCTGTCGACTTGGTCTCCCTGCCAGAGCACCGCCGGATCCGCCCGCTCGCCGAGAATGCCGAGCAGCGCGCCCGCGTCGCGGCCGTCACCAGCAGACCGGTCGAGTACTTCAAGGTGGAGATCGGTCGGGGCCTCCAGGCCGACGGCTGGATGATCAAGCCACGCGACTTCGACTCGACCCGGAGCTATCCGATGCTGGTGTACGTCTACGGCGAGCCGGCGGGCCAGACCGTGGCCGACCAGTGGGCGGGCAGCCGGGCGCTCTGGCACCGGATCGTGGCCGACCAGGGCTATGTCGTGGTGAGCATCGACAACGAGGGGACCCCGGCGCCCCGCGGGCGGGCGTGGCGCAAGGTCGTCTACGGGGCGATCGGGGTCCGCTCGAGCGAGCAACAGGCCCACGCGGTGCGGGAGCTGGTCCGACGCCACCGATTCCTCGACCGGAGCCGGGTGGCGATCTGGGGTTGGAGCGGCGGCGGCTCCAGCACCCTCCAGGCGATGTTCCGCTATCCCGACGTCTACCAGGTCGGGATGGCGGTCGCGCCAGTGCCGGATCAGCTGCTCTACGACACGATCTATCAGGAGCGCTACATGGGGCTGCCGAGCCTGAATCGCGCGGCCTTCGATCGGGCGTCGCCGATCAACTTCGTGTCGGGGCTCGCAGGGCGGCTACTGCTGGTCCACGGCTCGGGCGACGACAACGTCCACTACCAGGGCACCGAGCGGCTGGTCAACGAGCTGGTCCGATTGGGCAAGCCGTTCGACTTCATGGCCTATCCCAATCGGAGCCACTGCATCTGCGAGGAGCAGGGGACCACCCTGCACGTGTTCTCGCTCCTGGGGCGCTATCTGGTCGAGCACCTGCCGCGGGGCGGGCGCCCGCTCCCCTGAGTCGAGGATCAGCCGACGGTGCAGGTCATGTCGGTCCCGCAGCACATCGGCGACTTGACCTTGCCGTGTCCGTCGGGGCACTTGGCGATCATCACGCTGCCCCCGTCGGGCTTGGTGAGGGAGTCGTTGACCAGCTCCTTGCCGCAGTGACCGCAGGTCATCGTGCCGACGCTCATCCCGCACTTGGCACAGGTGTACATCGCCATCGGGTCCGCCTCCAGGTGTCGGATCGGGTCGTGAGTAGGCCCGGATTGTAGCGACCCCGGGCGGCCCGGGCTACGGTCGGGTCGGCCCGGGGGTGGGGTCTTGACTTCCCCGGCGGAGGGGCGATGCTGCGAGTACCTGAGGAGGGATCGTGACACGCAGTCGCATCGGGCTCTGGCTCGTACTGATCGTTTTCGTCGCGCTGTTCATCGCGTTCCCGACCTCGACGTCGCTCCTGGTGGACTGGTGGTGGTTCAAGGAGGTCGGCTTCGAGGTCGTGTTCCAGCGCGAGATTGCGGTCAAGGCCGCCTTGTTCGGTGGGGTGGCCCTGGTGGCGGCGTTGATCCTCTACCTCAACCTGGCGATCGCGCAGCGCGGCGCGGTGGCCGATCCGATCGTCTTCGAGCTGGGCCGCTCGACCAAGACGCTCGAGCTGGCCGGGCTGCTGAAGCGGCTTCGGCTTCCCACCGCCATCGTGCTCGGCTCGCTGATCGGCCTGGGCGCCACGCCCGCCTGGGAGATCGTGCTCCAGGCGATCCATCGCTCGAGCTTCGGGGCGGTCGACCCAGTCTTCGGTCGCGACGTCGGCTTCTACGTCTTCACGCTGCCGGCCCTCACGATCGTGCTGGGGCTGCTCTTCAGCGTCCTGGTCGTCACCCTGCTGCTGCTCGTCCCGGTCTATCTGGTTCGGGGCGACATCCTGTTCCGACCGCGCCAGGTCCGGATCGATCCGTCGGCGGGCCTCCATCTCGGCACCCTGGTGGCCCTGCTGTTCCTGCTCACCGGGTTGCGCACCTGGCTGGTGGCAGTGCCGAACCTGCTCTACTCGACGACCGGCCCGCTCTGGGGCGCGAGCTACACCGATCTCCACGCTACGCTGCCGGCGCTCCGGGTCTCGGCCGTCGCCGCCGTGCTGGCGGCGATTCTCGTGATCGTGGGCGCGTCCCGCCGCAAGCTGCCGCTCTACGCCGGGCTCTCGATCGCCGGCTACCTCGTCGTGTCGCTCGTCGGTCGGGGCATCGTGCCCCAGGTGGTGCAAAAGCTCTTCGTGGCGCCGACGGAGCTCACCCGGGAGGCCCCGTATCTCACCCACCACATCGCCGCCACCCGGCACGCGTGGGGGCTCGACAGCGTCGAGATCCGGGACCTGGACGGCGAGGCCGATCTGACGCTCGCCGACATCCAGGCGAACGACGCCACGATCGAGAACGTCCGGCTCTGGGACCGCGAGCCGCTGCTCCAGACCTTCGGTCAGCTTCAGGAGATCCGGACCTACTACGATTTCGTCTCGGTCGACGACGACCGCTACTGGATCGACGGCAAGTATCGTCAGGTGCTGCTCGCCCCGCGCGAGCTGAACGCGGCCTCGCTCCCGACCCGCACCTTCATCAACGAGCATTTGACGTTCACCCACGGCATGGGGGTCACCCTGAGTCCGGTGAATCAGGTGACGGCGCAGGGTCTACCGGTGCTCTTCATCAAGGACCTGCCGCCCGCGTCGGACGTCTCCATCCGGGTGACCCGGCCGCAGATCTACTACGGAGAGCTGGCCAACGAGTTCGTGTTCGTGAACACCCGGCAGCGGGAGTTCGATCATCCGGCGGGCGACGAGAACGTCTACGCCACCTACGAGGGCACCGGCGGCGTCTCTGTCGGCGGGCTGATTCGCCGCATGATCCTGGCGATCCACTTCGGCTCCTCGAAGATCCTCTTTTCCCAGGACATCACCAACGAGAGCCGGGTGCTCTTCAACCGCGACATCGCCCACCGGGCCCAGAAGGCGCTGCCGTTCCTGGACTTCGATCGGGACCCCTACATGGTGGTGGCCGCCGACGGCACGCTCAAGTGGGTCCTCGACGCCTACACATCCACCACGCGCTATCCCTACGCCGCCCGGCTCTCCGACGGCACCAGCTACATGCGGAACAGCGTCAAGGTGGTGATCGACGCGTACGACGGCTCGATCTCGGCCTATATCGCGACCCCGAACGATCCGCTGATCCAGACCTGGGCCAAGATCTTTCCGGGGACCCTCGCGCCGATCGAGGAGATGCCGGCCGATCTCCGGGCCCACATCCGCTATCCCG
>JBFXAS010000102.1:0-16110 GCA_050184075.1 Gemmatimonadales bacterium
CCGGATGCTGCTCGGCCGCAGCCCGCGGCCGCGAGTCATCGGCGAGCCGTCCCAGGGGGTCTTCGCCGACGAGCTGGTCCGGCGCCTGCCCAACGGCTGGCAGTTCCAACTCACCTGCGAGCGCTACGCCACGCCGGACGGCCGGAGCTTCGAGGGCCCGGGTCTCGAGCCCGACCTGCGCGTCGACGTGTTCCCCCCGGGCGAGCGGGACGGCCGCACCGATCGCGCGCTCGAAGCCGCGATCCGACACTTGAGGGGCCGCTGATGGGCGATCGCTTCTTCGACGACCCCGTTCCCGTCGCCCGGGTCCGGGCCGAGCTGACCGAGGCGCACGCGGGAGACGCCCGCTGGGACGATCCGAAGAATCTGCGCGCCTCCTACGTCGCGGACGCGGAGACGACGGCGCTGGCGCGGGACGCCTTCGCCGCCTATCTCGGCGCCAACGCGATCTACGGGGCCATCGCCTATCCGAGCCTCCGGCGTTTCGAGGCGGAGGTGGTGGCGACCCTGCTCCGGCTCTTCCGCGCGCCGCCGGGGGCCGCCGGCAGCATCACCACCGGCGGAACGGAGAGCATCTTCCTCGCGGTCAAGACGGCCCACCGATGGGCGAGGGAGCGCCGGCCAAGCGCGCGGCGCCCGACCCTGGTGGCCACCCGCACCGCGCACGCGGCCTTCGACAAGGCCGCCGACGTGCTCGGCATGCGCACCGTCCGAGTCCCGGTGGGGGCCGGCTATCGCGCCGATCCCGAGCGGATGGCCGCCGCGATCGACGACGACACGATCATGCTGGTCGGCTCGGCGCCGTCGTACGGCTACGGCGTGGTCGACCCGATCCCGGAGCTGGGCGCGCTGGCGGAGCGCCACGGCCTCTGGCTCCACGCCGATGCCTGCGTCGGCGGCATGGTGTTGCCCTTCGTGCGCGACCTCGGGCGACGGGTGCCCGCGTTCGACTACTCGGTGCCCGCGCTCCGCTCGGTCTCGATCGACCTCCACAAGTACGGCTACGCCTTTCACGGGTGCTCGGCGCTCCTGCTCCGGAGCGGGGAGCTGCTCCGCCACCAGCGTTACGAGTTCGACGACTGGCCGGTGGGCCATTACGCCACCTCGAGCTTCGCCGGCTCGCGCGGCGGCGGCCCGATCGCCTCGGCCTGGGCGGTGATGCGCCACCTCGGGTACGCCGGCTTCCAGGACCGGGTGCGCGCGATGGTGGAGACCCGCGACCGCCTCCTGCCCGCGATCGCGGCGATCGACGGTCTCGAAGTGTACGGCGAGCCGGAAGGGGCGGGCTTCGCGTTCGGGTCGACCACGGTGGACATGACGGCGGTGAGCCAGGAGATGAGCCGGCGGGGCTGGGCCTTCGGACCGCTCGCCGAGCCGCCCGGGCTGATCGTGTTGCTCAACGCCGGCCACGCCGCCGTCGCGCCGGCGCTGCTCGAGGACCTCGCGGACGTGGTGGCGCTGGTGCGCGCGGGCAAGCTCACCGCTCGCGGCGGCCCCGCGGCGTACACCGTCTGATTCGAAACTCGGCAGGGCCGAGGCCGTATGACAGCCCGGACCCCAACCAGAGGAGCCTCCATGCGGCAGATCGGTCTGCTCTCGCTCGTCCTCAGTCTCGCCAGCTGCGCGCCCACCGCGCAGCCCGGCTCGAGCGCCGGGGGCGAGCAGCGGATCGCCCGCGTCGAGTCGGGGCTCCGGCGCGCCGTGCAGGTCAAGGGCCGGCCGGTCGACGCCTATCAGCTCTCGGACCGGATGGCCAAGTACCACACCCCCGGCGTCACCATCGCCGTGGCCGACAGCGGCCGGATCGTCTGGGCTCGGGGCTATGGGGTCAGGGAAGCGGGGACCAACGACTCCGTCACGCCGACCACCCTCTTCGAGGCCGGCTCGATCAGCAAGCCGGTGGCGGCGACCATCATGCTCCGGCTGATGGAGCAGGGCAAGCTCACGCTCGACGAGAACGTCAACGACTACCTCACCAGCTGGAAGCTGCCCGAGAACCGCTTTACGGCGAAGGAGAAGGTCACCCTGCGGCGGATCGTGTCGCACAACGCGGGGCTCACGGTCCACGGTTTCCCTGGCTACGAGGTGACGGACTCGATCCCGACTGTGCCGCAGGTGCTCGACGGCGCCAAGCCGGCCAACACGGGTCCGGTGCGGGTCGACACCACCCCCGGCGCGATCTGGCGCTACTCGGGTGGCGGCACCACCATCATGCAGCTTCTGGTGACCGACGTGGGGGGCAAGCCGTTCCCGGCGCTCGCCCGGGAGCTGGTCTTCGATCCCGCCGGCATGACGCTCAGCACCTACGAGCAGCCGATCCCCGCCTCACGCATCAGCGAGACCTCGGCCGCCCACCATCAGGACGGTACCATGGTGCCGGGGCGCTGGCACGTCTACCCGGAGATGGCGGCCGCCGGACTCTGGACCAATCCGACCGAGCTGCTCCAATGGGCCATCGCCATCGCCGAGTCGCGGGCCGGGCAGCCGAACAGCCTGCTGAAGCAAGAGACCGCGACCGAGATGCTCACGGTACAGAAGGAGCCCACGGGGCTCGGCCCTTTCCTCGAGGGCAGCGGGTTGGGCTTCAACTTCGGGCATGGCGGCGCCGACGAAGGCTTTCACGCTCAGCTGATCTACTTTCCCGAGACGGGTCAGGGTGCCGCGGTGATGGTGAACAGTGACGGCGGGCCGCCGATGATGCAGGAGATCCTCTACGCCATCGCGGCGGAGTACGGCTGGCCCGAGTACGGCCCGAGGGAGATCGAGGCGGTCGCGGTGGACTCGGCGGCTGTGGAACGGGCTCTTGGCGCCTACCAGACCGACAAGCCCGTGCCGGTGACGATCACGATCTCTCGCGAGAACGGGAAGGTCTTCGTGCACAGTGAGTTCACCCCGAAGGGCGAGGCCGTGTTCACGACGCCGACTCACCTCGTCATGCTCGAAGGCGGCTTCCAGCTCGACCTGGTGCCGGGCCCGGACGGGGCCATCGAATCGGTGAAGGCGGGGCCGTTCGTAGCGCCGAAGATCCGCTAGCCTCCCCGGCGAACAACGACGAAGCCCGGCGTCCGAGACGCCGGGCTTCGTCTCTGAGGCGGTCTCGGTGCCGAGCGTCAGTTGCCCTGGCTCGAGGGTGGCACCAATCCCTTCATTCGCAGGTAGGTGACCAGGTTGCCGTAGTGCTCGCTGTTGTGGGCGAGATTGAAGGCCATCACCCAGTTGACCGTGCCCTTCAGCCCGAAAAGCGTCACCTCTTCCATCGAGCGCTCGTGCGAGATGCTCTCGAGGGCCTGGTCGCAGTACTCCTGGGCCGCCTTCATGCCGGCCACGATCGCGGCCTTGCTGGTTTCCTTCTCGTAGTTGGCAGTCTGCGGGCTCTTCTCGCCCTTCGCGGTGGCGCAGAAGGCGTAATTCGCGTTGGCCAGGTGGCCGGCGATCTCGCCGAAGGAGCGGACCTCGGGCGTGGGCTTGAACGAGAAGTCGGCCTCCGGCATCTGCTCGGCCGCCTTGACGGACCAGCCGTAGTACTGCGACTGCAGCTTGGCGATGTCGGAGAGCGGCCAGTTCGGGGCGTGGTGCTCGTCGTGCTGGGCGCGGGCCGGCAACGCGGCGGCGAGCGCCAGGGTGGCGGTGACGATCAAGATGCGCATGGAAAGCTCCTCGCGGGCTCGGGGCGAAAGGACCGATAACCTAGTGGCCGGTGACCGTCGGCCTCGGGCCGGAATCTACCGACATGGCATTGGCGCCGGCAGAAGCTGGCCGGCCGGGCACCCTTCACCCGACGAGGGCGGCCCCTCGATTGTGACGGCCGAGAGGTCCGGCCGGGCGCTCCGTGTCGTCCGGCGACATTGTCCTGAAACATCCTGCAACGTCGGGGCGTAGGTCGCTGGCGGAGTGATCCGACTCAATCGGCCTTCTCGGGCCGTTCTCCTTCGCGCCGAGCCGGCCATGTCTCTCCCGATCCTGCCCCTCCCATTCCTCGAACCTCTGACGCAAGTCGTCGCGGGATCGGGCGATCCGCCGCCCGAGCTGATCATGGCGATCCTTGGCATCCTGGTCGGCGGCCTCCTGCTGTGGCCCCTGGTCCGCGCCTGGGCCCGACGGCTCGAGCTGGGCTCTGCGGATCCGGCTCTCAAGGAGGAGGTGGAGCACCTCCGGGCCAGGCTTTCGGAGATGGACGGGCTGCAGGACCGGGTCGCGGAGCTCGAGGAGCGGGCGGATTTCGCCGAGCGGATGTTGACCCAGGGCACCCCCGAACAACCCGGCCGTCAGCTCGGCGGATAGCCCGGGACAGCGATCAGAGACCAGGCCCCGGATCACACCCCGAGCGCGGCGCGGCCGGGTTCACCCCGGCCGCTCGCGCCTGGGTTCGCCGACCCTCCAGGCAAGCGGTCGGCCTAGACGGGCGTGCCCATCTCCCGGGAATGAACCCAGGCGGCGTCTCGAACGGTCGTCTTGGTACGGGTCCAGTCGTCCAGCATCTTCGGCGCGATCGCCTTGAGCCGCTCGAGCATCTGGGGCGTCGAGGTGTCGGCGGCGAGCTCGATCCGGTGGCCGTTGGGGTCGAAGAAGTAGATCGACTGGAAGAGCTCGTGGTTGGTCGGCCCCACCACCTCGAGCCCCCGCCGCTCGGCCCGCTCCTTTACCGCGAGCAGGGTGGGCAGGTCACTCACCTTGAAAGCGATGTGCTGCACCCAGGCGGGGGTGTTCGGGTCGCGCCCCATCGGCGGGGAATTGGGAATCTCGAAGAAGGCGAGGACGTTCCCCATCCCCGCGTCGAGAAAGACGTGCATGTAGGGATCGGGCTCCTTGGTCGAGGGCACCCGATCCTCGGAGATCGCCAGGAGGAAGTCCATGCCGAGGACGTCGCGGTAGAACTCGACCGTCTCCTTGGCGTCGCGGCATCGGTAGGCGACGTGGTGAATCCGCTCGATCGTCATCTCGTGATCCCCCACGTTAGAGCACGCCCCGCCGCTCCTGGTCCTTCTCGAGGGAGCGGAACAGCGCGCTGAAGTTGCCTTCGCCGAAACCGAGGTTGTTCACCCGCTGGATGATCTCGATGAAAATCGGGCCGATCAGATTGCGGGTGAAGATCTGCAACAGGTAGCCCGAGGCGTCGCCGTCGACCAGGACCTGGTGATTCTTGATCCGCTCCTTGTCCTCCCTGACGACCGGGACCCGCTCGAAGGCCTCGACGTAGTAGTCCGGATCGATGTCGAGCGTCTCGATCCCACTGCCCTCGAGGGCGTCGAGCGAGGCCAGGATATCGTCGGTGAGGAAGGCCAGGTGCTGGACCCCGGGGCCATCGTATTCGCGGAGGTACTCGGCAATCTGATCCTTGTCCGACTTGGGCTCGTTGATCGGGATGCAGAAGCTTCCATCGGGCGAGCGGAGCGCGTGCGAGGTGAGGCCGGTCTTGGCGCCCTTGATGTCGAAGTACCGGACCTCGGTGAAGCCGAAGACCTCCCGATAGAACTTCGCCCACGTCTCCATCGACCCGGCGGGAACGTTGTTGGTCAGGTGATCGATGCCGAGGAAGCCCTTGTCCTGCCGGAGCTCGGGCTGCTCGAGAGAAACGAACTCGGTTTCGTAGATCGTCCCGCGGTCGCCGAATCGATCGATCAGGTAGATCAGGCTGTCGCCGATGCCGTAGAGGGCGGGAAAGGGGAGGTCCTTCCGGGCGTCGGTCGCCGGCTTGGCACCCCGGCGGACCGCTTCGGCAAAGGCCTGGTCGGCGTCGTCCACCCGCCACCCCATCGAGGCGATCGAGGGCCCGTGGCGTTTGGCGAACTCGGCCGTGAACCCACCCCGCTCGGCATTCAGGAGGAAATGAATGTCGTGCTGCCGGTAGTGGCTGATCGCGCGGGTGCGGTGCCGGGCCAGCTTGGAGAAGCCGAAGGCGAGGAACAGTCGATCGAGATCGGCGATCGTCGGTCCCGCGAACTCGGTGAACTCGATCCCTCGGAGGCCGAGGGGGTTGGCTTGGCTCAAGGGGCGCTCCGGTGAGGGACCTTCTACGCTAAGGCTCGTCCGCGCGAAGAAAAAGCGTAGATTTTGGCTAGACATCATCCAGGATTTCGAACGAGATGAACCTCGACCTCGACGCCCTCGAAGCCCTCGACGCCGTGGTCCGGGAAGGCACGGTGGCTCGGGCCGCGTCCCGCCTCAACAAGGTGCAATCGGCGGTGAGCTACCAGGTCAAGCGGCTCGAGAGCCAGCTCGGCTTGTCCCTGGTCGATCGGTCGGGCTACCGGATCCGACTCACGCCGGCGGGGGAGGCGCTGCTCGCCGAAGGCCGGCGGGTGCTCGCCCAGGCGGAGCAGCTCGCTGCGCTGGCCCGCCAGTTCGTCGAGGGGTGGGAGCCGCGCCTCACCGTGATCCTCGATGGGATCATTCCGCTCGACCCGGTGCTCGCCGCCCTGAAGGCGCTGGTCGACGAGCGGGTGCCGACCCGGATCCAGCTCCGGGTGGAGTTCCTTCGTGGGGTCCAGTACTGGTTCGAGAAGGCGGACGCCGACCTGATGGTGGTGAAGGACTTCGAGTCGCATCCCAATCTCCGAGCCGAGGCGCTGCCCGAGGTCGAATGCGTCCTCTGTGTCTCCGCCGCCCATCCGCTCGCAAGCCGCCGTGGCGTGGCCCTTACGGACCTGCACGAGCACGTCGAGCTCTCGGTGCAGGACTCGAGCGAGCGCGGCGGCGACCAGCACATGTTTGGCGGCGAGCGGGTCTTCTATCTCTCCGACTTCGCGGCCAAGCGAGAGGCGCTCGCGAAGGGCCTCGGCTTCGGGTGGATGCCCACCTTCCTGGTGGCCGACCCGCTCCGTCAGGGCGTCCTCCGCGAGCTCGACTACCGCGGTGGCTCGCGATACCGGTTTACGCCGCTCCTGGTGAACCGAACCGATCGACCTCTCGGCCCCGCGGGCAAGCGGCTGGTCTCGCTCCTGCTTGCCGAGTCGGCCGCCTGGCGGGTGTCCGGCGCCGGGCGTCGAGCGCGGCGACCGCCCCGTCGTCGGCGCGCCTAGGTCGGAAGCAGGCCCGCGAGGCTCTCGACCGCGCGATCGACTTCCTCGGTGGTGTGGTAGTAGTGGGTGGAAATCCGGAACGCCGGGTGGCCGTCCCGGACGTGCTCGTCGATGTGGAGCCGACGCTCGTCCAGTGTGGCCACCGCCGTGAACGGGTCGAGCGGGCCCAGAACGAAGATGGTCGAGCCGGGCGCCGAGGTCCGCGGGGTCGGGCCGCTCACCAACTGGGCGGCGGGGATCGCAGCGAGCCGGCGCTTGAGGTGGTCGGACAGGTACCGGCAGCGGCTCTCGATCGCCCGAAGCCCGATCCGCTCGGCGAACCGGACCGCCGTGGCGATCGCCGCCCGCAAGGGAAGATCGGCGGTGCCGCCTGGCGCGAGCCCGGGCTGGTCGATCGTCGGATCGGGCTCGAACGCGGAGCGCCAGCGCGGCCGCGCGTCGCGACGAAGGAACCAGACCCCGGTGCCGACCGGGCCGAGGAGCCACTTGTGGAGACTCGCGGAATAGGCGTCGCAGCCTAACGCGCGGAGGTCGACCGGGAACATCCCCACCGCCTGGGCGCCGTCGATCAGGCTCGCCAGACCGCGCTCCCGCGCCAGCTCGCAGACTTCCCGGACCGGATAGAGGTGACCACCCCGGGTCACGTGGCAGCACGCCAGCGCCTTGGTTCGGGGTCCGATCGCCTCGCGGAGCCGACCGACCACGTCCTCGGCATCGCCGAATGGGCTTGGGATGAAGACCTCCTTCACGACCACGCCTCCCCGGGCGGCGCGATAGCGCCAGGGCTTGATCCCGGCCGGGTGTTCCTGGGTGGTGGTGACGACTTCGTCACCCGGGGCGAGCAGGAGTCCCACGGTCTGGAGGTGCAGGGCCTCGGTGGCGTTTCGCGTCAGGGCGAGCTCGTCCGGCTCGACGCCCAACAGCCGGGCGAGGGCGGGAATCGACTCCTCGGCGACGATCCGCGAGAGCTGGTGCTTGGCGTGAAGGGGGTCGCGCGAGTGAAGCCGATACCCCCCGGCCACCGCCACGGCCACGGGACGAGGTGGCAGGCCGAGGCTCGCGTTGTTGAGGTAGGTGACGGCTGGATCGACCTCGAACTGTCCTCGGATCGCCGCCCAGGCTCGGTCCTCGGAGCCGCTCGGCGCGCCAGATCCGCCGGGGGCAGGCGCTTCCCTCCGACACGCGATGGCGGTCGCGGTGCCCGCCAATGCCGCGGTCACGAAGGTCCTTCGGGAAGTCACGGCAGTCGCGCCTCGCGGCTGCTGGCCTCGGTCGGTGGCGGGAGCGGCACACCTGTGTCGCCAAAACGCTCGAGACAGCATCCGCCACGCCACCACTTCGGCCGGTTGTTCCAGATCTCCCGTGGGGACCGCGTCTTGATGTTGCCGACCGGTGGTGCCGAGACGCAGACCGAGACGTCGCCGTTGGACTGCACCTGGAGCAGGCCCAGCGCCGAGCACGCACGGTGAGGATGATGGGCGGTGTGTTGCCGAACCTCGACCTGGCTGGCCCGGGGATCCTGGAAGTACGGGATCATCACCTCGAGTTGCCGGAATCCGTTGGCGATCGGAAACCCTCGACGCTTGAGCTCGATCAAGCGCTGCACCGCGGCGACCACCTGGCTCCGATCATCCGGCCAGTTGTCGCTCTGCTCGAACCAGTCCAGGTCCTCCGCCGTGTTGTAGTTCTGCTCGATCGGCTGATAGAAGATCTCCATGCCTTCCGACTTGGCGAAGCTCGCCAGCGGCTCCAGCTGATCGACGTTGTGTCGCATGACCACCGTCTTGAGGAGGATCGAGTAGCCGAGCCCCTCGTCCCGGCGAAGTCGGGTCATGGTCTCGAGGCTCTGCCGGGTGCGCTCGAAAAAGCCCTCGCGGCCGCGAACTTTGGAGTGCGTCGGGCCGAGCCCGTCGAGCGACACGGTGATCCGCCAGGGATTCGCTCGGGCCAAGGCTTCGATCCGGGTCTGGTCGCCCCAGTAGCCGTGGGTGAGCACTTCGACGATCAGGCCCAGGTCGACGGCGTGGCGCACGACCTCGATCGTGTGCGGGACCAGGAGCGCCTCGCCACCGGTCAGGCAGACGTGCGCCGGGCCCAGCCAGCGCCGAAGATCCGTGAGGGCGGTCTTCCACTGGTCGAGCGTCGGCCCGTCCTCCTTGCCGCGATTCTGCCAGATGTCGCAATGGACGCAGCGCGCGTTGCAGCGCTCGGTCAACAAGAGCGAGATCCAGGTCGGCCGGCACCAGTCGGCAAGCCTCCCGCCGGCCACCGTTTGGAGCCGGTGATTCACCGCGTCGTACGCGCGCTTGTACCAGAGGCTGGCGGCGGTGGTCATGGCAGCGTCCCCAGGCTGAACGACGAGTTGGCCTCACCCGCTTCGATGACCCAGGTTGTCGATGCAAGATACTCGCCGGTGCCCTGGCATCCCGGGCGAGGAGTGTGACCCTGTCCCGCCCTCCGGGAAGGCTCGGCCCGGGGTCGAGACGGGACAGGAGCCGACTGCGCGCCCCGGGTTCCTGAGGGGAGCTTCAGACTGGCCGTCGCGGCGAGATCGGCTCCCTAATAGCGCCAGCTCAACGTGTCGACGCGGGCCGGGTGGTTCCGCCGGATCTGCTCCATGATCCGCGGGATGAACATCTGATGGTACCGGAGTCGGGAATAGGCGTTCGCACGGGTTGGATCCCCGTTCCAGCAGTGCTCCGCCCGATCGCCGTACCCGAACTCCGCGTCGGCAGGCGGGGTCACCTTGGTGAGGAAGTCCTCGACCAGGTAGACCGCGTTGTTCAGGTAGTAGTTGTCCATGTCACCGACGTAGATCTTGAGCTTGCCTCGGAGCTTCGGCGCGAGCCTGGCCCAGTCCCGGCGGAGGATGTAGGACAGGTCGTAGTGCTCGCGCCAGTAGGACGCGACCTCCGGATCGATCTCGCCGGTCCGCTTGTCCCAGATCGGCTTGGGGTAGCCGTCCGGTCCGGCCGGCGAGTAGACGGCCTGCCAGATGTCCCACTGCTCGCCCGAGCGGCCGCGGGTGGCGAGGGCGAGCTCGCGATGGTTGGCCTGCTCGAGCGTGGTGGAGACCTGACCGAGGTAGTTCCGCATTCCCGGGCGCGGGGTCCGCTTGAACGGCCCCTCGTCGTAGTACGCGTTCCGATCGCGATAGAGGTCGACCACCGTGTAGGCCCGGAAGTCGATCGGATCGGGGCAGGCGATCCAGGCGCCGTTGAACTCGTCGGGGTAGAACAGCTGCACGGCCATCGCTTCCCATCCCCCGGTCGACCCGCCATAGGTGAAGCGGGCCCAACCGGCGCCCTGTCCCCGAAAGCGCCGCTCGATCTCCGGGATCAGCTCGTACATGATCGCGTCGCCGTAGGGGCCGTTGTTGGCCGAGTTGACGGCGTAGGAATCGTCGTAGAAGGGCGTCGGATGTTGGATCTCGATCAGGAGCACGCGCGGAAAGCCGGGTCCGGTCCAGTCGCGGAAGAACTGGTGCGCCGCCTCCTGCTGGATCCGGTTGTAGCAGGCCAGTCGGAAGCGGGCGCTGTAATCGCACGGGATGGTGGTGTCGGGCGGCTCGGGCCTGAAGCCGCCGAAGTCGTACGGGAAGTGGCCGTGATTCACCACGAGGGGATAGCGGGCCTCGGGGTGGCCGTCGAAGCCTTCCGGCAGGAGCACGTGTGCCCCGAGGTACATCGGCGTGCCCCAGAACTCGGTGAGCCGCTTCGATTGGATCCGAACGTGCTTGATGTAGTCGGTCTCGGGCGGATCGGGAATCGGCGGGATCTCCTGATCCATGGTGATCCGGACGGTGCCGCCCCGGGCGGGGTGGTAGTCGATGGTGACCGGGGTGCTGAACAGGTTGCCCGGTTTCCGACTCCACTGCTGCCCTTCGCCGCGGTCCGGCGGCAGCTTGACGGTGTGGCCGTCGCTCCGCTGGAAGGTCTGGTATCGGTTGAGCAGCGCCTGCACCCGATAGCGACCGGCGGGCAGCGCGGAGAGGCTCGGTCGCGGATAGCCGAAGACCGAGGCGTCGATCGTCCTGGGCTGACCGGGGCGCATGGCGTCGACGTCGATCCCGAAGATCTGGGCGGTGGAGACCGCGTCGCTCACCTGGAAGCGGGGCTCGCCCACTGTGTCGGCGGAGAGCATCAGGAGCAGCCGTCCGTCGAGCGCTTCCTGGCTCCGCTCGTCCGGAAAGGAGATGCTGAAGCGGGGCGTCGCGGCCGGAGTGGGGGCGCCGGTCAGCAGCGCGAGCGAGAGCACCAGGAGATCGCGAGCGGGCATGGGTCATCGGCTCGAGGAGTGAGTCCGGCCGACGATAGCGCCTGGCGGGCGCGGCGTCCACCGGGCAGCCGGTCTCCGCTCGTGGTCGCGTCTCGCGTCGATTCGCCGGCGCCCGTTTGGCGGCCCGGATGATGACGAGATCCTCATTGAGAGGTCAACGATTCTTCCGGACAGCGGGTCACCTTCTCATCTGTCAACTGCCAAGCGTCGTCCTTCACGAGGGCTCCGATGCCTATGCGGGTCGTCCTTGGCGGGCCTCTGGGGCGGTCGCGGGACGGGCACGTCTCCGGGATCGCCGAGTCGACCATCCGAGCTCGGTGAGCGTCGCCGGGGGCGGGGGCGCCGCCCGGGTGGCTGGCGTCCCCGGCGGCGTTCACGCTCTATTCCGTCGTCGTGGTGGTGTTCGTTCGAAGGGAGGGCTGGGTGAGCGAGGTGTCTGCTGGGCGGCGCGAGTCCTGGGGGCCGGTGATCGGGCTTGGTGCCATCTTGGTGGTGACGGCGGCGTGGTGGGCGCTCGCGCTCTGGCCGGCCCCGAACGATCCGGCGTGGCTCGCCCGAACCCGCGAGGTGTGCTTCAACGCCGGTCCCGACGGGCTGCCCGGCGCCACCGGGTGGCTGGTGCTGATCGGCGAGCCGATCGGGATGCTCGGGGTCTTGCTGGTGGTGTGGGGACGACCGCTCGTCGCGGGGCTCAGTCGCATGGCCGGCGGGTGGGGTGGGCAGACTGTTCTCGTGGCGACGGCCGCGCTCGTGGTGATCGGTCTCGCGGCGGCCGGCGCGCGGGTAGCTGCCGCGGAGGGTCGCGGTGCCGCCTGGCTTCCGGACTCCCTGCCGGGGGTCGCGGCGGTGGATCGTCCTGCTCCGCCGCTCGCGCTCGTTGACCAGCACGGACGGGCGGTCAGCCTGACCCAGTTCGCCGGCCGGCCGGTGCTGCTCACCTTCGCGTTCGCGCACTGCACCGCGATCTGCCCGGCGCAGGTGCGCGGGGTGCTCGACGCGCGTCGTGCGAGCGGAGCGGTGGCCGTCGTGGTGACCGTGGACCCCTGGCGTGACACACCGGAGCGGCTGCCCAGCATCGCCGAGGGCTGGGGGATGGCTGAGGACGAGCTGATGCTCTCCGGGTCGGTCGACTCGGTGCTCGCGACGCTGGAGCGCTGGCGGGTCCGGATCGAGCGGGATTCGACGACCGGCGACGTCGGCCATCCGGCGACGGTCTACTTGATCGGCCGATCGGGTCGGATCGTGGGGCTTGGCTTGGGCACGTCCCGAGCGCTCGCGGCGGCGGCCACGGCCCTCGCTCGTTGATGGGAGCGGCGCGTCGTCAGCCGCCTACCGGGCCGCTGCCGCGCACGGCGACTCAGTCTCGGTGCGTGCGGACCTTCCGGAGGGCATCGCGCAGCCGTCGGCTTCCGGTCGCGTCAGTGCCCAGTTGAGCCTCCACCCGCGGGATCGCGGTCGCCAGCAGGGACTCGGCCTGAGCCTGCCGGCCTCGCGCCGCCAGGCAGATCGCCCACTCCCCCTCGGCCTCGGCCAGGGCGACGCTCGCGGGATCGAGAGCAGCTCGCCGCAGAGCGACGGCCTCCCGCGTCGCCTCCTCGCCGGCAACCTCGCGTCCGGTCTCGCACAGCAGCTTGCCCCGGTTCACCAGAACGTCGGCCACCCGGACGTGGCTGCTGCCGAGGCGCGCGCGGTAGATCCGCTCCGCCTCGACCAACGCGTCGAGCGCCTCGGTCGGACGACCGGCCGCGTCCAGCAGCTGCCCGAGGTTGTTGAGGGTCTGGGCCACGTCCTGGTGGTCGTCGCCCAAGACGCGGCGCCGGAGCGCCAAGGCCTCGCGAAGCACCGGCTCGGCGCCGGCGAGGTCGCCGGCCGCCCGCCGGATCGCTCCCAGGTTGTTGAACCCGGTCAGGAAGGTCGGGTGGCTCTCGCCGAGCGTGCCACGCCAGATCGCCACGGCCCGCTCGATGTGGGCCGCCGCTTCCTGGTAGCGACTGCGCCGATAGGCGCCCACCGCGAGGCTGTTCCACGCTTCCGCCACCTTGGGATGCGCCTCTCCGAGCGCGGCCCGGCGCAGCTCGAGCACCCGGCGCTCGAGGGTGGCGGCGGAATCGAGTCGGCCGCGGCCACCCACCGCCCCCGCGAGCAGGGCGAGCGCGTTGGCCACGAGCGGATGGTCGGGGCCAAGCAGCCGCTCGCGGATCTCGACGACCCGCTCGAGCAGTCGCTCCGCCGAGTCGAAGGCCGCGGCCTGGCTCAGGGCGGCGGCCAGGTTCTGCAGGTCGGTCGCGGTTCGAGTGTGCTCCTCGCCGTGGAGTGCCCGATCGATCGCGACGGCCTCCTCCAGGAGCTTCGTGGCCTCGGCCGGGTCGCCCCGTGCCAGGCGAAAGACTCCCAGGTTGCCCAGCGTCCCCGCCACCGCCGACTGATCGCCCCGGCGGCGCTCGATCGCGAGCGCGCGTGCGTAGAGCGAGTCCGCCTCGTCGGCCTGGCTGGTCCTCTCGAGAATCGCGGCGAGGTTCGTCATCGCGTCGGTCACCCGCCGGTCGCCGGCGTCGAGCGCGCGCCGGCGGCTGGTCAACACCCGTCGCGCCACCGACTCCGCCGCGGCGAATTCGCCCTGGTCGAGCAGCACCGAGGCGATCCCGGCTTCCACGCCGGCTCGATCGAGCGGCCTCGCGCCGACCGAATCCAGCACGACGCTCGCCCGCTCGAGCAGGCGCCGCGCCTCGGGGTAGTCACCGAGACGGTGGTGGAGCACGCCGACGGTTCGGAGCATCTCGGCGCGAAGGGTCGGGTTGTCGGCCAGGGATTGCTCCAGGCTTCGAGAGCCGCGCTCGAGCAGCTGGCGCGCCGTGACGGTCGCCCCGCCGGACGCGTCGGGATCGGAGGCCTCGAACAGGCCGGTGAGAAATTCCACCACCTGCTCCGCCTGGGCGGTGCGCTCCCTGAGCGCGCCGGACTGGGCCAGGGTCGTCAGCACGAAGGCGGTGAGGGTCAGCAGCAAGGTGGCCGCGAGCCCGACGACGACCGGATGACGGGACACCACCTTGCCGGCCCGATACCACCAGCTGTCGCGCCGGGCGGCGATCGGGAGGCGGTCGAGGTGGCGGCGCACGTCCTCCGCCAAGCGCTCCACCGACGAGTAGCGGCGCTCGGGCTCCTTGCGGAGGGCGGTGAGCGCGATCAGGTCGAGGTCGCCGCGGAGCCGCCGGCGCAATCGCTCCGGCGAGACGCCGCGGGCCGGGGCCGCCTCGCTGCCCGGCTCAACGACGGCCGATGGTGGACGTGGAGGGAGATCCAGGACGGCGCGGCCCCACTCGTGGGGAGGGAGGTGCGCCAGGCGGAGGGGGCGCTGACCGGTCAGCAGCTCGTAGAGCACGACACCCAGCGAGTAGACGTCGGCCGCGGTGGACGGCGGCTCGCCGCGGATCTGTTCCGGGCTGGCGTACTCCGGGGTCAGCGGTCTCTGCAGCGTGCGGGTTACCTCGGCGCCGGACGGCTGGTCGGGCCCGAGCAGCTTCGCGATTCCGAAGTCGAGCAGCTTGACCACGCCTTGGCGGGTGACCAGCACGTTCGACGGCTTGAGGTCGCGATGGACCACCAGGTTCTGGTGGGCATGCTGCACCGCCTCGCAGATCTGCAGGAAGAAGCGAAGCCGCTCCTCGACCGTGAGCCGGCGGGCGTCGCAATACGCCAGCAGCGGCTCGCCCCCGACCAGCTCCATCGCGAACCAGGGTGAGCCCGAGGGCAGCAACCCGCCATCGAGCAGTCTGGCGATATGGGGATGCTCGAGGCCCGCGAGGATCCGGCGCTCGGCGGTCAGTCGCCGCGTGAGCTCGGGGTCGCTGTCGAGTCCGGGCGGCAGCACCTTGAGCGCCACCTTGAGCGGCAGGTCGGGGTCGTCGCGCTCGGCCAGGTAGACCGCGCCCATCCCGCCGCGGCCCAGCTCTTTCCCGACTCGGTACGCCCCGATCTTGGTGCCGGCGGCTAGGGCGGGGCTCGAGAGCAAGGGCTCGGCGTAGTCCGCGGCCGAGTCCCGGAGCAGTTCGGAGGTCTCCTCGGCTGCCCGAAGCCAGCGGCCTGCGGCGCTCCGGAGCTGGGCGTCCTGCCCGCAGGCCCGATCGAGAAATCGCTCTCGTGCCTCGGGTGCGAGATCGAGCGCTGCGTCGAGAATCGGCTCCAACCGACGCCAGGTGTCCAGCGCTGGCGCCTTCATCCCGGCTCGTCCGCGTCCGGCTCGTCCGTCAGGGCCTGCTGCAGCCATCCCTTGGCCTTGACCCAGTCGCGCCGGACCGTTCGCGAGGTCACGCCCAGCGCCGTCGCGGTCTCGGCCTCGCTCAACCCACCGAAGAAGCGGAACTCGACCACCTGCACGAGCCGGGGGCTCAGCTCGGCCAGCCGCTCGAGCGCCTCGTCCAGCGCCACCAGCCCCTCGGCGCGGCGATCGACGACCAGGCTCTCCTCGAGCGACAGGGCGCGAAGCCCGGGTGCTCGCTTGGCGGCGTTGCGACTGCGGGCCAGGTCGACGAGGACCTGACGCATGGCTCGGGAGGCGACCGCGAAGAAGTGCGACCGGGCCCAGGTCCGCTCTCGCGAGGTGTTGAGCTTGAGGTACGCCTCGTGGATCAGTGCGGTGGTCGTGATCGCCTGGTCGTCGCGCTCGTGCCGCCGGGCCCGGCGGGCCAGAGCGCGAAGCTCGGCGTAGACCAGGGGGACCCACTGGTCGACCGAGCCGCTCGCCGCTGACGCGGGATCCGCCAGCGGCGTTCCCGGCGCGGCGTCCGCTTTCGACTGGGGGTTCCGCATAAGGAAT